>CAZHAD010000080.1:0-15326 GCA_964529965.1 uncultured Leptospirales bacterium | reverse complement strand
CATTCGATCACAACCGTTGAATCAAGTAACAATAGGCGGGAAGCCTGCTGTTGTTTTTGATCCGATATATTTTTTCCCTGACTTCGCGAACGGTTTTGCCTTCGTCCATCGGAGAAAAGTACAGGGTTCCCTTATTGAAACGACGATCGGTGCAGCTGCGGACAAGATCGATGATGGAGCGCTCATGGTTTTCCGGGAGCGTGGAGCCGATGACGAAATTAGCCGTCAGCTCAATCCGTCCGAACCTCCTGTTCACATCGAGCAGCCTGCGAAATGCATCTTGTATCAGCGCGGGCGTCAAAGGCTTTTCCAGAATCTCAAGGGATGCCCGGTCGGCGGATTCGAGGCCGACGTTGACATACGTGATGAAAGGCGTTTCATTCAGGGACCTGAAAAGGTCATCTGACGATGATAGCAGCGAGTTTACGCTGCCGAAAAAAAACAGGTTGGCTCCTTTCATAAGTGAATCGCCGAGATGAAGCATTTCGTAGGCTTTTTCTGAAGCGAATTCAATGAGATCCGGTCCAGCCTGAAGCGCATCCAGCCCTCCGAGAAATATTGAATTATAGTTCACGAGATCAGGCCCGTAGTATTCTTTCAATTTTTCGATCTGTTCGACAATGTTTTGCCTGTTCCTGGCCGAAAAATTCCGTCCCGTTTTTACGCTGCAGAATCCGCAGTTATACAGGCATCCGTCCGCGATGACGATCGGAATGACGTCATAATCAACATGACGCGTGTCCGGAGGAAGCACGGTCAGGGGCCCGCCGGTGATTTTGTGCAGTTCGACCGCACGAGACCCGAGCTTTTTCGTGTCGTTATTTCTGACTCGATTGATGAACTGACCCGGCCGGTGGGGGATGGCGCCCTCATCCAGTAGGGCGATTTTTGCAAAAAGATTAGTTACGGAATCAAGCGCGTGTGCAACAGCCCCGGTCTGAAATGGATTTGCGGCTGAGATTGAATTTTGCGAGTAAGAAAAACAGGGAAGGTAATATTCGCCGAAAAGGCTGAAGACGCTGTTGTATCCTTCGGTCGAGTAGTACACCCAGTCATCGGCGACGGTGCGCTTCAGCCATTCATTCGCCGGCCACGCCGGTGTACGGCCCTGGATAAACTTCAATTCGCCGTTACAATTGAATTGATAATTATAATCCCTATATGTTATCTGGGCGTATCTCCCGTAGCGGATCGGGAAGCTCACTTTTGAGTATTCCCGCGATCCTTCCATGTCCGGGATTATGATGAGTTCTTCCGCGGCATTCACGCTTCTCGTCGCCTCTGAATCCGGCTCAACCCATACAAGGGGCCCTTTCGCGTGTTTTATTTTGTTTTCCATTTTTTAATTGTCATCACGGCGATCATGTTGCTGCAGACGGCTATATCCTCTGTGGTGAGGTAATCGGCTATGGAAGAATCGAAGATGACGTTTCCGTCAGGCGGGAACTCTTCATCCCCCTTCCATAAAACAAATATGATGTCAATCCTGGGAAACGCCCTGAAGCGAAGGGCGCAGTCGCCCATCTGAACCCTTGTGCCGCCTATCATTTTTCCTGCAATGAGGAAATTATTCAGATCGCTTTCAAAAGCATCTATCAGAGGGATGATCGTCCTTTTCTGAAAGGCGGGGAAATATCCAAGTCCGCCCTCCAGCTGTTTAAAGGTTATTTGTTCGCCGGTCTCGCCCGTCCCTTTTGAATAAATGAGATAGTGCAGGGTAAGAATTTTCAACCAGAGGGGGACCTCGGTTGTCGTGTCACGGTAGGAGACTGAAACCTCCGGATGCATGATGAGGACATCATTGCTTAGGAACGGCACCACGATGTGCGGAGCACCGTGGATATGTTCCAATCCCGCGCCGCTTGCATTGACTATTTGGGCGGCGTCTCCTCTTGCCAGCGCCTCAGAAGCCTTCTTGTACGCAATCTCGTAATTGTTTTGTTTCAGGGCATTCTCCGTGGATATGCCCTCGGTATTATAGAGAATTTCATTTCCCATTTTGACGCACCCTCATCGCGCATGAGGACACAATTGTTTCATTACCTGTTTATTGGGGCGGAGAAGGGCGGGGCAGGAGCTTTGCCTGGCCTACGATTTCACCGACCATATGCTCCCATTCGATCGCCATAAGATGGATGCCGTGCACGCCTTCGATACCGCGTATCTCCTCGATCTGCTCAATGCAGATTTTGATCCCTTCCTCCGCGGCCTTACCCTTGGGGGCGCCGGCCATCCTGTTTATTATCTCCTCCGGGATTATGACCCCGGACACGTTGGTCGCCATATACCGCGTCATACCTCCTGATTTGAGCGGGGTGATGCCTGCGAGGATGTGGCATCGTTCATGCAGTCCGAGGTCACGCACCTTCTTCATCCATTCCTTGAAGATTTTCATGTCATAAATGCACTGGGTTTGGATAAAATCCACCCCCGCTTCCACCTTTTTCTTGAGGCGGTAGGGCCTGAACTCAAACGGCTCGGCAAAAGGATTCGCGGCCGCGCCTATGAACATTTTTATCTCGCCTCCCATTTCCTTGTCGACATCCAGTATCCTGTTTTCATCCCTCATCTTTTTGACCGTGTAGATGAGCTGCATTGAATCGATATCGTACACGTTTTTACAAAAGGGCTGGTTTCCGAAGGTCTGATGATCGCCGCTCAGGCACAGCATGTTCCGTATGCCCAGCGCGTTTGCGCCGATTATATCGCTCTGCATCGCAATCCTGTTTCTGTCCCTGCACACCATCTGCATCACCGGCTCGAACCCCATTTGCACGAGAAGGGCAGAGGTGGCGATGCTGGACATCCTGACCACCGAGGTCTGGTTGTCGGTTATGTTTATCGCATCGACGTTACCTTTCAGCAGCTCAGCCTTTTTTTTCACGACTTCAGGATCGTTGCCGTGAGGGGGGCCCAGCTCTCCCGTTACCACGAATTCGCCCGCACTGAGCAGTTTTTCGAGATTGCTTCCTGATTTCATATTGTAACGTTTCCTCTGGAAAAAATCGTGTTCCCCCCCTTGTTCATATTTAATAAGAACAAGGGAAAGACCCGCCCGTCCTTAAAAACAGGCACACACATGGATCTGACTGCATCGTACAAATGCGCTATTTAACATATCTGTCCTTGTAGGCATCCTGTATGACCGTTCCCTGGATCTGGTTTTGCCATTTCATGTGGGCCCTTATCTTTATTATGTTATCCAGCCTGTTCTGCGCTTTAAGCCTTTCATAAATATCATTCCACGCACAGGGGATGTCCTTGTCGACCTCGCATTTGCCCTTGTTGGTCCCTCCGCAGGGACCGTTGAAAAGGCTCTTCGCGCATTTGGTGACCGGGCATATCCCGCCGGTGTATGCGAGCTGGCAATCATTGCATGAACGGCACATCTCTTCGAACCATCCCACGTCCCTGTTGTTCCCGATGAATGTGGTGTTCAGGGCCGGGAAAACAGGTTTTTTCGGGAAGCGTTCGGCAATAAACTGGACGCCGGCGCCGCACGCCATGGAAAGCAGTGCATCGAAGCGATTCACCATCGGATCGAGCTCCTTATTGAATTCCATTTCGCATTGGCGCTCGACCGTATATCCTTCGATCAGTATCGGGTCGCCGCTCTCCTTGAACAGTTCGGCAAGCTCCAGGTTCAGCGCATCAACCTCCTTCTGGCCTCCGGCGAGGCAGACCGCGGTGCACCCGGCGCACCCGACGTTGAGAATTCTTTTGTATCCCGAGATTGCGTCTTGTATTTCGGCGAGATCTTTACGTTTTGCGATTACCATTGGAGCCTCCTGAAAATCCAGATCGGTGTCACCGCCAGGGGTGGCATTGTTCGCAGAGCCGCGGCCCTGATTTTTTACCCTTGAGGGCCAATTTCCTGTGGCAGCCGATGCATTGAATATGAAACGCGTCCATCAGTCCCAATCTACCATCGGCCTTGTTGAGCGCATGGCAGCTTGAGCAAAGTATCTTCGGATTCCCTTCAGTCAGCTCTGACTCGTCAAGCACGTTTTTGCCGTCGCGGTACACGTGGTGGCAGTCTTTGCATGACGGGACGGTTCCCATGTGAAGGCCGTGGGGGAACCTGACGGGCGTACGCTGCGGGTGTTTGAAAATACGCGAGTCGTTGATGATTATTTCATCGGGCTGGGCGCTCACAATAGACATGGTGAATGAAATGATGCCTATGAGCAGTATGCCGAGGAATTCTGTTCTGCCAATCGTTTTCATCGTTGATTTTTACACGGCCGCCTTGTTTATTCTTCCCATCGGATCGATGTCGTATCGTTCATATACTCCCTGCGTGCGGCATATGGTTCTTGCCCATGAGATCATGGCGGATATGTCGATCCCGAGCGGGCAGTAACAGCGCCGGCACATGACGCATCTCCCATAGATCAGATCGCTCATTTCCTCCAGCATCGCGCGCGTGACCCTTTTTTTCTTTTTAAATAATCTTCCGAGGGAGTTTATGGCTTTATATGAGGGCATGTACCGCGGGTCCTTGTAGCTTCTGTACAGGAAGCAGCTGTCGGCGCAAAATCCGCATGACGCGCATATGGACAAAAAAACCTTCATCTGCTTTTTTTGTTTCAGCATCTGTACGATTTTTGACTGGTCAATCCCGTTAATCACATTGGTACTCATTGATTTCTCCGATGAAGGTTATTCCCATGAGCGGGAGCCCCCTCTGAAGCTGTATTCCGACCCTATGTTAGTCCTGACAAAAAAGAAAAAGACCATATGTCCGAGTTTGGTGAGCCCCAGCGCGACCAGCATTAATTCCCCGGAGAGTATATGAAGGATGACGATCGTTTTATAATCGCCAAGCTGATGATATGCAAGAAAGCCCGTTACAAACGGGGCCGCCGCAATGAGAAGGAGGATATAGTCATAGATTTCGGATACGGCCCGGACCGTTGGAAGGAATATGCGGCGGAGCAGATACAGAAAGGCGCACGCGAGAAAAATAATGGCCAGGATGTCGGTCGTCGATTCGGAAAAGCTGGGCAGCCTGAAACGCCATGATTCGAATAAAAGGATATTATGCGCCAGGACAAAGAAGGGCGTTACGATGAGACACGCATGAAATACAGCGCTCAACAGAGCCATGTGCGGCTGCGTGCCGAGGATCGTCCCTTTTACATTGACTCGTGAAAATTTGCCGGCAAGGTAGTTTTTTATTCTCGCGAGGCCGCTTTTTTTTGCCTCTTCCCTGATGAGTTTGGGGCGCTCTTTTTTTTCTGTAATCGAGAAGATTTTATAGATCTGGAATAAAAGGCCCGCCATGAATACAATGAAGGAAAACCACAGCAGCGGCCCCCGTATAAAATCATACACCGTCATATATCAAGCCAGGAGTTTGAGAACAGTGATTCGCCGGTCAGAACCCTCACGGTCTTTGCATATTTCGCCTCTTCGGGGCTCAAGGAATTCATGTCGACCTTCTCGCCGTCCATTATCCGTTGAACGAGGCTGACGACATTTTCCTTTTTGCCGCTCACGATGTCATCGAGCGTGTTGTCGAAGCTGTCGACGATCGCGGACAGAAGACCGTTCCTGATCAACATTATGAGATAGGTGATATTGAGCCATGGCCTCAGGTTGTCCGGCACCCCGTTTGACACGTTTGAAAGCCCGCAGGTTGATTTCGCGCCCGGGGCGATCTCTTTGAGCATGCCCATGAATTCAACGCATGCCTTGACCTGGTTTATCTCCACGGATATCGGCGATACGATCGGGTCCACCCAGAGCCTTTCGTTCGGGACCCCTATCTCCGCGGCCTTTGTCATAAAGTCCACGATGTGCATCGCCCGCTCATTCGCATCGCGGGGCATCCCCTGATCGCTCCAGAGAAGGGCGATGCAGTCGGCCTCGTACTTTTCCGCGAGCTTGAGGCCAGCCTCAATTCGCGATGTCTGCAGCGACACGGAATTTATGAGGGCTTTTCCCTTCTTGCACGCCTTCAGACCCGCCTCCATCGCCTCCATGTTGGTCGTGTCGAGTGCCAGCGGGGTATCGGTCACGTCCTGAATGACATTAACCAGCCACGGCATCATTTCCGCGCCGTCCTTTCGAGCGGGACCGATATTGACGTCGATGTAGTCCACGCCCTTTTCGGTTTCTTTTTTCGCCATTTCCTGAATCGGTCCGGGATTCCTCTCCTTCATCGCCGGTCCTAGGACTTTGGACATGACGTTAAGATTTTCACCGATGCGAATGAAATTTCCCATTGCCACCCTCCTTATGATGCTTTGAATTGTTTCAAAAAGGCCGGTATGTGCGCCGCCTCTCTCGGCCCGATTGTAATCTTCCAGTCGGGAAGCTCCTCTTCCAGCTCACCGCTTATGGAGGCCGCATAGCCCGGAATTACAAGAGACCGGTGCTTTATCTTTCCGGTAATATCCGATTTTTTGACGAACAGGCCTATCGCATCCGCGGCGAATTTTCCCGCGGCCCAGGCCGTAAGCACCGAGAGGCCCTCGGTGTCCATGACCATCAGCCACACGGGAATCCTGCTCCCCTCGATTTCGCCCGATACGATGAAATACGTGAGGGAGAAATTCGTGGTGACAAGCACCGGCGAATTATCGTCGGGATTGTTGATCGGATATATCCCCTGTTCGGTCGCCATCGGTCTCTGCGGATCCGTGAATATGTTCATTCTCTGGACGAGCAGAGGAAAGAGACTGTGGCCCTCCAGGTCCGAAAGGACGACGATCCCGCCGTATTTGGCGATAAATACCGATGCGATCAGGGTTTCTTCCATGAAATCCTCGGTCATTTCGCAGGGAAAGGTGATCGTGGGAAATCCCAGGGGCCTGAATCCTTTTTTGATGGCCGCGCGCCTGAGGATCACCTGGTCCTCGTACACATTGCGGAGCTTTCTTGAGCCCGTGTCGATGACGATCTCTTTCAGGCCCATGCCCGTGAGCTTTTGCGTCAATTCGATCACCTCGTCGATATTCTCCCCCTTAACGGCGACGGGGCATTTGTGCTCCTTGGCGAGGGCCGCAACCGCATCAGCGTTGTTTTTCGTTGCGGCGTACAGGAGGGGCTTTTGGTCCGCCGCCGCCTTGAGTCCGGCGCCAAGCACTTCAGCGCTGTCGCCCATCAGGATCAACCCGCCGTTTCCTGCAGCCGCTTTGGCCTTGCCGACAAGCTTTTCAAAGGCCCCTGCGTCGCCCGATTCGGATTTGACGGCAATGAGGTCGGCCCTGAGGGTCAATCCGACCCTCTCAAAGCTGAGCTCCTTGAATTTCGTCAGGAGTTTGTCGACATCGCCATCGGCCATTTTGTCGGTCACGAGAACCGCGATCCCGGTCGGATTGACGAAGGTCTTCTCATGGCGAAAAAGAACCGTTTCCCCGCCGGTCTTGAATTTGCCTATGGTGACGGGAAGAATGGGGGGTGCTGATGCGGAGTCGAGCTTCTGTTTCGATTCTTCGGACACGTGCGGGCATTTGGCCAGCTCCGTCTGTCCCGCCGCAAGCTTCATCGCGAACGCCAGGCATGTGGGCACGCCGCAATCTCCGCAGTTGGTCTGGGGCAACAGCTTGTAAATTTCAATACCTGAGAGTGCCATGGTTTTCTCCTTTTTTATTTCTTCATGATCGGGATTTTTCGCCGCCGCAAATGGCATAACCCCACCTTTCGGGAGGTAATTACCGATTCTGAAAGATATCTCACGGATAAATCTATAGCGGCATATTCATCATGAAAATTTCTATATAGAACGATCAGAATATAGAATCCATGGACAGCGCCGGATGCCCCTTTTGGGTGATGTACTCAAGCACTTCGGCTTCGGTCGTGGCCACGGTTTCATCCGCAATCTTGTCAAGAAGATCCGGTATCCCTATCTCTTCGGCGCGCTTTACAAAGCGTTCCTTGATTTCTTCTTTTAACGATTTCGGCATCCACACGAGCCGCTTCAATCCCCCCTCTGCGGCGATGAACTTTTTGCTCGTGATGAAGTATTTGCTGTGACCGACAAAACCGGGAGTCACGTTTCCGCCTCCCACGCTGCCGGCGAGGGTGGTGAACTTCATGCCGCAGGGCGTCATCAAGGAGGTGTCCCGGTCGACCGTCATTATCCCGTTGCAGGTGGGCAGGACCGCGGCGATACACTCAAAGCACCCGCATGACGTCATCGGGTTTCTCATGATGCTGTAAGCGTCGACCGTGGTGACGTTTCCCCTCGAGGCCTTGGCGACAAACTCCTCCGTGCCCTTCCACACCCCGTATTTCGGGTCGATGACCGCAACCTTTGGCACGGGCTGATTGGGTCCCGTGGGGTTTATCTCGTAAGAGGCCTTGCAGTCAAGCCAGTTGTACGCGCCGCAAAGCCCGGTTCTTTCAGGAGTGACGATGCACACGTGGTTCGGGGCGAACGACTGGCACAGGGTGCATGAATAGAACGGGTCCGTGTCTTCGTCGGTCATCCCGGCGATCCTGTCGTCGCGTTGTTTATAGATAGCCCTGGCCTTCGCAAGGATCTCGTTGACCTTGTCCTCTTCAGTATAAATGGTGACCTGCACCTTGTCGAATATCTTGCCGAAATCCTGATGGAACTTGGCGTGAAGGATCGAGCCGATATGCGAGAGGCTGAATCCCTTGTCCACCGACTGCTTGCTGACGCGCAGCCATGCGATGTCCCTCTGGCCGATATGCATGACGCCTTGGGCGTAATTAATCAGATGGTGGATCTGCCTTTCCAGGATCGGCTCAAAATCCGGCTGCATCTGCCTTCCCGCTACCTCCGCAAGTATGGCGAAGGGAAGCTGGCTGCCCGGTTTTACGTCCTTGAGGTCGGGGCCCTTTACCTCGATTTTGCCGTCGGTCACCGCATCCATGTCGGCCGAGGTTACCAGCTCGACCGCGTGCGTCCTTCCGCCTCCGGCTTCCAGATAGATGTCCTCGCCCCTGACCCTTTCCCCCTCGAATGCGGGACCGTACGAGACGGGGACCGGGACTTTGGTCACCGTGACCTTAAGTCCGCGCACCTCGATCGACTTCGACACGATCTGATCGTGGGGGATGTTGGCGACCACATGCTC
Source organism: uncultured Leptospirales bacterium (assembly GCA_964529965.1). Classification (GTDB taxonomy): domain Bacteria; phylum Spirochaetota; class UBA4802; order UBA4802; family UBA5550; genus RBG-16-49-21. The sequence continues at coordinate 6,270 of CAZHAD010000080.1, read as the reverse complement.
ATACGTGCATATGCCGGTGGGCAGGATCTCGGGAGTAGGGGAGTCCGTGATTACGGGGAAGCCCCAGTTTATGCAGCCCGCTCCGTTTGCATACCATTCGTCGCTTACATACCCGAAGGTGATGGCGAAGGCGAACACCCTGTCCTTGTTGTAGATGAGGATCTTTCTGAAATCCCCCGGCTCGATACCCCCGAAGGACATGGCCGCCCTTGTCGCGAAACCGATGGCGAAGACCGCGGCGCTCACCTCGGGACCGAAGGACACGAGCCTGGTCGGCCAGCCGATCTGGACGCCTTCCTTGACGAGCTGCTCGGACATGGTTTTCCCTTCCGTGTTCGCTCCCATGAATACGTAGAGGTTTTTTTCCTGAAGCTCAAGCGCGATCTTCTGCGCGGTCTTACTGTCGGTAGGCGCGCCGAGCATGGCTGCAAATCCGGGAGCGGTGCCGTCGACGAATTCAACGCCCCGTTTCCTCATGATGACGTCGTCCGCCGCGCCGAGCCATATATTATCGTCCTTGGGATCCTCTCCCGGGACGTAGATATCCGGATTCTCGATGTATTTGATCGCCTCCTCCAGCTCTTCGGCAAAGAACGTAGCCATGCCCGCATCAAGCACCGGCCCGAGGTAGGGGAGGTTGTGCTTTTCCCTGACCGGCGGGGGGAGCAGGTTTTTGCTCACCTTGATGACATGCTCCATGTCCTTGAGCTTTTCCACTTTATATCCCAGTATGCCGTAGATAATGGGCAGGTAGTAACCCGTATTGGGGAATGCGATGTCCTGGTTCGGCCCGAATTTGTCAATGGCCTCTTTGACCTTTTTTTCCGCATTGCCCACTATCTTGTAGGCACCGTTGATTGCCGCTGACGCGATAATTTTTGACACTTTGGATTCCTCCTCACACTAGAGTGATATTCATGCAGGTTACGCAAGCTCTCTTCGGTCCGCCATGTCAAAGAGCACCCTTCCCTTCGCCTTATCGATTCCGAGTTCCTTGCGTTTTTTGTCGATATGCTCGATCATTTTCCGCGCCATCTCGAGCGGATCATTGGTGAAGTCCCACTTGCCGCCGTATACCTTTTCCAGGTCCTCGAAGAGGTATTTCGTGAGCTCCTGGCTTCCCGTGGTGGGGAATGAGCTTCCGCTGAACACGGTGTACACGCCGGAAGCGACAAAATACTGCCCGATCGAGATCGCCTTTTCGCTCATCCATTCGGGCGCCGCACCCGCGGCCGGGAGATCGGAGATGTCGTTGCCGAGTCCTCCCTCCCTTACCACCGCGGTCGCGGCGATGAGGATCCTGCTGTTGTCGACGCAGGACCCCATGTGCAGCACCGGCGGGATGCCGACCGCTTCACAGACCTCCCTGAGGCCCGGGCCTGCGAATTCCATCGCCGCCTCGGGCGTGAGCAGGCCTTCCTTGCCGCACCCGATCGCGCTGCATCCGGTGGTCAGGACGATGACGTCGTTCTTGATGAGCTCCTTGACCAAGGTGAGGTGGTTGTTATCGCAGGCGGTCCTGGCGTTGTTGCAGCCGACGACCCCCGCGATTCCGCGGATCCTGCCGTTGATGATGTTGTCGTTCAGCGGCCGGTACGACGCCCTGAAGCTTCCGCCGAGAAGATAGTTTATCGTCTCGTGGCTGAATCCGGCGATCATCGTATTTTTGCTGTCCGGAATCGTGACGCCTTTCCTGTTCTGGAAGTTGTCGATGCCCGCTTTAAGTATCGCCTTGGCCGAATTGAGCGGGTCGTGCTCGTTAAACTTGATCGGCGTGGCGCCCGTTATATCCGCCTTCTCGTTGGTCGTTATGAGCTTCGTGTGGAAGCATGAGGCGACGCTCTGGAGCCCCTGCATCACGCACTGCACGTCGACCACCATGGCTTCTACCGCCCCCGTGGTGATCGCCAGCTCCTGCTGGAGGAAGTTCCCCGCGATGGGGATCCCATGGCGCATGAGTATTTCGTTCGCGGTGCAGCAGATTCCCGCCAGGTTCACCCCCTTCGCCCCCTTGGATGCGGCGTATTTTAGGATCTCCGGATCCTGAGACGCCACGACGATCATTTCCGAGAGAAGGGGCTCGTGGCCGTGGATGATGACGTTGACATGGTCTTCTTTCAAAACGCCGAGATTGACCTCGGCGTACACCGGAACCGGCGTGCCAAACATGATGTCCTGAAGATCGGTTGCGATCATGGAGCCTCCCCAGCCGTCGGCCAGGGCCGCGCGCGTCCCCTGTTTGATCAGGTTCATATAATCCTGGTCCACGCCCATATGGGTCCGGTGCATGATTTCTACGACCTCCCTGTCGATTCCCCTCGGCGTCACTCCTGCTTTTTTCCATATCTCCTGCCGTTTTTCCGGCGCCTTCTTAACGTAAAGGAGCTCGCCTTCCTGCTGGCCGAACTGGGCAAGCGACTTTTCTCCGACCTCCACGGCGATCGCGTTGGTGTCCTTGCCTTCGATCTCTATCCCGAAGTCGAGCGCGAGCGCGAGGAGCTTCTGCTCGTCCTTGATCTGGTAGCCCGGCACCTGGCCCTTCGCCGTCGCGAGGAAAATCTCAGCGACGCCCCGGCCGTGGTCGGAGTGGGCGGCGGCGCCGGCCGCGATCATACGCAGGAAATTACGGGCGGAAATGGTTTCCGCGGTCGCTCCGCAGAGCCCGACCTTTCTTTTTTCACCCGCTTTTTTGGGAGCAGGCACTCGGCACGGGCCCATTCCGCAGTTCTTGCAGCAGTCTCCGACCGAGCCGATGGGACAGGGTTTCATCTCTTCGGCCCTGTCGTATATGGTAACTATATTGTCTTTCTTTGCATGTTCATAGGCCTGGTTGGAGGCGGCATCCGAATAATGTTTTTTTTCTTCAGGCATTTCTACTCCTTTATTAATTCAATGGTTGAGCATTGCATTAATGTAACATTAAATTTGTAATTATTATAATTTTGACACAAATACAATATTTAATACCAATATACGCATGGGCGCGAAGTTATTCAAGCAATTTCTTGAATTTTTTGCCGCTCTCTCAGGAGGTCAGGCCGGCTACCATTTTTCTGATGAGCTTTATCGATTCCGGATGCCTCATGATCAATATGTCCGCGCCGGCAAGAAGAAGGCTCATGGCTGTCACGCACTCCATTATGATCCCCCGTTTTTTCGAATCTCCCAGCTTCGGGTCTTCGCCGGTTTTCATTTTCGCCTCTTTCGTTTTCCAGACCTCGTATCCCACATTGCAGACGAGGGGATATTGGAGCTTCTCGTCCTGCTGCGTGAGCGCGGCCATCCTGTCCCGCTCCATGACCGAATAGGTATATTCAAGGCCGTAGCCGAGCGCGCCGGTCGTCGGATCGACGATTATCTTGCCCGGGGGCACGCCGAGATTGTCCAGGAGTATGTTCAGCTGCTTGGCGAGATTTATGTCGATCGGCGTCGAAGCGATGACGGTGTGCTTGTACGCGATCGCCCCCGCTCCGATCTGCTTGTAATCCTCTTCTTCAACCGGGCCTAACGCAATGTTTTTCCCGTCGCAGCTTTCGGATATCAGCCTCAGGACCTCGGTGTCCTTTTCGTGGTTCGCCACGCCCCAGAGTATTACGGGGACATCGACCGCATCGATGACCTTCTTTGCGATTTCGGCCGCCTCCTGGGCGCTCCTGTTCAATCCGTTCGGATCGATGCTTCTAAGCTGGAGGGCGATCATCTCCGCTCCGTACTCCTGGATGTTCTTTTTCGCCCATGCCACCGGATCGCCGATGACGTCCTTGAAGGGCTCCACCGCCGCCTCGGCCCAATCGTCCGGCTCATAGTCGAACACCTCCATTGCGATCCGCGGGGGGTTCGGCATCTGGCCTTCAAACAGATAGAAGGGATAAGAGGTCGAGCCCCCTACCTTCACCGCTTTAGCCCCCGTACCTAGGGTTATTTCCTTGATTTTCCCCGTATAATCGATTTTTGGCGCTTCAAATGGCATTTACAATCCTCCTAGCATTATTGGGAATTACCTCTTCTTTTCGCTGCCGTACCATTCCTTGCTGTACCAGTATCTTTCGCCGGCCTTCAAGTATTTCATCATCTCGTTCCTGGTCTGAAAATTTTTTCTCCAGCCTAAATTTTCTCCAGCCCCGATGGTTACCGGGGTTCCCTTCTCGAACGTCGCGTCAAGAACTTTAACCTGCTTGCCGGTAAAGTCCTTTTTTTGCACTTCTTTATATTCCATAAATTTTATCCTCCTCAAGTAATTTCAATCTCGTACCCCCTCCCAACATCACACCCTATCTCCACATCTCTTATGTTTCCTCATCCCTCTTTTCTTACACATTTGTGGGTATAAGTTAGAGAAGGGGGAGTGAGGTCGAGTCATAGCCCTCACCCGATGCCTGCCGCCATTTTTGCGGCCTTGACCGTGTTCAGCATGAGCATGGTGATCGTCATTGGGCCCACGCCGCCCGGTACGGGAGTTATCGCGCTTGCCTTTTCCTTTACTGTTTCGAAGTCTACGTCGCCCTGCAGTATGGCTTTTCCCTCCGGAGTCATGCCGACCCTGTTTACTCCCACGTCAATCACCACCGCCCCGGGCTTTACCATGTCCGCGGTCACGGCCTTCGGCGCGCCCGCGGCAACGATCAGGATGTCCCCGCGCAGGGTATGGGTCTTCATGTCCTTTGTTCTGGTATGGCATATGGTAACGGTCGCGTTTGCGCCCTCTTTTTTCTGGACGAGCATCATGGCGATCGGCTTGCCGACGATGTTGCTTCTCCCGACCACCACGACCTCGGCCCCCTCGATTTTCGTGCCGGACCGGACGAGAAGCTGCTGTATTCCATAGGGCGTACAGGGATAAAACCTCGCCTCTCCGATCATCAATCTTCCCACGTTGACCGGATGGAAGCCGTCCACGTCCTTGTCCGGATCAATGGCGTAAAGCACCTTATTTTCATTGACATGCTTCGGGAGTGGGAGCTGAACCAGTATGCCGTGTATTTTAGAATCCTTGTTGTATTTGTCTATTAATTTAAGAAGATCTGACTCTGAAATGTTTTCATTCTGATTGTCCTGAATGGAGAAAAAGCCGAGGTCTTTTGATGTTTTTTGCTTTGCCGTCACATAACTCATCGAAGCGGGGTTTTGTCCGACGAGAATCGTGACCAGGCCGGGCTGAATCGATTGTTTTTTCTGAAGATTTTCTACCTCGGCCTTCAGTTCCTCCCTGATCTGCTTGGCGATCTCATTTCCGCTTATAATTGTGGCACTCATGCAGTTCTCCTTTTCTGTAACTTCTCAGCTATTAATCTTGAAAAGAGTAATGATAACAGCCGATGAACGCAGATATACATATTGTTAACATTGCATTTTTTTTCTTTTATACATTCCTCTATTAATTTAGTAACCAAACGTTTAACTTTGTTGCTTTAAGGCAAACAAGTCATTTTCACTATGAATATTATTCAATGCCGCAATAACTACTTGTTGTTCTGCCAATAAATCAGTATTCATCTGCATGAATCGGCGATTCTATTATTATGTCTGAATAGTTACTTTTATGTATTAGAATACGCCGGTCACCTTCCTTCTCTTAACATCAACGTCGATCCTCCGGTATGCCGGATCGGAGGCGGTCCCGGGCATGAGGCTTATCGCGCCCGCTACCGGCACCACAAACCCCGCACCCTTGTATGTCAGGATGTCCCTGACCGGAAGGGTCCACCCTTTGGGCGCGCCTTTTATGGTGGGATCGTGCGAGAGGCTGAGGTGGGTTTTCACCATGCAGGTCCCGAGCTTGCTCATCTCGGGGTCCTTTTCCATGCTCTTAAGCTTGGCTTCGGCCTCCGGCGTGTAGCTTACCCCTGCGGCGCCGTACACCTCCTTGGCGATCATCTCAATCCTTTTGCCTAACGGGGTGTCGAGCTCATACAGGAGCTTGAAATTTGACTTTTCATTGCATGCGTCGATGACCGCATCCGTGAACTCCAGCGCGCCTTCGCCGCCGCGGAGCCAGTGGTTGGAGACGGCCACTCTCGCGCCCGCGGCCTCCGCCTGTTTTTTAATGGCCGCGATCTCGTCTTTTGTGTCCGTATGGAACGAATTGATGCAGACCACAGGGTTAATGCCCGCTTTTCTCACGGTGTTGATATGCTGGACCAGGTTTTCGCATCCCTTTTCGACGAGGCCCACGTTCTCTTTCGAATAGGCCGGATCAAGGGGCTTCCCGGGAGGAACGGGGGGGCCTCCACCGTGGCTCTTGAGGGCCCTGACCGTGGCGACGATGACCGC
>CAZHAD010000079.1:0-15429 GCA_964529965.1 uncultured Leptospirales bacterium | reverse complement strand
TCGGATTAGGTGTTCTGAGAACGGAAAATATCAGATTCTGGATCGGCCCGCAGATCGGCTTCCACTATTTCCGTGTGAAAGAAATTATTGAATCTTCCCCTTATGATTTTCTTCTTTATAGCATGCTTTCATTTCCCACGCCCCTGCCTTCATATCTTACACTTTTGCTTCTTCAAAAACAAACCCTTGAATACGATTTTGTCGGCGGTGATATTCTGCTCGCTCTTGGCGTCAATTTCAATCTCGGTGATTATACGACGCTCTTTCTGGAGATGGGTGTCGGATATATGGGGATTTATTCGCTCAAATATGATATTATCGGCCACAATGTGGGGATACAGGCACACGCGGGAATCATGTTCCGTATTGGAGACAAATATCAGACCGAAGAAATCAAAAAAATAGAGAACAAATGACTTCTCTTTGCAGTATCCTTTTCTGCAGTGCCTGCCGATGAATTTTACGGCAGGCACTTTAAATTAATAAAACGTTATTGTCTCATACTGATAACGATTCAAAATGATTACACGGAACCTCTGAATATTTTCGACTACGACATCTTGAAAAAATCGACCCTCTTGTTCAGGGATTCGGCAATGCCCGCCAATTCTTTTGAATTGGCGGGCATCTCCACGTAGCGCGCCGCGGATGATTGGGTCAATCAGCCGTCATTTCAAAAGACTTAAAAAATTTTAAACGAACAACGGCAATTTAATCTTGAAATTGTCTTAACCATGGAAAACATTGGCTAAGGGATCATGTTAGAGGGTAATTCGAATAAAGTATTCGTTCTCGATACAAACGTCGTTCTGTACGATTACCGGTGCATATACTCCTTTGAGGAGCACAACGTAGTCATCCCCATAACCCTGCTTGAAGAAATCGACAAGTTCAAACGCGGCAACGAAATCATCAATTACAACGCGCGCGAGTTTTCGCGCGAGCTCGACGCGCTCATCGGAAACAACCTCCTGAGCCAGGGCGTCAGGCTGCACACGGGAGGCTGCCTGGTCGTGGACACCGACGTCAAGATGGGCGAGCGTCTACGCGGTATTTTCTGGGAGGACAGCTCGGACCACCGCATTCTCTCCCTGGCCTATAACCTCGCCGAAAAGTACGGGAGGGACCGGGTCTGCCTGGTGTCCAAGGACATCAATCTGCGCATGAAGGCGAAAAGCATCGGCGTGCAGGCGGAGGACTACGAGACCGGCAAGGTCAAGGACATAAGCGAGCTCTACACGGGCAAAAACATCATCGAGGACATCGACCCGGAGGCGGTCGACGAACTGTATCGGGACGGAGCGGTTCCGGCCGGAAGGCTGCTCAACGGCAGAACGCCCTATCCGAACGAATACTTCATCATCCGGAACGGCGCCAAAAGCGCCCTGGCCTCGTATCAGAAAACCACCGGCAGGCTCCACATCGTGGAGAAGAGGCGGGCCTACGGGATCCAACCGCGTAACGCGGAGCAGACCTTTTCACTCGACGCGCTCATCAACACCGACATCAAGCTCGTCTCGCTCGCGGGTAAGTCCGGCACCGGCAAAACCCTCATGGCGCTGGCGGCCGCGCTCGAGCGGCGCAACAACTACAAGCAGATCCTTCTGGCCAGGCCGATCATCCCCCTGTCGAACCGCGACATCGGCTATCTTCCCGGCGATATCAGAACCAAGCTCGACCCCTACATGCAACCGCTCTTCGACAATCTCGCGGTGATCAAAAACCAGTTTGAAGAGGATTCGCAGGACTACCGGCGCATATCGGACATGGTGAACGCGGAGAAGCTCCTCATCATGGCGCTCGCCTACATCCGCGGCAGAAGCCTTTCGAAGGTCTACTTCATCGTGGACGAGGCCCAGAACCTCACCCCCCACGAGGTGAAGACCATCATCACCCGGGCGGGAGAGGGCACCAAGATCGTGTTCACCGGGGACCCCTACCAAATCGACACGCCCTACCTGGACTCACGCTCCAACGGCCTCACCTACCTCATCGACAAGATGAAGGGGCAGGAGCTGTACGCCCACGTTACTTTGGAAAAGGGAGAGCGCTCTCTCCTCGCGGAGATCGCAAGCGACCTGCTGTAAAGCCCGCGGATATTTACCTCAAATAATTAAATAATTGCATTAACATGATAAAAAAATTGAAGATTTTACAACAACGATATTCTCATTCTTATTAAGAATGAAATTTTCTTCTTGAAATTATATATCATGTATTCAAAGGTAACGAAAGGCGGATAAAATATACAGATACACGCCGCTATCGCATTTTAGGAGGATTATATGCCAGGAGGTAACTCGTCTGCAGCACGGGAAAACAATTCCCTTTCATACGACACCAAGAATCCACCGAAAGACATTCACATGGGAGAGCCGGGATTTTTTCATAAGCTGTTCCGGCTGAAAAAGCTTGAAGGCGTGTTTCTGTTTATAACCTCCAAGTGCAACTCAAAATGCAGCACCTGCTTCTACCATGACAAGCTGAACAGCGATGACGACATGTCGTTTGACGAGATTCGGCGGATCTCGGAAACCTCGCCGAAGTTCGACAAGCTCTGGCTTTCCGGCGGAGAGCCGTTTTTAAGAAAGGACCTGGTCGAAATCATCACACTCTTCTATGAAAACAACGGAGTGAGGGTGATCAACCTGCCCACCAATGGGCTTTTGGAGGAAAAAATAGTGAGCCAGGTTTCGCGGCTTATTGACTCCTGCCCGGAACTCACCGTTCACCTGAATTTCTCGCTCGACGGCCTGGGCAGGACCCACGACAGGATCAGGGGCGTACCGGGGAATTTCACCAAGACGATAAACACCATGATGAAAATAAAAAGCAAATTCAAGGATACCCCCCGCCTGCTGCAGAATGTGGCCACGGTCATCACCCCCGCCGGATATGATGAGCTCTTTGATGTGGGCGCATATCTGCTTAAAAAGGACCTGGTGGCGACCCATTTCTACGAGATCGTTCGCGGAAATCCCAAGGACCCGAAAACAAAATCCCTGACACGGAGCCAGGTCAAGGCCCTGCGCATCAAGGTGCAGCCGTTGATAGAAAAGCAGGCTGAAAATCTGTTTAACAATTTCACCGGTCTGAAGAAAAAATTTGCGAAGCTCTTCTTCATGGGGTTCATAAAATTCGTAAACGACATTCAGGACGCCAACTATGACGGCCCGAGCGACTGGGGCATGAATTGCACGGCTGGGAAGACCACCTTCGTCATCGACCACAACGGCGATTTCCGCTCCTGCGAGATGAGGCCGCCCATAGGCAACCTCCGCGACTATGGATTCAATCTTACGAACGCGCTCTATTCGGACGCCATGAGGCGCGAGATTGAGGAGATCGGCGGGGGGAGCAGGGCCAATTGCTGGTGTACGCACGGCTGCTGGGTCATGTCTTCTGTAAAATTCAACCCGCTGGCGCTTTTATTCAGGATACCCTCGGCATACCGGCGCTCTAAAAAATACATTGATCCGGACTTCACGCTTCCCGAGATCGATACGGCCGGTATCGAAAGCTATCGAAAATAGCAGCCGCGGTTAATGGTTATGAAAATCGTACTCTCAAGCCGCGGCTCGCGCGGCGATGTGTTCCCTATTATCGAAATAGCAGCCGCCCTTCAAAACCATGGCCACGAAGCGGGCATATGCGTGCCGCAGACGTTTGAACATACGGTTAAAAGCAGGGGCCTCAGGTATTCGCTTTATTCCGAAGACAGCGGCCAGGTGATGCAGAAGCTGGGCAGCGGGATACAGGCGATCCGGACCGCGCTTGACTGGTTCTCAAGCTCGATTGAAGAGCAATTCGAATTCATGTTGGGGGCCACACAGGGAGCGGACGCGATGGCGACCAGCGTGAACGAGGTGGCCGCGCCAACGGTCGCTGAATACAGGGGTATACCCCATTTCCGCATCGCGTATACGCCGGTGCTCCCGGGCTATCAGCCCCCGCCCCTTATTCCCTGGCAGCGCATGCCCGGGACAGCAAACAGGATATTCTGGCACCTCGTCAACGGGTCAACAGGTCTTCTGATAGGGAAATACATAAATGCCATGCGGAAACGGCTGGGACTCAGGCCCATGCCCTCAACCGGCTCGTATTTCACCGCCAGGAGCCACACGATTCTTGCGATAAACCCGACGCTCGCGCCCCCGTGCGCAAGCTGGTTCGAGCGCTATGACTTCAGCTACGCCGGTTACTGCTATGGAAGCGCGGATGAAGCCCTTGAACCGGAGCTAGTGAGATTTCTGCAAAAGGGACCCCCTCCCGTGTATATCGGATTTGGAAGCGTAATCGTCAAGAATCCGGAAGGATTCACCTCCCTCACTCTTGAGGCTGCCGAGATCGCGCGATGCCGCCTTATTCTGGGAAAGGGATGGACCGGCCTCGGCCTCAAGGAGCTTCCGGGTCACGTATTCCCGGTTGGGGACACCAATCATGCAGCCCTGTTTCCCCGCTGCGCGGGAGTGGCACACCATGGCGGCTCAGGCACGACCCATACCGCCGCACGCGCAGGTGTTCCGCAGTTCATCATGCCTCAGATCGCGGACCAGTTTTACTGGGGCCATCGGGTGCGCAGGCTTGGCCTCGGGCCTGCGCCCAAAGCTCCTGATAAACTCACTGCTAAAAGGTTGGGGAAGGTGTTTGCGGAGCTTTTAAATAATCCCTGCTATGCCAGAAATGCGAAATACCTGGGCAATAATATGCGGTTTGAAAACGGCGTTCATGAATCAGTGGGGATAATCACGTCGTCCTTAAAAAACAGAATGAGTCTTGAAAAATCTCCTTCCGCATGATGTTATGCACCTTTGGTCAGAACCTTCTGACTTGGTTTGCACACGAACCATTTCTCCTCCCTATTCCGATAAGACGAATCCCTGACGGTAACCGCGAAGCCGGCCTGTTTCAAGGCGAGGGAAATTTCTCCAACGGTTCGGTAACGGACCGCAAGCCCGTTGAATCTGATCCATATTTTTTCAATTAATCTAAGGAACGTGGGGCTCTTTTTCCGCGGAACGGTCGCCCGCATCACCAGCCTCCCCCCGATCGAGATATTTTTTCTCAATCTTTGCAGCAGGAGTTCCAGGTCCGGGTTGGTCAGGTAGTGGACCATATCGATGACGAGCACGGTGTCGGCCTTCCCGGGTATGGCGGGTATGTCCGGAGCACTTCCCGGCGTCACGGTTCCCCGGCCGCCGATAGCGGCCTCGGCTATCCTGCGGCGGTTTTCATCCGGTTCAATGCCGTAAACTCGCGCGTCCGGAAAAAGCTCGAGAAGCCATGATGCAGGAACCCCGTAGCCGGTTCCTACATCGATGACCTTCTTCGAGGGCGGGATCAATTCATGCAGCTCGGAGAACATCGGATCGTATCTCATTTTGAAATAAGCAAAAAAACGGGGATAGGGCTCCATGAATCGGTACCGCCACCTTGCCCTCGCCGCATGCCTGTCCGAGCCCGGAAGAAAATCCTCTGGAGGGAGTGGTACCGGGGAGAAGAACCCACGCAGCAGGGGAGGGACGATAAGGGCCGTACCGATGAATGAATAGCCGATGCCCAACAGCAGGGTCTGCCCCGCGCTCCTCAACAGTGCATGGCCGGCGAAGGAGAGCGCGCCGAAGCCGATCATCGTGGAAACCGCGGACAGAAACACGCTCATGCGTATAAGCCCAAGTGAAGGGTGGGATTCCTGCATATACCGCTGATAGGCCCTGACGATATAAAGCGCGTAGTCGGTGCCCATCCCGATAACGATTACCGTTACTATTATTGAGGGAATGCCCGGTTGCTGGTGTAAAAGCTTAAGCGTTCCGAAGGTGCATACGAGAGAAAACAGGGTCGGCGCCATGGCAATAAGGGTGAGCCTCAAATTCAAAAGGTAGAGAAGCGCGACCAGGATGGTGACGGCCCCAATGATTGCGGCCATCTTAAAAAAACCGTTCATGAGGATGGCACCTAGCCTCTCGCTAAACAGTCCCGGATCAAAAAGCCTTCCAAGCCCTGATGCCCTGATTACGGAATAAAATCGTTCAGGGTTATATGACCTGCCCGGTGTCAGAACTGAAAATTGCCGCCAGGTAGTACCGCTGGTCGGCTTTTGTATGCTGAGTATGTCGTAGTAGCGCCGGGGTATGGCTTTCGAGTTGAAATTCCGCCTCGCAATCGTCTTAAAAAAAGGCTCAAACGCGTCCCGTGCAAATCCGATTCTTCGCCCCGCATCCCTCATCGAATTTTTCAACGCCGCGATGCGATCCGCGCTCCAGAAACGCGCCCACGCGTTAAGATTTTTTTTCATCAGGGCTTTCCCGGGAAATATCATCGAAGGCACAAACGCATTCGAAAGGGCGCCGGTTTCCATATTTTCGTCGAGCTTCTCCGCGAGCCTGTCCCCTTTATCCTGAAGCTGTTCGACTGATCCCGCCTCGGTCATCAGATAAATCTTATTCAGCACATCCCCCCACGTCCGCCTCACCAGACCCTCCGCCTCGAGTGTATCACTGCTCACGGTATTCATGGATGCAAGATCAACCCTGAAATCGGGTTTTGCAATCAGGAGCATACACGCAAATAAGACAAGCGCGATATGGGGCTTATATCTGCCACCGCTTCCCAATATCGTATTTACGAATCGTTGCAGGGGGAGAAATGCCTCACGTTTGGCCGGAGGCAAGGTCGGGAATATCACGGGGAACAGGAGATGGACGAAGATATAGGTGAACAGTACGCCGAGTGAGGCGAAATAGCCGATCTGGGCAAGCGCTGAAAACCCGCTGATAAAGAGGAACGAGAAGCTAACCGCGGTGGTGAGCATTGCCAGGAGCCCGAGAGACCATACCTCACGCGAAGCACCGAATCCGTGAGTACGGCTGGGCCGGTCCAGAAAAAGGAGGTAGGCGATGCCATAGTCGACGGTAAATGAAATGATGGTGCTCCCGAACCCGATGGCCAGTATCGATATCGTACCTGAGAAGAGTGAATATACAAAAGCAGCAGCGATGGTGCCGAGCAGAGCGGGCGCAAGCGCCAGCAACCCGATGAATGGGCGCGGGAATCCGACCAGGAGAAGGAGGGCGATTCCAATGGTTGCGAATATCACCGCATTGCGGGCATCTTTCCTGGCGGCCTCCTCATTATCAAGGGCCGCCCGGTATGCCCCGACCGGCGTAAGCGTAAAGGACACGTCACGCATCTTGTATTTCCTGTTGAGCTCCACGCCGCTATTAAATAAAAGCGAAGCGATCCTTCGGGCGAGGGCCGTGTCTGAACCGGAACCCCTCGGCTCAGCCATAATCAGGACGTGCCTTCCGTCGGATGAGACCATATGTCCCTGGGAAAACTGGACGTTTCTGGAGGGAGCCAGGTGGGTGAGTCGCGAAAGAACAAGATTTCTGAAACCAAGCGGATCGGCGCTCATCATCCTTGACTGCCCGATACCATCAAGGTTCAGGAGCCGGGAATAATTATCGCTCATGGATTCCCGGATTCTTTCAGGCGACAGCAGCGGCCTGACAGTATGTTCGAGCTCCTTTTCGGTAAAAAGTAGAGGAAGGTTTTCGACTATGTGCGAGACCAGGGAGGGAAATGTTTCCATATATTCGCTCATACCCACGCGCGAGAAGAGGCCGCTTTGAGTGAGTTTTTTTTCTATAAAACGCGCCCCATCGGCCAAGAGATCGACGTCGCGCTTATTATGGCTCAGGTCTATGACGATCCTGTCCTTCATCGGATGGTGCATCATGACCAGGCGCGAATCCAGAATCACCTGGTCCTGTACAGGCAGGGAAGAAGTGATGTCGGTATCGATATGAAGCCGGGTCTTGCCTGCATAAAACATGGCGATTGCGGCGATTATAATGATCAGGACAAACGGCCACCTGATGCCTGTTCTTTTCATGAAATCATGTCAAATAATATCCGCGTGCGTGTCAAGAATAATCACAGCTGTTTCTTGTGCATTGCCTTTACCTCCGTATCGTATCAATTAAAACTTCATACATTGACGGAGACCGAATTTTTCTGTACATTGATAAAACGTAAGATAAAAATCCCGGAATTACCTTTTTCTGTGATGTATTGAATTTGCGTAATTCTGAAAGGTAGCATAGTATGTTTAAAGCAGCAAAAAAATATAATACCGAATGCAGAAACGCCGGCAAGAATGAAGTCATTTTCGTTCGAACATACGAGGCGATAAACCCGGATGAGGCGCGCACGCGCGCGTATCTCAACTGCGTGAAAGAGAACGACCGCGCCAACGTGGAAATTACTGCGGTAAGAAAATAGTTCAAGATGATGCGGAGCCATCAGCCTTAACCGCGGTCATTCCATCAAAGAGATATCTTCAACCTCCGGTTCCCCTTTTCTTGCACGTAACGCCCTGGCCGCCTTGATCCCCGGAAGAAAAAATGCGGGAATGATCGAAAGGATCACGATTACGCCACCCACGATGAATGAGTCTTGGTATGATTGAACGGTGCCGTAGCTTCTTAAATATTGGCCGGTCATAATTCCCGCCACCTCTTTTGCCAGCGCGTAGGGATATCCGAGAGCATGGGCCCGATAATAGAATCCCTTCAATACCTCCTGAAATATGGGCGTCGCCGAATGAACCGCGGATCCGATCAAATCGGTATGAAACGTGATCCTGTTGGTGAGGACCGTTCCAAGCAGGGCGATGCCGGTGGATCCTCCCACCTGCATGAGGATATTGAGCATAGAGGATCCCATCCCCGCTTTACGCTGTGGGATCGCGTTCAATGCAGTCGCCATGATAGGCGCCATTATGAATGCCTGTCCGATACCGCGTATCAGCAACGGCTCGATGATATCCCACACGCTCATGACCAGGCTCATGTTCCGGTACATGAACATAAACATCGCGGTGAATATCACGCCGATTATCGTGGGCACCCGGGCCCCGATCTTATCGCTCAACCGCCCCGCTAACGGCATCAGGATACCGATGACAATGGCAGTGGGCATGAGCATAAGGCCGGTCTGAATTTCATCGTAACCCAATATCTGTTGAAGAAATATGGGCAGCAGAAATATCCCGCCGAAAAGGGCGAGAGAGCGGACGACTATCATGAATGAGCAGAGCGAAAAAATCGGAAATTTGAAGAGCCTGATGTCAATGATGCCGTAGGATATCTGGGTTTCTACGACGAAAAATCCGACAAGTCCTATTATGGAAAGAATGAAGCAAGTAGTGATATAAACCGAGGTCCATCCCTCACGCTCACCCTTTGAAAGTGCGAGCAGGAAGGCGACCAAAAAAAGAGTCAGAAAAGCAAATCCGAACACATCGAAGGGTCGTTGCAGGCTCTTATGAGGCTTGTCTTTAATGAGCAACCGCATGGCCAGCAGAAAACCGATTATTCCGATCGGAAGGTTCACCAGAAAAATCGAGCGCCATCCGAGGGTTTCGGTCAGATATCCTCCGAGTGTCGGCCCGATCGCGGGACCCACAATGACGCCCACGCCCCATATGCCCATGGCCTTGCCCCTGTCCTCCGGCGGGAACACCTCGGTGATCATCGCCATGCCGGTCGGCATTATCGCGCCTCCCCCCAACGCCTGTATGACACGTGAAACGATCAACGATGGAAGGTTCGGTGAGATGCCGCATAAGAGCGATCCCGATGTGAACACAAAGAGGCTGGCAAGAAAAAGGGTTTTATACCCGATCCTGTCCCGAATCCAGGCAGTAAGGGGCATGAGGGAGGCGAATGAGATCATATAACCGGTCAAGACCCATTCGATGTCGTCAACATTGACCCCGAAATCAGACATGATCCTGGGTATGGACACGTTCACAATACTGGTATCGAGCGTCGCCATCATCGTCCCAATCATGACGATGACCATCACGTTCCATTTATAGTCGGGGTTGGCCCTCCCCTGCTCGGCAAATGTACTCGCCTGCGCCATTTACCTGACTCTGACCCTGATTTCGACTGACTGCCCCACTCGGAGTATTCGTCCCGGATGAGTATCCAGCTTTACCTTGATCGGTATTCGCTGCACCAGCTTGATGAAGTTCCCCTGAGCGTTTTGGGGAGGTATGAGGGCGAACTGCGCGGCTGCCGCCTTCCGCACATCAATCACCGTGCCGGTGAGGGACCCGCCCTCATCCACAGAAATGTATACCTTCTGCCCCCGCTTCACCAGTCCGACATCGGTTTCTTCGATGTTGGCGGACACCCATGCATTCATAATATCCACCACCGTAATCGCGGTCTGGTTCATCTCCAGCACGTTACCTTCCTTGGCGAGCTTCTGCACGACAACGCCTTCCACCGGGCTTTTCAGGTATGTATTGTCAAGGGCTATCTGGGCGAGCTTAAGCTCCGCAGCCGAGGCCTCGGCATCGGTGCGGATCCGGTCGAGCTCCTGCATGCTGATCCCGTTTTGCCTTGCGAGGGCTTCCGCCCTATTGAGATCACCGGCTTTATGGCGGGCCTGCGCGCGTGCCCGGTCGAGATGCGCTTTTGCGCTGCGGTGATCAAGCTCAACCAGGAGCATACCCTGTGTTACCCAGCTACCATCATCCACATACACCCTTTCGATCTGCTGGCTTGCACCCAGGTTGGCCACGCGGATCAGATCCGCATCAACCCTTGCGTCATCGGTTGAAACATAAGGATGAAAGTTAAACAGCCATATAAAAAAACCGGTTATAAAAAGGGCGACCATGACGAAGCCGACAATCTTAGTCCTCTTTGTCTTCCACCATGGAATTTCTCGACTGACCGAATTAGCATCAATATTGTGCGGTATATCCTTACTTCCGCTTTTTCTCATTATTAGACCTCGTTCGATATTTCATATAATTCCATATTGTTCAATGCAATTCTCATGAGGGCAACTCAGTTCACCCTTGTGTTGATTCCAACATAAATCAGCTAGAAATTGAAATAATTATACCCCACCGACCGGTTCAACTCGGCCTTTGAGGTCTGCAGATCATAGAGGGCCTGGATGTAGAGTGTTTTAGCGTTGGACAATTCGACATTAGCGTCAAGAAATTTTGTATTATCAATCATGCCGTTCTTGAACTCCAGGGCAGCGACCCGGAGGGATTCCTCGGCCGAGGCGATGTTATCTTTCTGTGACAGAATGGCGCTCGACGCCGAGATGAGCTTGAGCATTCCCTGCTGAATATCAAGCCGTACGTTACGTATAAAATCGTCAAGCTCATAGTCGGTCTGCTTCGACCTGCTTCGAGCCTGGTCCGCACGGGCGTGCGCGGGGTCGAACGGTACAAGCCCTCCCCATCGGTACACCGCCCCTATGGTGAATGTCCACCCCTTGTTCCAGCCTGACGGCTCGAGTATCTTGCCGATATCATACAAAGCGAAATTCGCACTCATGTCCGGGGTATACATATTCACTTTTTTTTCAATAACCCTGGTCATGCCGTAATTACCGTTGGCAAAAATAGTGGGCCACAGGTACAGTGATTCCTGTGCGAGGGCATTGTGTGTTTCAGCCTTCTTTTTATATTTAATCTGAATAAGCTCGGGTCGGTTCTTAAGCGCGTCCGCAATCATAGATGTGAGGCGTCCCTTCCTTTCCTCGTCCGACCATTTCGTGATGAATTCTTCTTCGGTCGTGGCCCTGGCAAGCGTCCTCCTGTCCAGCTCGAGAGGTGAATCGATGTCCCGGCCCATGTGTATATTCAGCTCCGCATTTGCCGAAAGATTCTCGTTCTGCGCATTGATAAGTCTGGTTTTTTCGTTGGCCACCGACACCTTGGCACGCAGGAAATCAAGCCTTGTGTACGTGCCTGTTTTATACCCAACGGTCACCACACGAAGATTTTCTTCCAGGGCTTTAATGGAATCCATTCTCATTTTAATAAGCTCGCCGGTCAGGAGAATCTTGTAAAAGAGCCTGATGGCGGTCACGCTTGTGTCGAGCTTGATTCTTCTCTCGTCTTCTACGGACATGATATGCCGGTCTTGCGATTCTCTGAGACTGTTGTAAAATACGCCTGGATTTATTGAAAGGGAACATTTCACGAAATTAACTTCATACTGTCCGTAGCTGAACGCCATTATCCCTTTATCGGCTCCAAACCTAGTCATCGAAGCATCGGTGCTTATATCGGGCCATAGCCTTCCCCAGGACTCTCTGATCTTGAGTCTGCTTTCGCGGACTTTTTCCCTGGCTATTTTGTATTGATTATTGTATTCAAGAGAAAGCCGGATTGCCTCTCCCAGGCTCAGTACTTCCGCTGAGTCTGCAACTGCTGGCCTTATTATAAGCGGAACGGCAAAAATTATTATGAGTATATTACGAATATTCATTAGTAAAATAAAAGCAAAATGGACATTGGTTGACCATTTGTCAAATATTTTTTAACACATGAAAATTTCCTGAGCGTAAAGTGATTGTTTCTTTGTTTTTCAGTTCAGCTTTACTATGTCTGGCGTGAAGCCCCAGATAATCCTCCAACTAATGAGATTACCAATAAGCTCTTTTATCACCATATAGTTCATAAAAAAAGGATAGTTATCGGTTATATTCCTCCTCAGTGGTTTCTTAAGATATTCCTGAACCGCATAAGAACAAATCAAGGATACCGACATTTTAAGAAGCTTCCTCAGATCCACCATATACTCATACTCATACGCGGAAACTCTCACATGAACTACACGCCAGCCCCCGGGCCTTCTTCTTTCCTGGTATCGAACCATTCTGCCCAAAGGCAGGGCATCAGGAGCATTTGCCATTACCTTTTTTATGAGAAAGACGATCATTTCAGACCTGGTGATGCCCCTGGCACACGCTTCGCGGTTGACTATTTCTAAAATATCGGTAGGCATATTAAGTGTGGTTTCCATGAAATTCTCCTTTGTTATTATATATTTTTAATAGAAATACGAATAAATAAGAGTGAAAAATTAAAATTTTTCCTGGCTTCAATATTCTATTGATGAATTATTCAGGAGGAGTATCGAATAAAGATATAAATGGATGATCTTATGGCTGGGAATGCCTTTTAATTGCATTGACAATCGTTGCAGGGTTCCACTCGACGATTTCCCTTGCCGCTGACAATATCTGTCTCGGGATCGCAAAAAACCATCGCGATTGCAGTGCAATGATCGGCTTATCAAGCATGCGGCCGATATCAAGCTCTTTCTGTATCCAATATCTGTGCTCCCGGTAAAGATCGGTTACAAGCAGCATGCAATGAGCATTTTGTATTTGCCTGTTCAATATTGCAGGCAGATAGTCATGAAATGCATCGATATCACGCGGTATTGTATCGTATTGATAATCCGTGCAGTTGTGCCATCTGAAATCTTTAATTGAATAGAGGAGCTCCACCAGCTTGAGGTACTCCGAATGATAATCCCATGCATGGCTTATAAAAATGCCGTATGATTTAACGCTCTCGACCGGCGATGCCAGCGATTTTAATATATTTGTCAAAGCCGTCATATGATGCCTTCCGCTTTAATCCTCAGTTATATACCCGCCTGTCCGGTTTGCTTAACGGATATTGTACTATTCCACCTGGATTCTCCAGTATGGAACACATGGTAAAACTAAAAAAAACTTTCACATACTGAAAATCAACAACTTGATGATATATTAATGTACCGTGGGAATGAAAAAAATCAGTTAATTTGATTATTTTAAAGTAGGGGAAAAAAGAAGCGCCTGCTAAAGAATTTTATCAACAAGCATCCGCCTTTTTAATGTGATTTATACCATTCGATCGCGTATTTCACCACATCGGACACGTTTTTCAGGTTGAATTTGTCCTTGATGTGGTTCCTGTGCGCGTCCACTGTTTTCGGGCTGATGTGAAGCTTTTTCGCTATGTCCGAGGCCTTGAAACCCTTGCCCATGAGGGTGAATATCTCAAGCTCCCTGTCCGAGAGCGCCTCAATCGGGCTTTCCTTATCAGGCCGCCGGTGAAGCACGTCGATCAGCATCTTGGACATCATGGTCTCGCTCAAATAGATCTTCCCGGTCAGCACGTACCTGATCGCATCGACAAGGGTTTTCGTCGCCTCGGACTTCATCACATAGCCCATCGCACCCGCGCGGATGGCCCGCTCCGCGTAGATCTCCTCATCGTTCTGTGACAGAATGACAGACTTGACGGTCGGGTACCTGATCCTGACCACCTTTGACAGCTCGATACCGTTCATACCGGTCTGAAGCCCGATATCAATGACCATGACTTCAGGCTTTGACTTGTCGATCTTCGACAATATGTCCGTCCCGTTCTGGGACATCCCGCACACGATCATGTCGTCCTCACGGTTAATGAGCGCCTCCAGACCCTCGAGCACTATTTTATGGTCGTCGATGATGTAGACCCTGGTTTTATTTCTTAAAGTCGGCATACCTCTCTCCCCGTGTGATTTATTGTAACGGTATTACGCACGACACCTCGGTGCCGCCTCCCCTTCCCCTTTTTATGCTTATGGACGATCCGATCATGCGCGCGCGGTATTTCATGATCTTCATGCCGATACCCTTGTCCAGGTCGATCTTATCCGGTATCCCGATGCCGTCATCCTTGATCATGAGCATGATATCGCCGGAGTTCCGGTGCAGGCTCACGCTGATCGTTTCCGCTTTCGAATGCTTGACCGAGTTGGTTACGGCCTCCTGTATGATGTAATATATCTGGGAATAATACAGCCTGTTTCCGAGGCTGATGTCACCGTCTATATGGAGATCCAGCCTTATATTGTACCTGCTCTCTAGGAGCCTCTTCAATTCTGCTATCGTGGTCGCGAATCCCCCCTCATCCGAATCCATTCTCGCCATGCTCTTCGCTATGGTACGCGTGTATGCCATGGCCTTGTTCACCAGGTCCTCGATCTCGTGCGCAGCACCCGCCTGATCCGGAAACCGGGCGCCCATGTCTGTGGACAGCACGCTCGCCTTGAGCGCGATGCCGAAGAGCTTCTGCGCAAGGTTGTCGTGCAGCTCCATGCCGATCGCGGCGCGCTCGGTCTCGGAGATCGCCACCATCTCCTGCTCGAGCCTTACCCTGTCGGTGATATCCATGGAGTAGTAAACGATCCCCGCCTGGTTCCCATCCATTGCAATGTACGGATACAGAGTCGTCACCATATATCGTTTGCCCATTCCCGGAAACCTGTGCCACTGCTCGAAAACGACGGTCTCTCCTGAAGAGCACGCGAAAAAATGATCATGCAAGACGCTCTCATACTCCTCTTTTCCGAAAAATTCGTCGATCTTGTTATGAAGGACCTCAAGCCTCCCCTTGTTATACGCTTTTAAAAAGGGGGCGTTTGCCTCAAGGAGCCTACCCTCCATGTCGATGAAGGCCATGAAATCACGCGATGCTGAAACGATGTATTTATAAATGTTCAGGCTCTCCATGGCGCTGTCTTTTTCATTGCTGACTTGCTGCAAGTTCATATATGA
>CAZHAD010000078.1:0-16200 GCA_964529965.1 uncultured Leptospirales bacterium | reverse complement strand
GGCGGTCGCGCCGTTTGAGCGACCACGCGGGGGGTTGGTAGGGGGGTGTTCGTGCTAACACCCCCCTAACACTTTGCTCGACCCGCTCCGGGTCGTTCACCTTGTCCGGCTCGGGGCACAAAATCAAAATCACTTAGACTTGACAATTTTTCCAGATTCGGATAACTACAACCGGCAACCCATGATGAAAAGATCACCAGATTTGAAAACCAAAGTCCTCATTATCGGCGCCGGGCCTGCGGGTAGCACCGCCGCATACCGGCTAGCGCGCGCGGGCTTTACCGACTTTTTGCTCGTCGACCGGTGCGAATTTCCCCGGATAAAGCCGTGCGCCGGCGGCATCTCACCCTCCGCGTTCGGATTCATTGAGCGGGCCGGACTGGGGCACATTATCGCGGATTGCACGCCAAGGGCCGAAATGAAGCGCCTCGATTTCACGGGCCCCCGGGGCCAGCGCATCATCATGGCCGACAATCTGAAGGCGATGGCGATAAACCGCGCCATATTCGACCAGGCCCTCCTCAATGAGGCGAAGAAGGCGGGGGCCCGGTTCATTCCGCGCTTCACCGCACGGGAGCTCGTGCGCGACGGGTCGGGCAGGGTGGCCGGCGTCTCGGACCGCGACCGGTCGATTGAATCCGAGGTGACGATACTCGCCACAGGGTGCCGTAACAAGGGCTTCAGGGAGCGGTACTGCGCGGACAAAAGGCCGCTTCGGCTGATCTATTCGCGCATCGGCTGGTGGAGGGGATTTGCGCTTGAGGACGGCACGATGGAGATGATATTCGACAGGGACTACGTGCCGCACTACGGGTGGGTGTTTCCCGAGGGCGGAGGCACGGTCAACATCGGGGTATGCCTGTATGAGGACAAGCTCAAGGGCAAAAACGTGACCGATGTGTTCGACGACTACCTTTCAAAATACCATGCGCAAAGGCTGTCAAAAGCGGTTCAGGTCGGGAGAAGCCTTTCGTTTGTCATCAATACGACAAACCGCGTCAGGCACGTGTATGCAAACCGGGTACTCTTCGCGGGCGAAGCAGGACGGATGTGCAATCCGGCGACCGGGGAGGGAATCTCCTTCGCCATGGAGAGCGGCTGGCTGGCCGCGGAGGCGGTCATACAGGCGTATCGATACGGCGACGGCCCGGACGAGAAGCCTCTGGAGGGTTATGAACAGGCGTGCAAGAAGGCCTTCAATTCCAGGCTGAGGCGCGCCTCGTGGGTGAGCAGGCTTATCGATTCTCCACTCTTTAATGTCATGATCAATCTCAGCATGAAAAATTTTTCGCGGGGAATGATCTCGAGGTTTCTTGCGGACATGTAGTCCGGCGGCAGGTATCAGTCCGCCTGTCGGTCGAGGATAATCGTATCATTCACTGATTCACGGTCGAAATTCGGCGGTCTTTCTTCACTATAGAAGGTCCTGATTTTGATCCTGTCCCTGGTGATGAACCGGACGATCATCAGTACCCTGCCGCGCTCCGCACCAGACCGGTCGATTCCGATGATATCGAGCGGAGCCGGGTCCTTCGAGCAATCGATTGTATACCTCAAAACGCCGAAGCCGCCGGCCTCAGAGCCATCCAGGGGCTTGTCGTCTATTATGATCGTGACTTCCCCCTTGTCGGAGAAACAAAAAGCCCCGCGCTTGCCGGTCCGGTCAACGCCTTCCCATCTGCCGACAATGGAAAAATGTGTCCTCTCCTCCTTGCGCGCGCCCGTAGCGCATGAAACAAGGACCGCCAGGATACACGCCACTGCCAGAAAGCCGGACCGCGAACGTCCGAATGCCCGGTGACGATTGTCGCCGGAACGGCCCGCAGCCGTTTTACCGGATATGCCCATACTTAATATGTTCGGTAAAATTCCGGGAATGTCAAACAGTTTTAATGAAATACTCGCCCATTACGGTGGTGCGGATGCGCCGCATCTCCAGGAAGGAATTAACCGCGCGCAGTATCCGGATCATGTTTCCTGCAAGCCGAAAGATATTGTCCGCCCCGTAAAAGAGAAAATAATTCGATATATGCCTCTTTGAGGGCCATACCTCCTCCACGATGCCCTCGAACGGCGGAGCGCCCTTGGTAAGAGACTTCACCACCACGTTGCGGACGTACCGGGCGCGGGGCTGTATGGACTCGGACACGGGTGACATGGTGCCGTGCCACCGCCTGATCCACTCCTCGCGCGGGATCCGCCGGGGCCTCTCCATCAGGGTGACGGCGACGACTCCGGGAGAGCGCGTTCCGTCCGGCCAGTCCCTCGGCCCGGCGTGGCGGTTGCCGCCGTAATCCGTGTACACCGACTCCTCGACCAGGTACCCCGCGAACCGGAATCCCGCGCCCGAAAGCGCCTCCTCCATCCGCGACTTCAAAGCGGTATCCGGGACCCATATATTGACGAGCCCGCAGATCGGGCTGCCGCGGTAGAGCTTGGGCGCGGGGGAGCGCATCGTCGATTCCGGATCGCTGATATCCATTGAAAGACGCCGGGCCCCCGCGCGTATGAGCAGCGGCGCGATTTCATGCAAAAGAACGTCCCGCGTCTTTTTCCTGTCGGGAACAATCCCCTCCGGCGGCCATATGCAATAAACCATTTTGTGCAGATTCATGAGTTCTTCCCTCCCGGTCTTTTTTTGCCTGCGGCGCGCGCGGCCCCCCTGCCCGCCCTGCGGCCGGAAAAAATGGAGTCCGCAAGGGACAGCCCGCTCACATACGAGCGGGAGCACACCCCCGCCGCGCTCCTCCCCGCAGCAAACAGGCCGGAGACGGGCGAGCCGTCCACGCGCAGCACCTGCGCGTGCTCCCGGTCCACCCTGAGCCCTCCCAGCGTGATGCAGGGGCTGGGGAAGAGCCTGCTTTCGAGCCTGCAGTCGATCGCGTAAAAGGGGGGCTCTGCAAGCATGCCCCGGTACTGCTCCGGCTTGCCGAATTCGTCGCTCATGCGGCGCGTGATGCGCCGGTTATGCTCCTCGATGCTGCGAAGGAGCGAGCCGGCGGGCATGCCGCATTTTTTTTCGAGATCGGAAATCGATCGGGCCTTGATCCGGTTAAGGTGCATGTTGACGAAAGCCATCGCCTTGCGGAAGATGAGGGCGTTCAACTCGCCGGATACAACCTTCCTCAGGGGCGAGGCGAGGAGCCGGTCTTCCTGTTTCATCTGTTCGCCCGCCATCGCGTATACGGCCGAATCGATGACCAGATACGCCCTCCCCTCCGCCTGCCGGGATATATGCCTGCTGATCGTCGCGCCGTACAAAGACTCGTCGCAGAACCTCCGCCCCTCCCGGTTCACCAGCATGCCCGAGGCGAAGGCCTCGGGCGGGCAGTAAAAGCGCGAGGCCGCGCAAGAGCCGAGCTCCCTCGCCTCTCCCCCGGCGGAAAGCCCGAGGCGTATCCCGCTCCCGTCGTCCGCGGGCGTTCCCAGGGGCATGCACCTTTTGTATTCGGAAGCGTGCTCCTCCATCATCGCCCGGTTGAACACGAACCCTCCCGCGCAGATGACCACGCCGCCGCGCGCGCGCACCCTGGTCTTTTTGCCGAGGCCTTTCTCGAAAAAATTAAGGAGAGGCGCAAGCCCGCGAAAGGCGAACCCGAGATAAAAAAACAGATTGTGAAAAAACCGGACCGCGACGTTGTCCGGCAGAGAGAGTATCTCAATGCCCGTGACCGCGCCCCTTTCGTCGAGGATGAGCCTTTCGGACCTGCACCGGCACCGGACCGAAACGCCGCGATCCAGTACGCCCTTCTCGAGCGCGTCAAAGAGCGCGCCGCCCGACATGCCGTACGAAAGGGGCAGGTGGCCCCGCGGCACGGGGGGGTCCCCTTTGGCAAACTGCCTCTCGTTGCCTGAAAAGTAAAGACCGTAACCTCCCGGGGGCTGCGTCGTTTTTTTCATATAGTAGGCTTCGGGAAAAACCACGCCGAGCTTCTCAAGCCACCGGAGGTTTTCAAGGCTCGTTCTACAAAAATCCGCAAGCGTGCGCGAATCTACGCTCCCCATCGTCTCGGATTCGAGGTAGCGGCGCATCATGGCGGCGCTGTCCCTGAATCCCGCGCTCCGCTGGGCTGCAGAGCCCCCGCCCGCGTATATCACGCCGCCGCTCCTCTTGGTCGCGCCTCCGCCCGCAAACCGGTCGATCACCAGGACGCTGCCGCCCGCGTCCGCGGCCTCGATCGCCGCGCACGCCCCCGCGCACCCGAACCCGACCACCACGACATCGAACTCCTCGTCCCATCCGCCCTGATATTTGGCGACGCCGCCGTTCATAGAACTCTCAATTTATTTTAGACTCACTAACAAATCAATATGATGACTCATGGCTTTCTTTGCCTGCATCTTTTACTCAAGCTTCAGCCCCCTGAATCCCCCTTCGACCTTTTGACTCCCTCCCCCTTGATGGGGGAGGGGGAATCTCCGCTCTTCCCATAACGCTCCACGCACCGCCTCATACCCTCGTCCCTGCCGATCAACGGCCGGTACCCGAGCTCGCGGCGAGCCTTGTCGCAGGTGAAGGTGAAGCTCGTAGTAAGGTTATGCACCTCCAGTCTCGTCATGAACGGCCGCGGACCCCCGAAGCGGTGGAGCCACTCCATGAGAAAGGCGAGCGCGTACATGAGGCGCGTCGGGACCGACCTCGCGGGGATTTTATATCCCAACCCCTCGATCAGGGGCCTGAACCACTCTATCAGGTTCATCTGCTCCTCGTCGGTGATGAAATAGGCCTGGCCCGCCACGACCTCAGGCGTCTCGATGAGCTTTTCAGCGGCCAAAAGCTCGGCGCGCACCAGGTTGTCGACGTGGGTGTTGTCCGCAAGCGAGGCGCCGTCTCCCACGGTCGCGACAAAGCTCCCCTTCCTGAGCTCGCCCACGAGCTTGCCCACCATGTAGCAGCCGTCGTCGTCCCCCCACAGGCCCGCGGGCCGCATCGAAACCGTACGCAGCCCGTTGTTACAATCGGCCGCAAGCACTTCCTTTTCGGCCTCAATCTTCGTTTCCGCGTATATGTCGAGGGTTTTGTCCGAATAAGGCCTTGACTCGTTGCCGTCGACAAGGTGCCCCCGGCTGTAGCACACGGTGTTGGTGCTGGTGTATACCAGCCGCCGGGCGCCCGCCTCGCGGCACGCCCTGATCACGTTGCGCGTGCCCTCCACGTTTATGCCGTACGATTCTGCCCTTGCCTTAGGGCCGCAGACGCCGATGAAATTCATGACCGCTGCGGTATGGAACACGGTGGCGCATCCCTCCGCCGCGCCGCGCACCGCATCGAAGTCCCTGATGTCGGCGACGAACGGCCTGACGAGCCGATGGAACGCGAATCCGTTGCGGCGGTCAAGCGCATGCACCGTATAGCCGCGGGCGGCGAGCTCCCTCGTCAGCGCCCTTCCCAGAAAGCCGGCGGCGCCGGTCACCAGGCACCCCGGCCCGATGTTGCATCGCGCGGCCCGCTTCCCGGTTTTCGATGTATTCGACGATGATGGTTTCCGGCTCACGGCCGCCTCAATCGCTGTCGCATGTTCCGCCGTCCGGCAGAACCGATGTGTCGGGCGAATACCTGCCCGCAGGCACCTTTCTTCCCAGCGCCTCGGCCATGGCGCGTATGTAATGGGGGGCGCCGCCGCAGCAGAGCCCTATGTAGTTGACGCCCATGTCGCGGGCCCTGAGCGCGAAACCGGCCGTGTCGAACCTTGTGAGCAGAAAGGGCTCGAGCGCGACCGGAAAGGCGCATCCCCTCCCGGGCTCCTCGAGCTTCTGAAAGCAGGGCTGCGCGGGCGTGGTACGGTAGGGCACCGGCTGCGCGGCCACGAAGCACTTCACCGCTTTTCTGATTTTTTCGATGACGCCGTACGCCGTGTCCGGCCCCCTCCCGCAGTTGATTCCCACGATGTCGGCGCCCCTGTCCTCGAGCATGCGGCAGGCCTCGTCCCAGGCGTACCCGTCCCTGGTCGCATCGCGCAGGGGCGTAAAGGTGATGCATGAGGGAAGGCCGGATCCCCTGATCACATCGAGGGCGACGAGCGCCTCGCCGAGATGGTCAAAGGTCTCGGCGATGATGAAGTCGGCCCCCTCCTCCTTCGCCCACCGCACCTGCTCTTCGAACATGGGCCGCACGACCGCCTCGGACCTCGCCGGCTCGCGGTGATCGTACATCCACGTCTCGCTCAGGTTCCCGGCCATCAGCGCCTCCCCTTCCTTTGCCACTTCGGAGGCGATCCGGAGCGCGGAGCGGTTGAGCTGCTCGATGTCGATCTCCCTTCCGATCCGCTTCATCTTGCTCCGGTGAGCGTAGTAGGTGAAGGCCACCATCACCTCAGCGCCCGCGTGCAGGAACTCGTGATGCAGCTCCCTGACGGCCTCCGGATGGTCGAGCACCGCCTCGGGGACATAGGGTCCCGCCTTGACGTACCCGCGTCGCTCCAGCTCGAAGAGATAGCCCTCGGCCCCGAGCACGACGTCATGTTTGAGACGCTCCAGTATTCCTCTTTTTTTCATGTCCCGATTTTCTGAAATATTCCTTTAAATAAGCCCGCGGCTTCGGGCCGGCCCTTAATCCTCCCGGTGTGGAATTTTATGTCAAGATTTATATGAGCCGGTGGGTTGTGTCATCCATGGCAAGTGGATATGGGTTGGTGTGGAAAATTCGAGTTTTTGTTTCGTCAAGAAAAATGAACCGGCATGCGCAGGGAGCAATTTGCCCGCATATCGCATGCCGGTGTCTGGTGCTGAAAGTAACGTGCCAGCAAGTCAACTCATTCGTAGCGCTACGATCCAGAAGCCCTCGAAGCCCTTTATTCTACGAACGGGCAAGGTCGAAGCGATCAGCGTTCATCACCTTGCTCCATGCTGCCGCGAAGTCATGCACGAACTTCTTCTGAGAGTCGTTACAGGCATAGACTTCTGCGATGGCACGGAGCTGGGAATTCGAACCAAAGATAAGATCGACACGAGAGCCTGTCCACTTGAGCTCGCCGGTTGCGCGATCGCGGCCTTCAAATACGTCCTTCTCTTCCGATGTCGCCTTCCACGTCGTTCTCATGTCGAGCAGATTCAGGAAGAAGTCATGGGTGAGTGTCTCCGGCCGCTTGGTGAAAACGCCGTGTTGGGACTTGCCGTAGTTGGCATTCAGGACGCGCAGGCCGCCGACGAGAACTGTCATCTCGGGGGCGGTCAGTGTCAGCAGCTGCGCGCGATCAATCAACAGTTCCTCTGCCGAAACGGTGTATTTGGTCTTAAGGTAGTTGCGGAATCCGTCTGCAGTCGGTTCGAGCACGGCGAATGATTCCGCATCAGTTTGCTCCTGCAAAGCATCCATTCGTCCCGGCATGAAAGGAACCGTCACATCGGTGCCGGCATTCTTCGCCGCATTCTCAACAGCAGCGCAACCGCCGAGGACGATCAGATCGGCGAGCGATACCTTCTTCTTGCCTGACTGTGCCTTATTAAACTCCTTTTGGATTCCTTCAAGATTTTGCAGCACCTTCTTCAGTTGAGCGGGCTGGTTAACCTCCCAATCCTTCTGCGGCGCAAGACGGATGCGTGCTCCGTTCGCCCCGCCGCGAAAGTCAGAGCCGCGGAAGGTCGATGCCGAGGCCCAGGCGGTTGAGACCAGCTCGGAGACTGACAGACCTGAGGCGAGGATTTTGCCTTTGAGATCTTCGATGTCCTTTGCGTTGATCAATTTGTGATCCACGGCCGGAATCGGGTCTTGCCAGATCAGGTCCTCTGCCGGGACCTCGGCGCCCAGATAGCGCGAGCGGGGGCCCATGTCGCGGTGGGTCAGCTTGAACCACGCCCGGGCGAAGGCGTCCGCGAATTCCTCGGGATTCTGCTGGTAGCGCCGCGCGATCGGCTGGTAGATCGGGTCAAAGCGAAGGGAAAGGTCTGCCGTGGTCATCATCGGCCGGTGCTTCTTCGACGGGTCGTGCGCGTCAACCACCATGTCCTCTTCAGCCACGTCTTTGGCCAGCCATTGATGCGCGCCTGCCGGGCTCTTGACCAATTCCCACTCGTGTTTGAACAGCGTGTTCAGGTAGCCCATGTCCCATGTGGTAGGGTTCGGCTTCCAGGCGCCCTCGATGCCGCTGCCGATGGTGTCGCCTCCTTTGCCGCTGCCGAAGCTGCTCTTCCAGCCGAGGCCCTGCTCTTCGATGCCCGCGGCTTCCGGTTCGGGACCGACAAGCGCCGCATCGCCCGCGCCGTGGCATTTGCCGAAGGTGTGCCCGCCGGCGACCAGTGCGACGGTCTCTTCATCGTTCATTGCCATGCGCGCGAAGGTCTCCCGAACGTCACGGCCCGAGGCCACAGGGTCGGGATTGCCGTTCGGCCCTTCAGGGTTCACATAGATAAGCCCCATCTGCACGGCTGCCAGGGGGTTCTCAAGTTCGCGATCACCGCTATAGCGCTTGTCGTCCAGCCACGTATCTTCCTTGCCCCAGTAGATATCCTCTTCGGGCTGCCAGATGTCGACACGGCCGCCGCCAAAGCCGAAGGTCTTGAAGCCCATCGACTCCAGTGCGCAGTTGCCGGCCAGGATCAAGAGGTCGGCCCAGGAGATATTGGTTCCATATTTCTGCTTTATGGGCCAGAGCAGGCGGCGCGCCTTGTCCAGGTTGACGTTGTCGGGCCAGCTGTTGACCGGCGCAAAACGCTGGTTGCCGGTGCCGCCGCCGCCACGGCCGTCAGATGTGCGGTATGTGCCTGCACTGTGCCAGGCCATGCGGATAAGCAGACCGCCATAGTGGCCCCAGTCGGCAGGCCACCATTCCTGTGAGTCGGTCATCAGCTTGTAAAGGTCCTTCTTCAGGGCTGCCAGATCAAGCTTCTTGAATTCTTCGGCGTAGTTGAAGTCAGGGCCCAGCGGATTGGATTCCTGTGTGTGCTGGTGAAGGACGCCCAGGTTCAACTGGTTCGGCCACCAGTCACGGTTCGATCTACCACGACCGGCCGGGGTTCTTTCTGTTGCGCCCGTTATCGGGCTCTTGCTCTCTTTATTCATATCGCTCATAAGTGTCCTCCTTTGTTAATCCTTAACTTGGTTCGTTAATCCTTTTTTTGCATTTTTCACAAATCCCATAAAATTGAATCGTATGAGACGTTATAGAGTGCCTTGATATTTTTTGAGCTTTCTTTGTTATTGACTCCTGAACAGGCATAATAAAATCACTGACTGATTTGCATTTTTCACATATAAAATGATAGTGAATGTGTGTCATTGCATCAAAATGCTCAACGCCGTCGCCAAAATCACGGCTTATGATTCGACCCTGCTCTATTAAAATACGGATATTTCTATACACATTCCCTATGCTAAGTGAATTAATTTCATTTTTTAACCTTTCATATATCATTTGTGCGGTTGGATGATCCGGGCTTGTTTGAATTTGTTCGAATATCCTTTCACGCTGTTTGCTTTTTCTTCTAATTGTTTTCATATTAATAATAATTCTTATTATTAATTTATAAAAAATCTGTCAACTACTAATTCATGTTTATTATTTTCTTATGGGCACCTCTAAAAACTGCTTTTTTCAATATTAAAACAACGAAAAAAAGCAGTTTTATCCTTGAATGTGCCCAAAAGGAAACATCCATAAAATGTTTTTAGAAGTTTCCTTATCAGAGAATGTGGAGGCGAAGTCGCTTCAGACAATGTGCCGAGCGCCTGGTTTCATTACCTCAGCCCAAGCGCCAAGCGGAGCGCGGGGTTATTTACCATCCCCGCGCGGTGCGCAGCGGTTACGTTGTGTTGGTCGTCGTGATGCACTCATTTTTAACCTGGTTTATAATATTTTTCCATAAATTGTCGAGAAGAAATTATTTTTGTATCTATATATTTATCTAATATTAACAGATCATTATCGCCCGTTATTATCAAATCAGCATCAATGTTTTGTGCTAATAATAAAATATGATTGTCATCATTATCTCTACAAATCGTGGGCATATTTCCTTTCGGGATGATTTTATTAAAAATATTTTCTAAGAATGCTTTTACTCGATTAATTTCTGCTTTAGGAGCATGCATTTTTAGATCTAATTTTGATAATACCTCATTAATTATCCAAGGAGATATAAATAATTGGTGCTTATCGATGGAAATATCTAAAACTCGCGAAGAAAGCCCTTGAGAGATTAGTGCAGATAAAATAACATTGGTATCAAAGACAAATTTCATGAAATATCTTTAAAAACATCTTCATCGGTAAAATAACCAGCCTTTTCTGCATACGGAATTAATAAAGCTCTGAGTTCATGTAATTCCTCTTTGGCAATATATTTTTCAATAGCCTTTTTGACTAATTCGCTTTTTGAGACCTTTAGGCGTTTTGCGGCTTTTTCAACTTTAGTTTTTAGTGCTTTATCAACACTAATGGTTAGTATCTCCCTCATGATTTTTACCTGTTGCTATCTGTAATAAAATGTAATACAGAATATAAAACTTGTCAAGGGAAAATCATTATGCCCAAATTAAATTGGGGCAAAATGGCGCCCGACACTCACGAGTGGCCGAAGCCGCCGCGGAAGATTTACCGGGGCGGTGCCAATTTTGCACATCCTGTGCTTGGCACCGCATTGAGTCATCCTGGCTGGCGGGATAGGCGCGAACGCCAAGCGGAGCGCGGGGTTATTTACTATTTCCGCGCGGAGCGCAGCCTCTCTGATATTGTTGATATTTTTATTAATAATGAAGCGAAATTTTGGGAAATATCAAAGAAATATTCAGTGTACTAACAAACATAATACTAGAGAGTATAAATTTAAAAGATATAGCGATACCCCGTGAAAGATGAGGGGTATCGTTATTATATTATTTATTCACATTCATGTTTGACTTATTGATTGACTTTTTGTAAAGATCGAGGAGCTTTTTGCGATTTGCCCGTAGGTCGATTCCGGTCGGTGCATCAGGATAATGCCGGCTGCCCATCAAACCCGCCCAGAGAATGGCATTGTAAGCCGCAAAATTGAACTTATCTTCAGACGTAAAGTCCATACCCTTGGTGACTTTTGCCCAATATTCCGCATCATGCGTTGGTTTAGGTACGACCATACTCTCCTTTTTTGGAGGCAGCGGTAGGGTTGAATTATAAAGAATCGCTGCAGGAACGGCGGTAAAGCTCCACCTGGATGGCGTTTTGTTAAAAATGTCGGCCATTGGTTTTGCCAGTGCATCATTCAGGTTCATCGGAGGCAAACCCAACACCTCTTCTATGGTGCGCAAAAAATCTATGGTGTTGTACTGCGTTGAAACCAGCGCTCCTTTTTTCACATAGGCACCTGCGACGAAGGCGATAGTACGATGCGAATCAACATGGTCTGGACCGTCCTGAGCGTCATCTTCAATAATAAAGATCAGTGTGTCGTTGGAGTACTTACTCTTTGATATCTTCTCAATCAGCAGTCCAACTGCATAATCATTATCGGCTTGCTGTATTTCAGGCGTATTCACACCATCGATAGCTGTCTTAAAGCTTCCCGTGTGATCATTCATAAAGCGAACGAGACTCAATGCTGGAAGATCCTCTGTTCCATTAACGTACATGGTATCAAACTCGCGCTCCCACTCCTTATAACGCCAGTAATCCGGATATGCGGGATCCCAACCGCGGAAGTATGGATCAGTATAGGGTGCCAGAGAGACGTTGGCCGGGTAAGCAACAACCGTTTTTGTTGAAGCCGGATCGTGAGCGAGTGTAATGCGGTAAGGTGAGGTCTGCGGGAAAGCATACCGGGTAGTGTCAACATAAAAGCCATAGTTTCGAACGCTGAGTTTTGCCCGCAGTGCTCCGTCCCATAGAAAGCCGGTATTAATTTCATTATCCGGGCCATCCGGCGCAGCTGTGTCGGTCTGCCCCGGCAGTACATCCGGATCATCGGGTGTGAGGCTATTGGCAGCTTTACGCTGAGCAACTGTTAGAAAGGCAACATTCACATTACGATCCGTTCCTCCATCCAGACTTAAGCCGCGTCCGGCATAAGCTAACGGGTATTGGCGCTCAACCACGTCTTGAGCTTGAGCTGAAGTTGACCATGCCCAGCCGTCATAACTGACTTCGGCAGAGGCATAAAAATTATCAAGCGTAATAAATTTTCGTGCAAGATTGTGCTGATTTGGAGTGAGAGCTTCGCCAAACTCTGCCAGCGATGGATCGCCATTGCCTTTCTCCAGATCCCCCAGCAGCTGGTCGTAAGTACGGTTTTCCTTTATGATGAAAATTACGTGTTTAACTCCCTTGCGTACAGCCGCCATGATCGCGGCGTCTTTAGCGCTCACGGTACTTGAGAAGCGGTTATTAGCTGCAACTTGTGCTGACAGTGTCAAAAGCGCTTCCTCGCCGGGGAGAGGGAAGCTCTGTAGTCCGGCTTTGGTCAATTGAGGGCTATATTTATTACTTGCAAGGCCGTTTTTGTGATCCGGTGGTCCGTAGCTGTAGTACATGTTGGGATTGGGACCTGTTGGCGACTTGCCGTTTACCACGTACATCCATTTGCCATCACTGCTGAGACTCACTGAGTTTGGGTACCAGCCGGTGGGTATAAGACCAACAACATGGTCTCCGCTATTGGTTCCACCCAGTGCAATCACTGCAACGCAATTCAGATTACCATTGGTCACATAGAGCTGATTCTCATCAGGAGAAAGGGCTACGCTGTTGGGGTTTGCGCCCTTATACTTCTCAAGAGAGGCGGGCAGAACTGAGCCGCGTGGCAGTACCGGTATGGTTTGGAGTATGATATTCTTTGTGGTGTCTATAACAGAAACAATATCCGACTGGTCTTCGACAACATACAAGAGGGTTTGTTTTGCGTTGAGCAGCATCTTGTTTGGTTGGCCTTTCACCGGAATTCGCTCTATTATAGACATCTTTTTCCCCAGGTTCACCACTATGATCTCACGGTCTCGTATACTGCTAATGTATGCGGTTGTGTTAGATCCACTGCCCTTCACTACCGCCCAGAAGGGATAGGTGCCACCGGGTACTCCCGATTTGGAGGAGTTATTTTTACCGGGACGCAGATCAAGGTCTGTTCCCTTTGACCATTTGTTTAGGCCACCGGTGAACACTGTGATCGAATCATTATAGTAATTTACAGCCACCAGTGTCAGACCGTCTTTTGAAATGGCTACACCGGCGACACAGGGACTCACGGCAACCTGCACATTTACCGCTGCCTGAACGCCGGATGTCGGAGCCGCGTCCAGACCGATGCCCGCTGAGTGGTTCAGTAAAAGCCGTGAGTCATGCTGCCACAAGCCTCTTGCGTTTAGGGTAAAGATGTGGACATTATCGGGAGCACTTTTGACGGGATTAACATTGCCTGCGAAATCAAAGGGGAAGTCCCCCATGCCGCCGGATACATAAAAGGCCTTACCTGAAGGATCGAAGACGATCCCGTTGTAGGTATTTGGGACTGCAACGACCTGTTTTTTAACCGGCATCCCCTTCGAAATGTCATAGATGAAAACGTGTTCCTGCGAGTCAGGCCAGTTCATATATGTCCCAAAGGGATCTGGATGCCCGTCGGTTCTAAAAACACGGTTGTAGCCGCTGGTCAGTACCAGCATGGTTTTTTTATCCGGACTTGCCACGCTTGTGACCGCATGCCCGGAGAGCCAGTCCGGATTGTCAGCCATATCTGGATTCAAGGTTTCAAAGCGAGAACCCTGTGGTGCCAGCGGTGTAATATATTGCCCCATATTGGGCAAAGATAGAGTACGTGTCTTTATACGCGTACATGTGGTTAATGCCAAAGCGGCTGCGAGCAACAAAGTAAAAAATGAATTAGTTATACGGAATTTTTTCATTTTTTCCTTTCCTTTTTAAAAAATGTATACTCACTAGAAATGAGTTTGTCAAGATGATAAATTAATAATTTCTTAATTATCAACAAGATATACAAACGAGTATATTGATAATTTGAACACTAGTAAGTATAAATTAATCTATATTAATTTATCAATATACATATTCCCCTATTTACGGCAACTTCGGCAAGCCTGGAACGTTATATGCAGTTGCCCCGCCAATTTTTTTCAGATATAACTAGTCTATATCCCAAATCAATACTTTCTTTTTCAAGCAAATGGCTATACTTTTTATACCATATGCCGCTTTCAATATCCTCGCGGAGCTTATTTAATCTTTCTTGAATTTCCGGTATGCGAGAGAAAGTTGATATAGCCTTCCGCGCATTTGAATCCAAATAAATTTCTGGTCTTCTCCAATAAGCACACATGAATCCATCAGTGCAATCGTAGGGAATTTCAACAGTTTCCACTATAACATTTCCAAGTATTTGTTTTAGTTCATTTATTGTTGGAAATAGTTTTATATCAATTCCAATAATTTCAGGAATATAATTCTCAAGCCAAAAATTATTACTATATCCAATCCAAGTAAATAAAACAATTTTATATTTTGTAACTCTGATCATTTCTTTAAGACCAGAAATGACATTTGACCAATGATGCATTGTTAGAATTGCCATGGAGCAATCAAAGATATTATTTTTAAAAGGCAACTTTTCAGCAATACCTTGTACCAAAAGTGCTTTTGAATTATTCCTTTTAGAAATCATTTCAAAAGACGGTTCGAGAGCGACAACTTCACAATTTTCAGGCTCATAAGATCCAATACCAGCACCAACGTTTAATATACATTGAACATTTTGAAGATGATATTGTATTCGCCTTGCAATCCTATGGTCAGGCATTCTGTAGTTTTTGTATTGTTTTGCCAGTTGATTATAATCTACGTGCATAGGTTACATGCTCAATTTGTTGCAATATTATTATAGTATATAGTACTGTCACGGTAGAACCGCCGGTTACCCGGCGGCCCACACACAGACTTGTACTGAGCCCGTCGAAGTATCCCGGCGTGCGGAACTACCGCACCGGGCTCTTCGAGAATGCTCACTTTTACATGAAAGTCAAGACCATTTCAGCTGCAGTTGATACGTACGTTGTTGAGTTATCCGCGGTTTTTCAATTTGGTAATGCCCCGGAATTTCGCGGTCCGGTATTTTATGTCGGGTGATGAATTCAAAATTGCATTCATCCCCTGAACACATTATCATTATGCCATTGAAGATACCCATAACCCGGCCTTTCATGGATCTTCGCCGGAAGCATTGCCAGCTTTTGTCCGTGATACCGGTAATATTCCCTGCCGTTTTGGTATTCTTGCTGAAGGCTTTTGCTCACCTCGATATTATAATCCTTCGTTACGGTCAGGTATCCCGAGTCAAAAAGCTTATGAATGTCGGATCTCAATAGAAGACCGTTCGGTATCGCATGGGGTCCTGATTCAGCGTACGGCTTGATATGCGCCGCCTGAAGAACCGGCAGAATCCGCTCCCCGGTGATCGCGCAACGGCGGTCATAGGTATCGGTGATCAGCAACCGGAAGGAGCCCTGGCCGAGACGGACTTTTGAGATATAGCTTCCATATCCGGCGGTCAGATTTTCATCGGCGACAAATAAGTCGCCCTCTTTCAATTCCTTATCGTAGAAATTGTACCGTTCAAGCCGGTTTTCCACCTGCCGCCATATATTTTTCCCCATGGGCTCATCAGTGGAATACGATTTGCCGCTCACGATGTTTTTGTTCCAATCGAAAGGAGCGGGAATCCAGTCCTCATCGTTAAAAAACACCGGGCTGGCGAGCACGATGCAGCCGATGACCGGATCATGCTCATCAAATCCGGCTTCCTTTCGGTACTGCATTATCGCTTTTCTGAATTCATGAAACGAACCGAAGCCGTTGCTGTTTCCAAACGTGTCCCACGCGAGCGAAAGGGGCAGATGGGAATGGCTCACGAAAAAGCCCGCGCCGCCGATGGCGTTCATGGGGTATTTCAGCTTGAACAGAAACGGCGCGCCGCGCTCCAGGGCTTTGAACGAGGCATGCCCGCCCGGCTGCCAGAAGTTGACTTCTTCCGGGCCGGCCTTTCGGAGGTAGTTGTACCAATCGGTGTCGGTTATGCCGAGGTAGAGGTTCATATTAATACTTCAATTTTTTCTTCCATAGCCGGCATCTCATTCCATTCTCTGCCATCGAGCTTACGACCTGCTTTCTTTTTATTAAAACCTCCCCATTGTTTGAAAAAGAACGGTACGCGTTGATTATTACAATCACGTTCACTGCTGTCCCATAGATTTTAGAATCCCAAAACCAACTGAAATTCATTAAA
>CAZHAD010000077.1:0-16281 GCA_964529965.1 uncultured Leptospirales bacterium | reverse complement strand
CAAAATTCGAGGCTACCGGACCACCACGATAAATAAAATTCATTTTATCTGTCTTATTTCAGCCTTCTGACTTGCGCCCCATCAGGTACTTTTTCCTGGCTGAAATCTGTTTTTTTCATCATATGGGCGTTCCTCAATTCCGAGGCAAGCTCCCTGCCCGCAGTCAACTCCGGGGCGAAATCTCTGATAAAATCAATTTCATCATCCGTGGGCCGGGGAGTTTCCTTCAGGTCGGAAGCCACCTGGAGATCCCAGGGGACGTCCCTTTTCACGGATTCGAGGCTGACGCCCGGATGGATCTGCGCGAGATACATCTCCTTGGTCGCGGGGTCGAACCGGAAAATCCCCTTGGTACTTATCAGCGCAACCGGCCCCGAACCGCAGGGGAAGAGGCCCGTCTTGTCCCGGCTGTCTCCCCCTTCAAGATACCCGGGGGAGGTGAGATAGTCGAGCGTGTTCACGAACGTCCCCCCCCGCATGGTGAGGACCGTCCTTTTCGCATATGAAATGAAATCCGCCGCGCCGCCGGAGCCCGGAAGCCGCAGGGTCGGTTTCTCGTAATCGCCAATCACGGTCGTATTGAGATTGCCGTATTTATCGACCTGCCCCACCCCGAGGAAACAGACGTCGACAAAGCCGCGGTAGGTGGCGGTAAAGGTGGAAAAGAGATCAGTGGCGTAGGAGAAACCCCGGCAGGAGTGGGCGTCTGCAATATTATTGAGCGACAATAGAGGACGGAAGTCGACGATTCCGGATTCCATCATAAGGGTGGCATGGGGCGCATACAGGGCTTTCGCCAGGGCCCCCGCGGTCATGGGCACGCCGACGCCGAGGATCACGTTTTCATAATCGTGTATTTCCTTGGCCACGGCGATGGCCAGCAGTTCTTCCAGGGTATAGGCTTTACTCATACATTTTCCCTCTTTCTTTCAGCAGCTTCTCCAATTGCGGCCGCGTCACCCCCATGCTCCTCTCCCTGCCTTCCCGGTCCCACCGTGAGGTGAATGCCGAGCCATAATTTGCCGGGGCGGAGTAAAATGGCTTTGCCCTCAGCTCGTCGAGGACTGCGCTGCCGAATCTCCGGACGTAGTGATCGATGTAGGACGCCCGGTCAGGGCAGCCGTAGATCCATTCGTCCATCCATGCCTTGAGCCCGTCCGCGGTGGCCGCTGCAGAGGAAAACAGGCCGATGTACATGAAATAGTCCATATTATAATACCCCAGCACTTCTGTGGGATGGGCACCCCAGGGAACCTCCACCACCGCGCTGACGCGATAGGCCGGAATAATGGTCAAATGAGGGCTCGACTGAATGATTTCGTGATCGACAATCTCCTCGCAGGAAACGATTATCTTTTTGCTGGCAAGAGCAGCTGCGGCCACGCTCCCCATTGCACCCCAGTACTGCGCATTTCCGGATTTGTCCGCCCTCTGGACATGGATGATGCAGACATCCGGATTCGCTGCGGGCACGGTCAATTGGTCCTTCCCGGTGTAAGGGCACTTTATCACCCGGAACTTATTTTCCCCCATAAATCCCCGCTTTCGGAACAGATCGGTCGCCATTACTCCTTCCAGAACCTGGATATAGGAAAAACCGTGCATTCCCGCGACCAGACGGGCATTGTAATCAAAGTTTGTGTAATCTTCGATTTCAAGCATTCCCGCATTCAACGCGCGCTCGACCGCCGAGCCGCCCTTCTTGCCGCCGGAACGCAGCACGTATGTCGTGACCAACCTGCTGGCGCACCCGCCGGCGACGAGAACCTCGACGTCAAAAATACCGGATTGCGAATATAGGGTGAAACCCTTTTTACCTTGCCTGACGATCTCATAGCAAAGCTCGGCGCAGCTTCCCACGGTGTAATTGCCGATCACCAGCTCATCCCTGTCGTGGACGAATCTCTGAACCGCCTCCTTCGCGCTCATGACCTTTCCGCCCTTCGCTTCCGCCATATCAGCATCCTCCCCTCATCATTAAACTGGTAATCGCATCACCTTCCCCTCCATGCTTAGGGACGGCATCGTCCATCATACATGGCGTCCGGTGCCGTCCCATAAGGAGGAATGTCGTGAATACGTTGCATCGTGCCGGAACCGCTGACATTTCACAATGCGTCAAGTATCCGGGCAGCATAAACCCCCGGTCTTACCTTTTCATCCTGCATCCGGTTTTGTAACAGGGAACTTCCACGGATTTTGCCGGAGTCATTCCCGTGTATGTTCCGAATGCATGTTTATAAAATGGATTATTCGCATTGATTTCCATAAACCATACGGGCAGCTGCGCCTGATGATCGCACGCCCGCATCGTCCAGACTCCCGCCGGACCGTTGTAGGAGAGGCCCTCCCATGCTTTAATAACGGCGGTTGCATTCGTGGATTTGGCCTTTTTGACCGCCTCCGCCCAGAACATTACTGCGATATACGCCGATCCGCCGCCCCCTGACGGATAGTATCTCCTGGCCTTGTAGTAACGCGCCAGGAAATCCCTGTTCTTTTGCGTGGGTATGGATAGGGCGTAGGGTTCCGCACTATAACTGCCTATCACGAGACGATCATTGCCTATCCCCTCTATCAATACTTCATCGTTGATGAAGTAAGAGAAAATTCTCTGTGTCATTCCCATGGGACGTCCCTGTTTGATAAGCAGCGTCAGATCATTGCCCCAGTTGGGCGTGAAGATGACGTCCGGCTTGGCCGCGATGACCTGGCTGGCATAGGGGGCGAAATCCTTAGTGCCGACAGGATGGAAAAGCTCGATTACTATTTGGGTGCGACGACTGGCCTGTTTCAGCTTCTTTTTAAACGCCTCCACCGCTTCATGCCCGAAAGAATAATCCTGGGCGATAATGGCGCACCTCCTGAAGCCCCGTTTCCCCATAAGCACGGCGAGCGCCGATGAATGCTGGTCGGTGTTGAGGCATGGGCGGAAAAAGTTCCTATTACATTCTTTTCCCGTCATGGTCGCCGCCTCCATCCCGAATGTGAAGAAAATCACATTCTGTCTTTCCGCGAACTTGGATAAAGCCGCACCCACCGAGCTTCCCGATCCACCGCAGAAAAACTGCACGCCTTCTTTAAGCCTCAGGTTCTCTGCTTTGCGGACCGACACATCAGGCTTAAACTCGGAATCGACCGGAATCACTTCCACTTTTTTCCCGAGAAGCCCGCCGCTGTCGTTGATAGTCTCCACGGCAAACTTCACGCCGTCAACATAACGGTCGCCGATATCCTTAAAGGTTCCCGAAAGGGGATCAAAGTCCGCGATCTTAATGGTGTCTTCCGCTGTTGCGTAACGGGACACCGACAACATTACGATCATTGAGAAAAAGCACAAACCGAAGACGAGCTTCTTTTTCATACATCACCTCTCATTTTTTTAATTATTTTTTTCGTATGGCAGCAAAATGGCGAATTATTACACCTCCAAATAATTTTTTCTCACCTTATCGGCCTTCAAGAGCTCTTCAGTGGTTCCGGCAAAGACGATCTGGCCTTTACCCATGATATAACAACGGTCCGCCACTTTGATCGCCGCCTTGAAATTCTGCTCCACCATCAAAATTGTTACGCCCGATTTCCGGACGGTCGAAAGCATATCCAGAACATCCTTCACGATCAGGGGGGCCAGTCCCTCCGTAGGCTCGTCCACAAGGATGGCGCCGGGATTTCCCATCAACGTCCTCACCACGGTGAGCATCTGCTGCTCGCCGCCGGAAAGATGGCCTCCTTTGCTGTTTTTCCTCTCGGCCAGCCGGGGGAAAAGCCGATACACCTGTTCGATGGTCCAGCTTCCCTTCCGCATGTTCCCTTTTTTGCCGCTCTTAATTCCCATCAATAGATTTTCATGAACCGTGAGGCTGCGGAATATCCTCCGGTCCTCCGGAACATAACCGACCCCCATCCGTGCTATCTCGTAGGGCTCTTTGCCGATCAGATCCCGATCATGGAACCGAACGCTGCCATCCTTCGGCTGAACCACTCCCATGATGCTCTTGAGCGTGGTGGATTTGCCTACGCCGTTTCTTCCGAGAAGACAGACAAGCTCCCCTTCTTTCAAGTCCAGAGAAACCCCGTGCAGAATGTGGCTCTTCCCGTAATAGCTGTGAATATTTCTTACCTCTAACATATTGATTCTTCCCCCAGGTAAGCGTCTTTCACGCTTTGATCTTTTTTGATTTCCGCAGGCCTATCGGAGGCAAGAATGCTGCCGTAATGAAGAACGGAAACGGTATCGGCCAGCGAAAAGACCACATCCATGTCATGCTCGATGATAATCAGCGTACAGCCGGATGTTACGTGCTCGATCATTTCGATGGCCTTTTCGGTTTCTCCGCGCGTCATCCCCGCAGTAGGCTCGTCAAGAAGTATCAGCTCAGGCTCGGTGGAAAGAGTTATGCCG
The DNA here is from genome assembly GCA_964529965.1 of uncultured Leptospirales bacterium. Lineage (GTDB taxonomy): Bacteria > Spirochaetota > UBA4802 > UBA4802 > UBA5550 > RBG-16-49-21. Next base: position 11,876 of record CAZHAD010000077.1, on the reverse strand, counting down.
ATTTCCAGCGCCCGTTGCTGGCCATACGACAGAGAGCTGGCCGCCTGATTTCGCATATCTTGAAGTCCGACCTTTTCCATGATTGCTTCCGTTTTTTCACAGAGAGCCCTGTCTCTGGCGGGATTTTTTAAGAAATGATATCGCAAACGATAGCGGGAGCGCATCCCGGCGAGAATGTTGTCGAACACGCTCAATTCATGAAAGACATTCGTGATCTGAAATGAGCGTGAAAGGCCGTGGCGATTCAGAACATGAGACGGCATTCCTGATATATCCCGCCCCTTGAACATGATGGCCCCGGATGAGGGTTTGTACCGACCGCTGATAATATTAAACAGGGTCGTTTTCCCCGCGCCGTTCGGGCCGATAACGGCATGGCGTTCTTTCTCTTTGATTATGAAGTCAACGCCTGTCAGGACCTTTAATCCCGAAAAGTCCTTGCAGATATTTTGTATGTGAAGATAGTGGCTCATGATTTTACTTCCTCAGCAGCGACGGATGCGCCTTCGTTACGGTCTTTTCTTCCGAAGAACCGCTGATATATATTCATAATGACCTCGGACAGACCCCCGGGAATAAACAGCACCATTAATACAAAAATTAATCCTATGAACAGCGGCCAGCGATCCGTAATGGTGCTCAGATAATTCTGGAGTATAATATAGACGAACGCTCCGGCAATGGGCCCCCAAAAGGTTTTTATTCCTCCTACAAACGTTATCAATAAAACGGCCGCACCCACACCCATACTATCTATTGCCGAAAGGGAAACGAACCGGAAATGGAGGGTATAGAAGCTGCCTGCAATTCCGGCCACTGCACCGGTAAAAATAAAGAGAATGAGCCGGCTGATATTCGTGTTGTATCCCAGCATTTTCATCCGATCTTCGTTTTCACGCATCAACAGGACCGTTTTGCCCATGGCCGTATGAGTGAAATACCAGCAGAAGAGGATCACCACGCCTATGACTATCAGGGTCAGATAGAAAAAATTCGTAATAGTGGCCATGGAAACGGTTGTGAATCCCAGGACGAGGTCGGGTCTGTCAAAGCCCAGCCCGTCATCCCCGCCGGTTATGGAGGTCCATTTTGTGGCGATCGCATAAAAAAGCGCGTTAAAAGCCAGGGTCAGCAGGGCAAAATAGGCCCCCTTGGTACGCAGAAGCAGCGCACCAATGACGGCGCCGGCAATAATCGTGGCACCAATTGCGATCAATACCGCGTTCCACATGGACAGGCCCGGAATATGGATGATCGCGACAGCAGTCATATAGGCGCCAACACCGAAGAACATGGCGTGGCCGAAAGAGAGCAGTCCGCCATAACCGAGAAGCAGGTTGTAGCTGACGGCAAAGAGCGCGAAAATGATTATCTCGGTCAACATGTTCAAATTGTATTCTGGAAGAAGAAGGGGCATAAATCCCGCCGCCACGAACAATGCAACGATGGCAGATATTGTGCTTAAGGTGATATATTTCTGTTTCATCATTGTTCCTCACCGAACAGTCCCGATGGTTTAATGATCAATACCGCGGCCATGAGCAGGTACATAAGGGCCATCGACAACTTTGGGAACAGCAGCACCCCAAATGACTGTAGCTCGCCGATGAGCAATGAGGCGATTACCGCGCCACCAAGGCTCCCAAAGCCGCCCACCACAATCACGACAAAGGCATCGATCAGAATCGCATCCGCCATGCCCGGATACGTTGAGAGCAGCGGACCGGCGATCACTCCGGCGAATCCCGACAGTGCTGCGCCAAAGCCGAAAACGCCCATGAACACAAGCGGCACGTTTACCCCCAGTATGCTTGCCATGCCGGAGTCGTTGACGGCCGCTCGTAAAATAATTCCCAGGCGTGTTTTATAAAGAATAAGCGCCATGGCCGTTCCGACCAGAACCGCGGCGATCATAATAACAATACGGTACACCGGATAAATGATTCCGAAAATCGGGACAGTATCTGTAAGAATAGTACCGATATTGACGGCCAGCGGATAGTTCCCCCAATACCATTTGACCAGCTCGGCGATAATGAAGGCCAGGCCGAACGTTAAGAGAAGCTCTTGAAGATGGCCAAACTTATACACACGCCTCAGAAGAAAGCGCTCGATCAACGCGCCGATGATAAAAAGCAACACAGGGCACAGCATCAGGGACATCCAGAATTGGCCGGACAGCTGCATGATGATGGCATAAGAAAAGTAAGCGCCCAGCATATACATGGCGGCGTGGGCGAAGTTAAGCACGTTCATCATACCGAATACGAGGGTAAGGCCGGCCGAGACGAGAAACAGAAGGCCGGCGTAGGCGAGGCCGTGAAGAAAGAAAACGGGAATTTCGCTCATACTCTTTCCTTCCTGCTGCGGCCCAATGACCTGACGGGAGACGGCCGCGTTATTTATTTATCTATATCTGTTGGACGGATTGAAAATCACCATGAAAGACTTGACCGGCTTATCGCCGATGGATTCGCCAAAATGAGGAATACCAGAGTCAAAATACACACAGTCGCCCTCTTCCATTATATACTCATTTGAGCCATGCTGAAATCTCGTCCTTCCTTCGAGGACAAAAAGTATTTCCTCGCCTTCATGCTGGAACATCGTGCGCTTTTTTGGACGAATAGGGAGCGTTAGGATGAATGGCTCCATCATTTTATTCGCAAATTTGTGCGCCACCGCCTCATATGAATATCCGAAGTCCGTCCCGTCCCTTGTGATGAGAAGACGTTCATCCTTTCTGACAATGGAGATAGGGGAGGCGGAGCTGTCTTCCCCCAGAAGCATCGAGATCGTCGTGCCGAGCGCGCGTGCGATAGTTCCCAGCGTGGAGACCGGTGGCGCCTTTAATGACTTTTCGACTTTTGAAAGATATCCTTTGGTGAAGCCGGTCTCGGCGGCAAGACCTTCCAGCGTGATCCCTTTCTTCTTCCGCAAAAATTTGATTCTCTTTCCGATCTCCGCTTCAATTATGGCCGGTTGTTTCATATTAAAAAACCTTATACATTCCTCCCATGGCACGTCGCAGGGGTCAAACGCGCGGGCAAAAACTCACGCGGATGTATACTATTAGGATACTTTTTTTTCATATTAGTAAACTCACGTCAAGCAATTTTTCCACGATTTTTTCAGGTATTTTTTCCTTTTCCGCTCCGGTGCGCTCCCTCCAAGCGGTCGTCGCGGAATGCCCCTCAATTGATCTGGGCTTCCCGCCCGTTCGTGAAGGTGGAAAAGGCATTGCAAAGCATAACATAATGGGTGAGAAATATATCTGGCGGGTTTGCTATAATCTTTTTTTTTACCATCTTTTTCCTGGCCGGTATATTTTTTTAAATTTTATTTGACCTTCACCTCGTACGTTATTTTTTTAACTATTTAGCACTTCACAAGAAAAATTAATTTTACCAAAAATATGAACATTCTGAAAATATAATTATACATTGACAAATTCACGTGTATTTGTGTACTGTCCAATTTGATTAATAGAATGCAGTATATAAATAACAATTGTCCACTTTTTGGTTTTCCCCCCAATTGAATTATCTACTCAGTGATCAGCGCTCAATTTAATTTTTTTTACTGATCAACGGCATTCAAAATCAATACAGAACTATTGCAAAACCGGACATACCCGCAGGTATGCTGAAACGGCATTAGATACCACAAGGAGAAGAAATGAGCTTTACAGAATTTAATTTATCAAATGGGATCATGTCCCAGATCGAGGCGATGGGATATGAAACCCCGACGCCGATTCAAAAAATGGCCATCCCGGCCGTCATGCAGGGAAAAGACGTAATGGGATTGGCCCAGACGGGCACCGGGAAAACGGCGGCCTTTGCCCTGCCGATCCTTCACAGGCTGTCCGAGGGAAGGAAAGGCCGGATAAGGGCGCTTATAATAGCCCCTACAAGGGAGCTGGCCGAGCAGATCAACGATTCGTTAACCGACCTGGGCAAACGGACCGGCCTGAAAAGCATCGCAATATACGGGGGCGTGAGCGCCGGCAAACAGGTGACTGCCTTAAAGCGCGGCGTCGACATCGTGGTCGCCTGCCCCGGCCGGCTGCTTGACCATCTTGAAAACGGGTTGGTCGACTTGTCCCGACTGGAAACCCTCGTGCTGGACGAAGCGGATCACATGTTCGATATGGGGTTTCTGCCTGATATCCGAAAGATCCTTACACACGCCCGCATGAGAAAACAGACGCTCCTGTTTTCCGCCACCATGCCGAAAGATATTCAAAAACTGGCGGATGATATTTTAAAAAATCCATGCCATATTGAGATCGATCATACTCAACCGCTCGAGACCGTTGAACACGCCCTGTTCCCGATCGCGCCGCACCTTAAAACCGACCTGCTGTTCGAGCTGTTGAAATCAACGGATGCGCGGTCGATACTTATCTTCACCCGCACCAAGCACCGAGCCAAGGCCCTGGACCAGAAGCTGCAGAGGAACGGCTACAAGGCCACTTCGTTGCAGGGGAATCTGCCCCAAAACAAGCGTCAGAAGGCCATAGAAGGGTTCCGCAACGGTACTTTCCAGATCATGGTCGCCACGGATATCGCCGCCCGAGGCATCGACATATCCCTCATATCGCACGTCATCAATTACGATATGCCCGACACTCCCGATGCGTATACGCACCGCATCGGACGCACGGGAAGGGCGGAGCGTTCCGGAGACGCGTTTACCTTTGTCACGGGTGAAGACGCCGGAACCGTCCGGGTGATAGAGCAAAAAATGGGCGGAAAGATAAAGCGCCTGATGATCGATGGATTTAACTACAATGCACCGAAAAAAACGGATGTGTATGAAAAGGAGTCGCGGCGTCCGTTCAGGAGAAGAAAGGCTTCGTAAGAATGAAATTTAAGGACAAGGCTTCCGTTGTGCGAAGATATTTAGCATTGCCATAAGCGATTTAGCCGTGCTGATTTGCGGCACGGCGGGAGCAATGCCCTGTCTGTCGATGCATGAATTTTTAATTTACATACATGCTGTGTGAATACATACTGTCACGAATCAATTGAGTTAAATTCGAAACCAGGAATGGAATCTTATGGATGGAACTGATAGAGGTAATATCAGAAAGGGACAAAAAGTGGTGATTGTTTTAAAAAAGGACCAACACACCGGGAATTTAACCGAGGGTGTAGTGGAGGCTATTTTGACGAACTCCCGATATCACCCGCATGGCATAAAAGTCAAGTTGATGAACGGGGCGGTTGGCAGAGTTAAACAAATCTATTGACCGGTACAAGCGTATTTCTAAAACCGATACAGATAAGCCGTCGAATGTCAAAGGACTTGTCCCGAATAGAGCGTATCATCCCGTGTGATCACTTAAAAAAAACCTTGGACCACACAGAACCATTGGGCCGATGATTTATTGACAATCATTTTCTTCATCATCCATGGGCATAAGGAATATATCACTTTTTTTAAAGTGGCTATTTAAGACGCTTTATGAAAAGTATTCGTTTAATTATTCTTGATGACACTTCCAAATGATGGAAAAAATTTTTACGCTAATATTAATTTTGGTCATGGTTATGGTGTCTTCTTCTGTAAAAGGACAAAATAAATTAATTCGAATTAAGGAAAGTAATTACTACACTGACAATGAAAACATTTATTTTGTTGTATCAAACAAATTTAATTCGTCCGGCATGCTGATTCCAGCAGAAAGATTTATTTCTGAATTATATATCACAAACAAAGAAAAGGGTGTCAAATTTTCCCGCACCAAAGGCTTTGTATTGGATTTAGCCGACTTTCTTAAAGATTACGACAGGAATCGTCAGTATCATGAATCTATGACTATTGCTATTAAAATTCCCGATATATCCCTAGATGGTTTTAACATTATTGAAGGGCATTATGCATCGTATAAGAAAAGAATTTTCTACGAGTATAATGAATTAAAAAAAATAGATTTTAATAGTTTTGAAATAGTTAAAAACAAATGGGAAGAAAATTATGCAAAAGATAAAAATGTCGTTTTTTATGGAAATAAAAAGATAGCAAAATCGGATCCTAAATCTTTTAAAGTAATAGATGCGCAGTATGCAAAAGATAACATACATGTTTATAGGTGTGGTGAGCTACTTAAAAAAGCAGATCCTGATTCTTTTAAAATTTTAAGCTATACTTATCAAAAAGACAACTGCCGGGTGTGGTCAATAGGAAGGCTTACCAATGCTGATGTAAAGACCTTTAAATTAATAAAATATAAATACCCTGGTAACGATAGCAAACAAAATTCCCTCTATGCCATTGACAAAAACCATGTTTATTTTCAGGGAGAGGTAGTTCCGGGAGCAGATGCACGAACTTTTAAAGTAGTATGTTCAGACGCGCCATATTGCATTTACGGCATAGATACAAATTATGTGTATTATAATCGGGAAATTATAGAAGGTGCTGATGCTGAAACATTTACTGCGGTGACCAAAAAAACGAGCAAAATACAATATGATGCATATGATAAAAATTACCACTATTATAGAGATGAAAAGAAACGATCGACAACGAAAATTAAACGCCATTAAAACAGGTGTGTATTTAAACCATTATATGCATTTTATTTAATTCTGCCCAAATAGGGAAATAGTTTAATGATTAAACCAACATATACATTCCGCAGTATTGTATTTTTATCTACTTTACTTGTGCTGATTCTTGCTTTGAGGGTAAACGCAATGGCGCTAGAACCGGATTCAGGAATTATAAAAATTAAGTCAATTGAAAAAAAAGAAACCAACACCCTCATTTACCAGAAGAAAAAAAGCACGTGGAACAATTTCATTCTGCTCCGTACGCGGAAGGGCCTGCCTGCAATATTGACGGAAACAAGCAACGCGAAAGAGGTGGGCATCTTCATTCCCGGAGGGGTATCCACCGGCTGGGAAACGGTGATAATAAATAAAGAGGCCTACTCTTTTGACGGAGCAAAAAGCGCTGACAGATTTTCCGACAGCTTCCCCATCACCCTGAAATACTCTATTGAAGACGATGCATATGACCCGATTGAAGGATATATAACGGCAGACCTTGACGGAGACGGCAATAGTGAACTCATTTTTTGGCAACGGAGCAATGTCAAAGTATATACGCAAAAGAATCTTCTTTTTTCACATAAGTGGCCATTGCCGAGAAAGCTCGCTAATTATTCCATCGAGGACGCGACAACAGTCCGTTTCAGAGGGAAAGATATAGTTATCTGTGCGGTACGCCGTCATCCATGGGATTATCCGGATAAATATGACAAAAAGACAAGACACTATTTTGAAACCACTTCCAATGACTCATGTCTGATCATCAGTGATAGACAAATATTAACACTGTATATTAAAGATTTGCCAGGAGATATTCGATCGGTATTGCCTCTGTCTAAGAAGGGATCAGAAGGTATTAACTGGTTAATTGTACTGAGCAGGGTCAAGGTAAGCGATCTTAATCACGAAATCCGCGTATCGCGACACGATCTCAAGGGAAACATGTTGAACAGCCCACGGGCCCTGCCGGATATTGAAGATTTATTACCTCTGGGTATTCCTGACTCTCTGGACGTGCTGGCGGTACGAGAAGGTGCTTATGAGGATTACATGCCGGCCTTTTATTTCACCCCCGGCGTTAATGCAAACTGGTACAGAAAGATATTTTCTCCCGGGCATACATTCAAAGGCCTGATGAAGTACAAAACGGATCACCTCGTTCTGTCATTATATAAAAGTAAACTCTATGCAGTTGACAAAAAAGGCTTATACTACAAGTGGATAAAGGAAACATTAATACCGGAAAAAGATCAGGTGCCTCTATGCCTGCTCCCGGTAAAAAGCAAGGATTATTCGCTGTCGGTTCTGCCGATCAACGCGGACAACAGCAGCCCGGATACTCGCTGGATAAACGGAAAAAATCTGATTATGACCACACTGCCCCCCCAAGCCGGCGCCTGCCGCTTTCTCATGGTTCAGACACGAAAAACAGGCCTAAAATCCTTGAGCGATGAAGAGATTATAAATACAGGAAAACGATTTCTCACCAAAGAATATTTTTCCGATTACCACAGCTTATGGACACTGGCCTGGGGCGACTATCGAAATCATGAATTGCGGCAATATTGTAAAAAAAATAAAATTCCCGTTCCCCGGATTGAGACTCTGGAAGACATTAAAAATAAGCTTCCCGGTTTTTACAATCATCTTAAAAAGAATTCCGATGACGACTATGTCAGATACGTCAAACAGGAACTTATTAAGCCGTTAAATTATAATCTGAGTCATATTACCGATCCTAAAGACCGGTTCTATCGCTGGGAACAGATCGATAAAAATAAGTATTATAAAAATAAAAAAGATTACAAATCGTGGCTCAGAAGCGTGAATATTCCGGCTGAAACCATTTTTTCTGTCGTTGATTCCCGCGGCTCCGTATTGAGCAGTACTACTATCGCGGGTTATTACAATTACAATTCACAGATCAGCTACGTTTTTTATAAGGGATACAATCTCTGTTTTGTGCCTCTCTATAAAAAATTAATAACCGATACCTGCGATAAGCCCGGGCTATATTTGATATACTGGAAATAAAATCCCCCGGGGCAAGCCCCCGGTGCTTTAAGCGGTATAAGAGGCTTTGGGGTATTAAAAGCCTCTACAGATAAGCCGCCTGACGTCAAAGGACTGGTTCTGGATAGGGTGTATTTTCCAATATGATGACATATAAAAACTTTTATTTTTGCAACCTGTCGCATAATAAACTTGTATATATTATTGATCTATAATGTTATGCATTTATCCGTGCGGAAAACGATTACAGGAAAAAATGCAATAAGGTTCACATAAATACATGAATGGGAAGTTTTATATGAATAAAAAAATACTCTTGCTTTACCCGAAAATACCGCCAACCTACTGGAGTTATAAGTACGCGCTCCCTTTCCTCGGCTACCGGGCAACTATGCCGCCGCTGGGACTTATCACCATAGCCGCCATGCTTCCCGATAATTACGAGGTGAAGCTGGTGGACATGAATATCCAGGAGCTGCGCCGCGAGGATATAACCGGCGCGGACCTCGTTTTTATTTCCGCCATGATCGTCCAGAAAGAGTCTTTCCAGCACGTGGTCAAATTTTGCAACGAATGCGGCACTCCCGTAGCGGCCGGCGGGCCCTATCCCACGACAAGCCACCAAGACATCCAGGGCGTCGATTATTTCATACTCAATGAAGGTGAAATAACCCTGCCACGGTTTTTACATGATCTGGAGCGCGGCAGGCCCAAAAAAATATATATGGATACCGCCAAACCAGATATTACGAAAACCCCCTCTCCGCGGTTTGACCTTCTGGAAATAAATGCATACGCCACCATGGCCGTGCAATCGTCACGGGGATGCCCCTTTAACTGTGAGTTCTGCGATATTATCGAGATGTTCGGGAGGATACCAAGGTACAAGCTTCCGGAGCAGCTCACCGGAGAAATGGAGCGTCTGTACGAAACCGGCTTCAGGGGGTCGCTCTTCATCGTCGACGACAATTTTATCGGCAATAAAAAAAAGGTAAGGGATATATTGGATCAAATCACCGCGTGGCAGGCCTCTCGAGGTTACCCATTTACGCTGTTTACCGAAGCCAGCATCAACCTGGCGCAGGATGAACCGCTCATGGACAAGATGGTGGAGGCGGGCTTTGACATGGTATTTGTCGGCATCGAAACGCCCAATCTCAAAACCCTTGCATTAACGCAAAAACATCAGAACACCAAGGCCGATATTCTCGAGAGTATAAAAAAAATACAGGACAAAGGGATGGAGGTCTCGGGAGGATTCATTGTCGGCTTTGACAGCGACGCCGAGGATATTTTCGACCTCCAGATCGAGTTCATACAGAACGCGGGAATTCCGATCGCCATGATCGGCACGCTCGTCGCTCTGCCCAACACCCAGCTTTACCGGCGCCTGGAGCGAGAAGGCCGCATAATCGGCGACGCGTCCGGCAACAACACGCACGCCGAGGAGCTGAACTTCGTGCCGAAGATGCCGCGGGATATACTGATAGAGGGATACAAAAAAATCATATCAACGATCTACAAACCGAAGTATTATTTCGCCCGCTGCCGGAGCCTTCTGAAAAGAATGCCGCCCGAAGGAACCAAAGGCAAACAAATCCAGACCAATCACCTGCGGGCGTTTTTCCTTTCGCTCATAAAGCAGACCTTTTCTTCCTATGGATTTCATTATCTCAGACTTCTTCTTTCGGCGGTACTGCATAACCCGGGGAAATTCCCTCTCGCCGTAAACCTGGCGGTTAAGGGCTACCATTTCTTTAAAATGACGAATGATATTCTCAGGGCCGACAAGGTATCCAGTCGTATGAAATCCATGATCGAGAGGCTGGAAGTTCAATTCGCGATCAGCTTCGTTCACAAGGCGGACATCGACCCGGTCATTATACATCGGCTCGCCGAAAGGGCGAAAAATAATATAAATCGCTTATACAAGCACCTGAACCCGGAATTAAAAGAGTACCTGAAAGACGCGTATCGCGATTATCGATTAAAATGCGAAACCATCGTGAACCACTGGATCCAGCGCGCAATATCCGAAGACGAGGCCATGATTGATATGGTTTAAGGAGGCCCGCCGGACGCCGGAAAAAATTTAAGGTGATGTTCTCGGTGCGTTAACCGGTCCACGCGGCTTTATTAAGCCGATACGGATACTTCGACGTACCTTATTTACAAGTACGCCGTCTTATGCCAGAGGACCGGTTCTATATAGGATCTATTTCACTATTTAGTCAAGAGGAGGACATATTGGCAAGAGATAATTATTCATATCAAAAGCGCCAGAGAGCATTGCAGAAAAAAAAGAAAAGAGAGGAAAAGCAGCAAAAAAAACAGGATAAAAAAAACCCGCAGGTTCAAGCGGATACTGACCATGAGACGAATGAGGGCGATACAGAAAAATAAAGACTTGTATTTTCCCGATGAAATACCCGCAATGGTCAAGTTGAAAATACAAATTATTATTAAAACCAAAAAGGAGACACCATGGGATATCAACAAAACGACGGTCGTGGATACGGTGGAGGCGGAGGATACGGCGGCGGACAGCGAGAGACACACAAGGCGATTTGCGCGGACTGCAAGAAAGAATGCACCGTTCCCTTCAAGCCAAGCGGAGATCGTCCGGTTTACTGCAAAGAATGCTTCGCAAAGCGTAAAAATAGCGGGCGTTAATAAGCTGGGGTTGACCTTCGCCCGGATACATAAAGCCGATTGTGGGTGAATTTAAACGCATGTTGCATCTATCGCTCGAGTTGATTCAGATGCGGAGGTTGTCTCACAATCGGACTTTTCTTTGTTGTCATTATGCCGTAAATTTTATTCTGTCAGGCTGCATATAAAAAATTTATTGATTCTATAAAGAACTTTTTCTTGTAATTGGAATTAAAATTTGACCTTCTTGTAAAAAATACTTTTAGCAATCTCCGCCGCGATAATGTAAACCGCCACGATCATCAATGATATCATAAAAAACCACACATCAGAGCTGTATCTCCATGCCCTCGTACGCGATGTCGACCTGCATCCCCTTTACCCGGCCGGCGTTCATGCTCAAATACGTTTTTGCGTTGAAAAGGACGCTCTCGAGCTTTTCATCGTTGTAATTGGGCTCATGATGGAACAGGATGAGCCGTTTGGCATCGAACATTCCGGCTATATCGATCGCGATGGACGCGGACGAGTGCCCGAATTCCAGCTTGTCAATGGATTCCTCGAACGTGTACTGCGTATCGAATATCACCACGTCGGCGTTTGAAAAAAAATTCCGGTAATTCTCGATATGATCGATCTCATCGATGT
>CAZHAD010000076.1:7036-16364 GCA_964529965.1 uncultured Leptospirales bacterium | reverse complement strand
GGGGCCGGGGGGTGAGGGCAAAAGCAACATACATTGCAAGCAAACAATTTTATCTTGACCGCATCTTTGCATATGATATTTTAAATAAATAATCGGATGAACTTCATTTTAAACAAATGACAAAATTATATTGATGGGTCCTATAATGCCGCCTCTCGATAATAAGATAGCAGGCAAAATCAAGGAAGCCGTAATCTCTTTCGATCCGGAAGCGGAAGTATATATCTACGGTTCCCGCGCCAGAGGGGACGCATCACCCGAATCGGATTGGGACGTCATGGTTATCACGCCCCATACGGTAACGCCGCAATTGAAACGCTCCATACGGCACGCCCTGTATGAGATCGAATGGGAACACGGGTGCGTAATCAGTTCTATAATACGCAGCCGAGGGGAATGGAATACCACCCGGATGAGAATGACCCCGTTTTATCAGAATGTCACCAGGAATGCCGTCAGAATATGAATGAGCTTTCAAGGTTCCGAATCGAAAGGGCGTTTGAATGCCTTGATGAGGCGGCTATACTGGCGGATAAAAATCATTATAATGCATGCGTAAACCGGCCTTACTACGCGTGTTTCTATGCGGTCAATGCCTTGCTGGCATCCAAGGGCCTTTCATCGACGAAACACGCCGGAGTACGTGCCCTCTTTAATCAACATTATGTAAAAACAGAAATCATACCGAAAGACCTGGCTGCCGTGTACAACGACCTGTTTGAATCCCGGCAGGAATCGGATTATCAGGATTTTTTTGTCGTCGAGAAGGAAACGGCACTGGAATTCATGGCGCCTGCCGAGCGATTCGTAAAACATGTTGCCTCACATCTTGGTTTTGATCAGTCGGCATGAATAGGAATAAAAAATGCTGCCTTTGAGTGAAGCATAATGTCGAACCCCAACCAGATCGTCCAGAAGCTCTGGAATTACTGCAACATCCTCCGGGACGACGGCCTGTCGTACGGCGACTACGTGGAGCAGCTGACCTATCTCCTCTTTCTCAAAATGGCTGATGAAAGAGCAAAAATGGAATCCGATGTTTGTCCTTCTACCCCCCTCTCCCTTGGGGAGAGGGGGGATAGGGGGGTGAGGTCAAGCGGCCAAAGGAGTGAGGTCAAAAAGCCCCTGATCCCCAAAGGCTTTGACTGGGAAAGCCTGATGCAGCTTGACGGAGACGAGCTTGAGGCCCACTACCGCCGCGTTCTGGAAACCCTGGGCAGGGAAAAGGGGATGCTCGGCCTCATCTTCCGCAAGGCGCAGAACAAGATCCAGGACCCGGCAAAGCTGCGCCGCCTGATCGCGGACCTGATCGGCCAGGAGGAGTGGTCGTCCATGTCGGCGGACGTAAAGGGAGACGCGTACGAGGGCCTGCTCCAGAAAAACGCGGAGGACGTGAAAGGCGGCGCGGGCCAGTACTTTACGCCCCGCCCTCTTATCGCAGCCTTGGTTGACGTAATGCGGCCTGCGCCAGGCATGACGATATGCGACCCCGCGTGCGGAACCGGCGGTTTTCTTCTGGCCGCGCACGATTACATAGCCTTTCACTACGAACTCGACAAGGAGCAGAAGCGCAGGCTTAAAAATGGCACTATTTTCGGGGTGGAGCTGGTGGACGGCGTGGCGCGGCTCTGCTGCATGAACCTGGTGCTCCACGGCATCGGCGACGAGGCCTCGGACGAGGTGCCCATACGGGTGCGCGACTCGCTGGCCGGCCACGGCGGCGTTTTCTATGAAATGGTGCTCACCAATCCCCCGTTCGGGAAAAAAAGCAGCGTCACCATAGTGAACGGCGACGGCCAGACGCAAAAGGATAGCCTCACCATACACCGAGAGGACTTCTGGGCGACCACGAGCAACAAACAGCTCAATTTCGTACAGCACGTGTATACCATGCTGAAGCAGCACGGCCGCGCCGCGATCGTGGTGCCGGACAACGTGCTCTTCGAGGGCGGCGCGGGCGAGACCGTGCGCCGCAAGCTGCTGCACGAGGCGGACGTGCACACCCTCCTGCGGCTCCCCACCGGCGTGTTCTACGCCCAGGGGGTCAAGGCCAACGTGCTCTTTTTCGACCGCAAGCCGGCAAGCGAAACACCCTGGACAAAGGAGCTCTGGATCTACGACCTGCGCACCAACATGCACTTCACTCTTAAAGAGAATCCGTTAAAGCGCGCCGATCTCGACGATTTTGTCGACTGCTTTCATGCGGAAAACCGGCACGAGCGCAAGGAAAACGGGCGGTTCAGGCGCTTCACCTACGAAGAGCTGATGAAGCGGGACAAGGTGAACCTGGACATCTTCTGGCTCAAGGACGAATCTCTGGAAGATTCGGCGAATCTGCCGGACCCGGCGGTCATCGCCGCGGAGATCGTTGAAGACCTGGAGGCCGCGATCGAGCAGTTCGCGGCGATTGAGGAGGATTTGAGGAAATAAAAAAAACATTTTGTAAACAAATCGACCAGTACCGTATTCCCCACTCTCGGCATGATAAAAGTCTTTTCCAGGATTTAAAAACAGTATACTCCCTTTTTAATTTTTTGTGCAATTACAGGAGGTTAACAATGAAATATCTACCGATATTTTTTTTAACTTTATCTTTATTTATCGGTTGTTCTTCCGTTGATGTAGTTAAGGACAAGTTCGATAATTCAATATCAATCAAACTTGAAGAACATGAAAAAGAATTGTTCAGGCTCGATGGTCGGTTGCGCATTGATAAAGTAATCTTTTCAAAAGAATACCAAGACGAAAAATTTTCTGATTCTAAGATATTTTTTAAGTTTGTCGGTTTTCACGGTGAAGTTCTGGAAGGAAATACTATCGAGTTAAATGTTGGCGGAACTATATTTAAAATTCCATTATTGGAATCACGTATGGATGATATAACGCAAGAAAGAGGTACATATACCCGAATTGGAAATTATACATACAGTAATTCAACAAATAGTCAAAATATAATAGTAATGGAAGCTGTCCTGCCAAAGAACGTTCAAGATGACATCCTCAAATCAAAATCTTTAATGATGAGGTTATACACGAAAAATATTGACGGTATCGCGAAAAATATTTTTGAATATACCTCTTCCACTGTTTCAGAAATAAAGGAATTCATTAATTATATTCCGGAAAAATAATACCCGATCTTTGAGAATGAAATGCCATACCGGCCGTTCAGGCCGGTATCTGCGAAGTGCTGGACAGGAGGTCCGAATGTCGACGCGCGACACGACGTCGCAAAAGGCGTCGACCGTTGGATCGTCAGGATAACGCTCCGCAGGCCGCACACAATAGGCTTCGTACTTCGTTAATACTAGCCCATCACGGAATTATTGTTTTTATAAAAGTTTATTTTGATACTGTAAAGCCTTTGATAGTTGCATCCTTTGAACCGTCCGCCGAAGGAAGTCGCGGGAGCGCACAGGACGTGCGCCTGAGCGACCACGCGGGGGTGTGCAGAGGGGGTTGGCGTGGACCAACCCCCTCGCAAAAATGAATCAATTCATTCTTAAAAAAATCCATCAATTAAAATCTTTACTTCCTTGAGCCAATTATCTCTCTGCTCCCTCGAACTCGAGACAACCACAGTAAAGGTCCTTCTGTGATATTCCCGTATCCCGCATAACCCGAATATGCATCGCTTCCAGATGCGCTCCAGAGGATCCCCGAACACCTCCCTTTCCCTTTCATCCGGTGTATTGGAGGTGTTGAATACAATCGCCTTTTTACCCGATAACAATCCGCAGGGAACGCCCTCGCCGCCGTCCCCTTCTTCAAAACGATACGCAACGCCCGGCCGAATCACCCTGTCCATCCATCCTTTAAGGATCGCAGGCGGCTGCCCCCACCAGTTCGGATGAATGAAAATCAACCCTTCTGCCTCTTTAAGCTCATCGCAGTGCCTGCGAATGACATCTTCGACCTCGCCAGATTCAGGAATTTCTTCATGCGGCAGCAGGGGATCGAATCGCTCATCATAGAGATCGTGGAAAATAACACTGTGCCTTCTTTCTTGTAAGGCTTCGATTGCAGAACGGGCAATGGCGTGATTGAAGCTTTCCTTGTTGGGGTGGGCCAATATGACAAGCACGTTCATGGTATATCGGTCGGAAAATAATTTACTTTAGTTAGATGTTTTTTTTAATTAACACATAACCCCATCCCTCGATGGGGGAGAGGTTATCAGATAATTTTTTAAATAACAACCACCGGAAGGGAGAGTTTTTTTGTTTTACACGATGTGCATCCGGTAGTATATTGTACACAGAACAATAACAGCCACATTACGATTCCGGGAATCCGTGCGCCATGATCCAGAGGGTTTGTTCCATGGTTGCGCTCTGCGCCCTCGCGGCCGGGGCGCTGCTGTTTTCGACTGCTCCCGCCTACCCGCAAAGGGCGAGGGAGGAGTACGTGCGCCTGTACGATGGGGGCGAGTACGCAAAGGCGCTGGACATCATCAACAAAAGGCTTGAGGACTTTTACGCGGCGCGCGTGGACAACAAGAGGGTGCCGATCAGGTTCATCACCATGAAGGAGGCGTCGAAGCGGGCCGACCTCATCGAGCTGTTCAGGAACAGGAAGGCGGAGGGCTTTTTCATCGAGGACAACCCCGAGATTTCGGCCCTGCACCTGTACGCCGCCCGCTGCTGGTTCAAGCTCTCCAACCTCGATTACGCGCTCAACCACTACGTGCAGTCGCTGCGCTTCAAAAGCAAGCTGGTCAAAACGGACGACGTCATATACTACGAGATGGCGCAGGTGTACAAGAAGGGGGGCTATTTCAACGCCTACGTCAACAGCCTCGAAGCCGCAAGCTCCCTGAACCGCGACGACTACTCCTATTCCCTCGAGCTGGGAAAGGCGCTCTATACGACCGCCCGGAAAAAGCGGGCGATCTTCCACCTCGAGCGGTACGTCAACGCCGCGGACGAGCCGGTGTCCCCCGGGCTCTACCTCATGCTCGCAAACCTTTACGAGGACATCGGCAAATACCTGGAGACCGAAAAATACTACGTCAGATACCTGGGAAAAAAGCCCGACGACGCCTACATCCAGTTCGCGCTGGGATACATCGCCTTCAAGAGGACGGGCAACTATCCGCTTGCGATCGAGTCGTTCGACAGGGCGCTCAGGCTTCTGCCTGAAGGCGAGGTGTACCGGATATCGAAAATCCATGAATACAGGGCCGACATCGCCCTGCAGGAGCTCGATTTCGACGCGGCCGTGCGCGACTACGCCGAAACGATAAAGTACCAGGACAAGATCTCCGGTGAAATCAAGAGCAAGCGGGCCGAGATCGACGGGCTGGACTCGAAGATACGAACCCTGAAGTCCTCGCTCCTGCGCGAGGAGAACTTCGAAAAATACGGGGAATATGAAGGCCTTCTCGATGCAAAGGGGAAAAAGGAGCTTGAGCTCAAGCGGTTGAAAAGCGAGTATGACAAGCTTAACGCGGGCAGGGTGAGGTGGAACATCGCCTACTCGCTCGAGCGGCTGGAAAGGCTGAAAGAGGCGATCGGCTACTACCGGGAATCGATCGCCTTCGATTATCAGCCGAACCTGGCGAGGGAAAAAATTATCAAATTGGAGTTGAAAATTAAGCGCGGCTATTGAAGGCTTACTCGTAAACGAGGTACTGCAATGTCCGGTCATTCCAAATGGTCAACGATAAAAAGGAAAAAGGGGGCGCAGGACGCCAAGCGCGGCGCTCTGTTCACCAAGCTGATACGCGAGATCACGGTGGCGGCGCGGACGGGCGGCGACGACATCAACTCCAATTCGCGGCTCAGGACCGCGGTGCTGAAGGCGCGCGAGAGCAACATGCCCGGCGACAATATCGATCGAGCCATAAAAAAGGGGATGGGGACGCTTGAGGGCGCGACCTATGAGGAGATCCAGTACGAGGGCTACGGCCCCGGGGGCGTGGCTATAATGGTGAGCTGCCTTACCGACAACCGGAACCGCACCACCGCTGACGTAAGGGCCGCGTTCTCAAAAAACGGCGGGAACCTGGGAGAGGCCGGATGCGTCAGCTACCTGTTCGACCGCAAGGGGCTGATGGTGATCGAGGCGGGCCAAAGCACGGAGGACGGCGTCATGGAGCTGCTCCTGGACTACAACGTGGAGGACATAAAGGCCTATGACGGGAACATCCAGGTGCTGACGCCTCCCGACGGCTACAACGAGGTCCACGACGTGCTGGCGGGAAAGGGCTACAAGCTGGCGGTGGACGAGATCGGCTACGTCCCGCAGACGACGATACCCCTCGATGAAAAAAAGGCGGCCCAGTGCCTCAGGCTCATCGAAGCGCTGGAAGACCTCGACGACGTCCAGAACGTGTACTCCAACTATGACATTCCGGACGATATCATGATGAACATCAGCGAGGCTCAGTGAGGATTCTGGGCATCGATCCGGGCTACGGGATCCTGGGATGGTCGGTCATCGACAAAAACCAGAAGCTGGTGGACTACGGGTGCATCACCACGGGACCGGGGACCGGCATCGGCGAGCGGCTTCTCGCGATCCACGACAGGCTTACATCCATCATTGAACAATACAGGCCGGAGAGCGCGGCGGTCGAGAGGATTTTCTTCACCAGAAACGTCAAAACGGGCATCGACGTGGCCAAGACCCTGGGCGCGGTGATACTGACCCTCAGGCTCAACAACATCGATTACTTTGAATACACTCCCACCCAGGTCAAGCACGCGGTGACCGGATACGGCCGCGCGGACAAGGAGCAGATGAAGCACGTCATGAAATCGATATTCGGCATGAGAGAGGTCCCCCGGCCCGATGACGCGGCGGACGCCCTTGCCATAGCCCTGTGCCACTCGCTCCGGAGGAGCTTTGGGGCGTAGGCCGATCCTTTGCACCCGGACCGGGCGCATACATGGAGCGGTCGGCGGACCTCGACCGTATAATTTTCTATCGCAGCAGTGGGGATTCTCATGAAGATTCAATTTCTGGGAGGAGCGAAAACCGTCACCGGCTCCTCTTTTTTGATATATGACGCGGACTTCGCCGTAATGGTCGATTGCGGCATGTTCCAGGGCACCAACGAGATACGGGAGCGCAATTACCGAAGCCGGGACTACGCGCCCCGGAAGATCGACGCCGTGCTCCTGACCCACGCCCACATCGACCACAGCGGCCTCATACCGAGGCTCGTAAAAAACGGCTTTTACGGAAACATATACGCGACCAAGGCCACCGCCGACCTTTGCGGGGTCATGCTTCCGGACAGCGCCCATATCCAGGAGATGGACGCCGCGTTCGTCAACAAAAAGAACCAGAGGCTCGGCCGCGAACCGGTGCGGCCGCTCTACTCGCTCGAGGACGCGACGGAGAGCGTGAAGAATTTCGTGCCGGTCTCCTACGGCGAGATCGTCCAGATACACCCGCGCGTGGAGGCCCGGTTCCGCGACGCGGGGCACATCCTTGGATCGTCGTTCATCGAGATGTGGGTCGACGAGGGATACGGAAAGACCACAATCGTTTTTTCAGGAGACATCGGGCCGAGGGACCAGGCCATCATCAGGGACCCCGAGACCGCGGAGGAGGCGGACATCCTGCTCGTGGAATCGACCTACGGGGACCGCACCCACAAAAACAAAGAGGACACCTACAAGGAATTCAGGGAGATCATCCTGGATTCATACAATAAAAAGGGAAACATCATCATCCCGGCCTTCGCGGTGGAGCGGACCCAGGAGATCATCTACACCCTCGCCAGGCTGTTTTCAAATAAAGAGATCCCCTTGATGCCCGTGTACATCGATTCCCCGCTCGCCATATCGGCGACCGAGATCTTCAGGAGCAACAAGGAGTGCTTCGACCGGGAGACGATGAAGATGATCATGTCGGGCCCGGGCCCCTTCGATTTCCCCAACCTGCACTATACCCGCACGACCGAGGAATCGAAAGCGCTGAACACCGAAGCCAGGGGGGCGATCATCATCTCGGCGAGCGGAATGTGCACGGCCGGAAGGATCAAGCATCATCTGAGATACAACCTGTACCGTCCGGAGTCGAGCGTCATATTCGTCGGGTATCAGGCCGAGGGCACGCTCGGCCGGAGGCTGATCGACGGCGCCGCACAGGTGCGCGTGTACGGCGAGGACGTCGCCGTCAGGGCGAAGGTGCACACCCTGGGCGGGTTTTCCGGCCACGCGGACCGCGACGGCCTTCTTGCATGGGTGAAGGCGATACGCAGCGGAAAGCCCAGGACGTTCGTGGTTCACGGCGAGGAAAAATCGGCCCTGGCCTTCGCCGATCTCCTCAAGGAGAAACTGGGCCTTGATCCCTACGTGCCCGACTGGGGAGAGACGGTCGATCTCGAAACCATGGAGGGGGAAGCCGGGACGCGGCGCGCGCCCGGCGCGTATTCCCCCATAGACGGCGAGCTCGAGCTGTTGTCCGGCACCCTGAAAGCCCTTGCGGAAAAATACCGGCGCGCCAAGGAGGCGGGCAGGATCGGTGACGTGCGCAAGCTCGGGGAAGACATCCATGACGTCAGGGAAATGCTTCAAATGATCAATGATGAAATGTGAGGATGCGGCATGGCGAAAGCCGGCTCCATAGACCCTTCCGTGAAAAACCGCGGCTACGACAAGGCCTTCCTGATCGACATGGACGGCGTGATCACCAAGGGAAGGTCACTCATTCCCGGGTCCCGCGATTTCGTCGACAGGCTGCAGAAGGGGAGCTTCAAGTTTTTGTTCCTCACGAACAACTCGTACTACACGCCGGGGATGCTGGACGAAAACCTCTGCAACCTCGGTATCAGCGCGGGAGCGGATCACTTTTACACCTCCGCCATGGCGGTATCGAGCTTTTTGCTCTACCAGAAGCCGGGATGCTCCGCGTTCGTCATCGGCGGCATGGGGCTGATCGAGGAGCTCGAGAGGGCGCACATCACCGTGACCGATAAAAACCCGGATTACGTGATCGTGGGCGAGACGAGCGAATACGACTACAACAAGATCGTGGAGGCGACGCACCTCATCCATGAAGGGGCCCGGTTCATCGCCACCAATCCCGACATCACCGGCCCGACCGAGCGGGGCCCGGTGCCCGCGTGCGGCGCCCTGGTCGCGCCCATAGAAAAGGTGACCGGCATCTCGCCCTATTTTCTCGGGAAGCCGAACCCGGCGATGATGTACTGGGCGCGGAGGAAGCTGGGGGTGCATTCCGCAAGCTGCTTCATGATCGGCGACCGGATGGACACCGATATCATCGGCGGCATCGAATCGGGCATGACGACCTGCCTCGTCCTTTCCGGGGTCACCTCGAGCGACACGGCGTCCAGGTTCCCCTACCAGCCCGA
>CAZHAD010000076.1:0-6936 GCA_964529965.1 uncultured Leptospirales bacterium | reverse complement strand
TTCGCCGGACGGATCGCCCCTGACTGCGGCCGGTTCGACCCGCCCACGGTCATCGTCCCCAACCCCTACCTGAAAAAATGGCTCCAGATCGAAACGGCGCGGTCAAACGGCATCGCCATGAACATGGACTTCCAGTTTCTGGGCGAGGGGCTCTGGAAGACCGCCGGCCGCATCTGCCCCGTCCGGGGCAGGCCGGTCATGATGGAGCAGGCCGACGTTCAGATACTGCTCTGCATCGCCCTCGCCGGACTCGACGCGGGCGACCGGCGCGTCAGGCCCCTGGCCGACTACCTTTTCGGACCGGACGGGAGCAGGCGCGCGGACTACGAAAAAAAAGCGTGGCAGCTCGCCTCCAGGCTGGCGCGCTATTTTCTCGAGTATGAGCTGTACCGCGAGGACATGATCGCATTGTGGACGCAGGGACGCCTTTTGTACGACACGGACATGGAGGCCGCGCAGCAGCGCCTGTATCTCGCCGTGTTCGGGAAAAACGGGCTGCGCGACGCCGTTAACGGCGATCTCCTCACCCTGCCCCAGTACTGGAGGGCGGCGTCGCGCGGCGTCCGCAACCCGCCCCGGGTCCCCCTCCACCTGTTCGGCAAAACGCAGCTTTCCCCCTTCCACGTCCGCATGATCTACGAGCTGGGCCGGTATTGCGACATCACCATATACCAGATGAACCCCTGCGCGGAGTTCTGGGAGGACGTCACCACTCCGGGCGAGGACCGGTGGGAGCGGGTGAGGTCGATCAGGGTCGAAACCCTTCTTGAAGGGGAGGAGCTTGCGGAGGACGAGAACGAAAATCCCCTGCTCAAGCAGTGGGGCAAGACCGGAAGGGAGACCGTCAAGCTCCTTTCCCTGCTCGAGGAGGCGGGAGGGGAGGGAATCGGGTTCACGTCCGAGTGGATCCTGCCCGCACGCGGGGAGCGGCCGGCAACCTGCCTTCGGACGGTGCAGGACCAGGTGCTCGCGAGAACCACGAAGGCCGGCTCATCGGGCAGGCTCTCGCAGGACGAAACCATCCAGGTCGCCTCGTGCCCTGACATGTTCCGCGAGGCCGAGGCGGTCTACCAGAGCATTCTGCACAATCTCGACAGGGACGCCGGCCTGAAGATGACCGACATCGCGGTCATGGTGCCGGACATGGAAGCGTACGGCCCGGTGATCGGCGCGGTGTTTTCGCAGAATCCGAAGCGGCTTTCGTTCAGCGTCATCGATTCGACCGCGGCCTCGGACAGCCTGGCGGCAAGGGCGCTTTCCGCGCTCCTCGAGATCGCGTCCGGCTCCTTCACCAGGAGCGCGGTGTTCGAGCTCGCGTCCAACCCCTGCTTTCTCGCGGCCTGGTCGATTACCGCCGAGGACGCGGACACGTGGCTTGCATGGGCGGACGGCCTGAACATATTCCGGGGCTTTCACAAGGCGGGCGGCGTCGATCCCGCGCTCAACCTTCATACATGGGAGCAGGGGCTCCAGCGGCTCAGGCTCGGAAGGATCATGCGGACCGGGGAGATGCTGGCGCGTCGCGGCGCGTTTCTCGAGTATCGCAACATCGTCCCCTACGCCGACATGAACACCTCGGACCGGCGGTGCATCGACGCCTTCGGCGCCGCGGTGGAGCTCCTCCACCTGCGGACGAAGGACCTGGCGCTCCTCCGCGCCCCGGGCGCCGAATGGGCGGCGATCGTCGAACGGCTCATGTCGGAGTTCGTAGCCGCGCCCGCGGACAGGCCCGAGGAGGGCCGCGTCCTGAGGTCTCTGAGGCAGGGGCTGGAGAAGCTGGCCCTCCTGGACCGTCCCGGCGCGGACGCGGGCCTCTCGCTCGTGTTCGTCAGGGAATTCATCGCGGAAAACATGGCCGGCATACCGAGCAACAGGGGCGGCTATCTCACGAGCGGCGTCAACGTCTCCGCCCTGGTGCCCAAGCGGCAGATCCCCTTTACAATAATATACCTCATGGGCATGCAGGAGGGCCTGTTTCCGGGCGCGAACGACTCATCCACCCTCAATCTCATGAGAATAAAAAGAAGGATCGGGGACGTGACGCGCACGGACGTGAACCGATACCTGTTTCTCGAGACCCTGCTCGGCTGCCGCGGCAGGCTCTACCTCACCTATGTGTCGAAGGACTTGAAGAAGGACCAGGATTTTTATCCCAATTCGGCCGTGGGCCAGCTCATCACCTATCTCGAAAACCATGTGCTGAAAGAAAAATTCGAGACGGTCGAGGTCCCCTCCTCCGGCTCGAGCGAACGGTATCTGGCGCCCGACGGACGGGAACGGTATTCGGACTTCATACGTTCATGCGAGGGGGGGAGGCCGCGGCCGGTGAACTATTCGGAAGCCGAGCGGCTCCTCCTCCTCGATAAGGCGGCGAAAAAACATGATCTCGCTCCCGCCGTATTACGAGAGATAGAGGAAAAAATGAAATCGAGGCTTCCCGAGTTCCCCGCTCCCCGGCGGGCCGCGCCCGAAGTCAGGCAGGCGGTGCGCGTTTCGGTCCGCGACCTGGCGAGCTTTCTGATCAATCCGGTCGAATCCACGCTTCGATGGCACCACGGAATCCGGGACGAGGAGGAGGAAGACCTCATCCTGGCGGAGGACGAGCCTTTCTATTCCGCGTATCCGTATGACCGCATGATCATCCTCGACTCCCTGCACGCGTACGTGCGCGCGGGAGGGGACATCGATCTGCGGAAGTTCATGGACGACTACTATGTTCACGCGAGCCTGATGAGCGCCACGCCCGACGGCGCGTTCAGCAGGGTGGACAGGGACGAAATCAAAGCCAGGATCATGGAAAGGGTGGGCCCGGCAGGGGGCCTCGCCGGGTTCGTGCGGGAGAGGAAGGGCGTCCCCCTTTACGCGGATG
This sequence comes from uncultured Leptospirales bacterium, assembly GCA_964529965.1. GTDB lineage: Bacteria > Spirochaetota > UBA4802 > UBA4802 > UBA5550 > RBG-16-49-21. Next base: position 4,067 of record CAZHAD010000076.1, on the reverse strand, counting down.
TCGCATTCGGCCCGGGCATGCGGCGCTCAAGCCCGGACGTGTCGTTTTCTTCTCCCGTGTGCGTGATAGGAGACAAGGACCGGGCCCGTGAGGTCGAGCTGAGCGGCTCGCTGCCCTTCATATGGAAAAACCGCACCTCGGGAGAGTGCGAGACCCTCGTCATCACCAACAGCGCGCGGCCGTCCGCGATCAGCGCCGTGTACCCGTTTCTCGCGTACGCCATATCCGCGTCCGGGTTCGGGCAAGGACTTTCCGAATTCATGGGTGGGGGCGCATTCACCATACACCTGTCGCACGCCTGCGGCATATCGCCGTACCGCTACCGCATGGGCCCAAGGGAGGCGAAGGAATACCTGGACCGGATCCTGCGAAGCTTCCTGGACGAGTCCTGCTTTGACATGCTCCCCCTGGGGATCATCGCGCACGACAGGCGCCTCCACCCGCCTGATGCGAAGTCCGCCCCGGACGACGGCGAAAAAAGGAGGTACCGCAGCGCGCTTGCGCGGCTCATACGCGAGGACGCGGATTCGCCCGTACCCCGGCTCCGCTCCATGCGCATCCTTGAGATCGCGCAGGCCGAGGTGCCCGCGGACGCGTACGACAAGGTGCGGGACCGGCTGGCCGTGCTCCTCGCTCCGTTTGCGCGTGGAGGGCCTGCGGCATGAGCGTGAGCATCGCATCACCCGCCCCGATAACGGGCGCCGGCGGGATCGACCTGGATTCCCATTCGGTCATCGAGGCATCCGCCGGGACCGGAAAGACACATACCATCGAGGAGCTCGTGGTCGAGCTGCTTCGCCGCGGCAGGGTGCAGAGCCTTGACGAGATACTGGCGGTCACCTTCACCGAAAAGGCCGCCGGGGAGCTCAGGCACCGCATCAGGAGCAGGATCAGGGACGCGCTCGCGAGGGAGCGCTCCGAGATTCTTAAAGTCTCGCTCGACAACTTCGACACCGCCTCGATCTTCACCATACACGGCTTCTGCCACAAGGTGCTTCAGGAGTACGCGTTCGAGAACCGGGAGAAATTCCACAACGAGCTCGTCGACGACCGCGCGGTGTACGCGAGGGCGCTCCGCACGGTAATGCGCGAACAATGGCCGCAACGGTACGGGGAGCGCCTCCGCGACATACTGCGCCTGTCGAATTTCCCGGATCTCACCGCCGACGGAAGAAGCAGGTGGGAATCCAGGGTGATAGAAGCCGCGCTGCGGTACCAGCCTGGCGCGGGCGACGTGCTGGTCCCGGACCCGGGTGAAGACCTCGCCGGTCGGATCAGGGAGATGGAGGAGGCATGCTTTTCAGGAATGGACGAGCTTTCCTCACTGGTGGGAACGATCGACGAGGAAGACGCATCCGGAAGCGAGCTCTGCCGAAGATATACAAATTTGAATATCAGAAAGGGAAGCATACCTCCGCGGGTGCGTACCCTGGCCGCCTGCCTGAGGCTCGTGGCTTTGCGAAGAAGGGGGGAGCTTTCGCTTGCGGACGCGGCGGATTTTTTCACCGGGCCGGACGTGCCCGCAGGCGGGTTCGGGGAGCTTGGCACGGGCTGGAAGGGTAAGTCGCCCGATTTTGAGGAAAAGCTGCCGCGTCTTCCCGAGATCATCGCGCGCCTCGAAAGCCTCGGGTCCCTCGATTTCGCGGGGCTCCGCAACCTTCTTGCGGCCGCGGCCGTGCGGCAGATCAAGTCCGAATCCTCCGCGTATAAAACCATCCACGGCTTCATAAGCTACGACGACATGGTGAACAACGTGTGCGACGCGCTCGCCTCCGGTCCGGGGCTGCTCAAGAGGATACTGCAGAAGCGGTACCGGTACGCCATCGTCGACGAGTTCCAGGACACGGACATGCAGCAGTGGCGGATATTCAAGTCCGTGTTCCTGGAGGCGGAATCGAACAGGCTCTTCGTAATCGGCGATCCGAAGCAGGCGATTTACGGCTTCCGCGGCGCGGACCTCAACGCGTACTACCTGGCGCGTGAAGAGATGATACGCTCCCACGCAGCCCGGTACTACTGCCTCGTGGAGAACTGGCGCTCGTCCCCCGTGCTGATCGACGCGTTCAACCGGATATTCGGCTGCGGGTGGTTCGCCCGGTGCGGGATCGGCTACGTTCCGAGCCGCTACCCTTCGGGAAAAGAAGCGTACGCGCAACCGGACGGGAGCGCGCTCCATGTCATCGATTGCGGAACCTGCACCGGCGCCGAGGCGAGGTTTCGCACGGCCGAGTATATCGCGCGCGAGATCGGCGGCATGGCGGCCGGCGGCGCGGATTTCGAGCCGGGAGACGTCGCGGTGCTCGTCAAGAAGTGGACCGAGGCGGATGCGGTGGAAAAGTCCCTCAGGAGGGCGGGTATCAGATATTCGTACTACAAGAAGGAGGGGCTGTACCAGTCCAGGGAGGCGCTCGAGCTTCTGTATCTCCTCTCCTCCGTGGCGAGGCCCGGGGACGCGTCCGCTGCGGCCCGGTCCCTGGTGACCCGGTTTTTCAACGTGCCCCTCTGCGATCTGTCCGGGTATGAAGAGCTCGAGGCCGCTCATCCGATTTCGGTGCTGTTCGAGCGGTGGCGGGCCCTCTCGGGCGTCAAAAACTGGACGCACCTGTTTCAGTCGATCATGGAGGATTCCGGCATGCTGTTCAGGACGGGGATGGAGGACTACGATCGCTCGATGATCAATCTCAGGAGCATCATGCAGGACCTGCTCGTTGAGGCGGCGAAGAGGAATTACGGCCTTATCGAGATCGTCGATCACCTGGGCCGCATGCGGAACCTGGACGCGTCGGCCCACGAGAGCCTCAATCTGGAGAAGATCGACCTTGAAAGCCCGGGCGTCCAGATAATGACCATCCACGCCTGCAAGGGGCTCCAGTTTTGCACCGTGTTCATCGCGGGGGGATTCACGCAACGCGACATATCCGAGTTCTGGACCTATCACGCGGGCGCGAGGACCTTCGACCTCGTGCGCGACGGGGCGCACCGGGAGCTGTACGAGCGGGAGCTGCTCGGGGAAGAGGAGAGGCTTTTCTATGTCGCCCTGACCAGGGCCAGGGACAGGCTGTACGTTCCCGTGTTCCGGCCGACCGCCAAGTCAAAACGCAGCAGCGGGATGCTTGCGGAAAAAATGACGGAGGCCCTCGAGGCGATACGGCGCGAGCGCTATGTAAAATGGACCGACTATGATCAGGCCTCATCTGAAAGGCACGGGACGCACGCCGACCCCCGGAAAAAAAAGGAGACGCTCGTGCTGCCCGAGCCGCTTTTCCCCGATCCCGGCATGAGCTTCCTCGACCGCAGGCTCGTCGTTGATTCGTTTTCCGGCCTGAAGCTGCAGATGAGCCGGGCAACAAGCAGCGAAGATACCTCCGCCGAATTCGGCGACGCGGGACCCACAGCCGGGGAGGATGACGTCCCGCCCGCGGCGGGCGGGGGGAGGGTGGCCGGCCTGCCCATGACCGAGCTTCCCCACTCGAGGGAGACCGGGCTCATGCTTCATGAGGTGCTTGAGCGCATTGACTACGCGGCCGTCAGGGACGCGGGATCTCCGGAAGAGCTTTTGGCCGACGACCCCGCGCCGGGCAAAATTATTGCGGCCGCGGTGCAAAGGCAACCCGTGCTTGCAGAAGCTGAAAATTTGGACTTCATTATTCATGAAACCGCAAAAATCATATGGAACGCCCTGCATGCGCCCCTGAACGGCTCCGGCCTCGTGCTCTGCAACGCTCACGAGAAAATACACGAGGTTGAATTCTACTATCCTTATTCTTCCTCCGGGCCGGCGGGCGCGCCCGGAATCGCGGCCGAACACGGCTTCATGCACGGCTTCATCGATTTGATAGCCAAGCATGACAACAGATTCTATATCGTGGACTGGAAGTCCAACTTTCTTGAAGAGGGGTACGCCGCGGACAAGCTCGAAAAAAACATAATGGAGATGCGCTACGATTTACAGATGTCGATATACGCCTCCGCGGCGGTGCGATGGCTGAGACAGACGATACCCGGATTTTCTTACCGGAAGCACTTCGGCGGGGTTCTGTACCTGTATCTCAGGGGCATGGACGCCC
>CAZHAD010000075.1:5774-16598 GCA_964529965.1 uncultured Leptospirales bacterium | reverse complement strand
GAAGACGTTCGTTCATTTATCGTTCATGAGGATCTTTTTGTCAATGGATTTAGCGTCAAAGCCATTTGATGACTGCCGTAAATTCACACCGTGCATTCACGGCCCCTCGAAACATTCTTTCTTGACAGAAATGTCCTCATGGTTTCATGAGTTTGCGGTGATTTTCACGAGCGACGCTGATCTCAGGCGTTCCCTATTGATTGCCGTTAAAATTGTATTGTTTTTTTACACGCCTGCTGTCGATATATCCATCTTTGCACGTGAATTCAATTCCGGTGAGGTGCCATGAAATATGCGATCATATTGCCTGTGTTCCTGTTTATTTACCTCCTTTTCGCTCCAGGGCTCGAGGCGCAGACTCCTGAGCCGCGTGCCGTTGAGGAGCAAAGGTCGGCGGAAGGAAGATCATCGGCCGACCCGGGAAACAGGGCCGCCGACCGGGTTTCTGAAAGTCAGGAGGCGAGCGGCGGACTTGCACCAAGCGGAATTTTTGACCTGCTGGATATCGCCTTTCCGGGAGTCGGAAACAGCTGGCACGTATTGAGCGGCTCGTACGCGCTCGTACCCGGTCCCGGCTGGTATTCGAATCAATACTCCGGTTTCCTGATCGATTCCTTCAGGGTAAGCAAAGGCCTGTGGCTTCTAAACGGGCTATTCTATTCGAATTATTATACGACCAGGGACAGGAATTTCCCTGAGCGGCTCCAGAAGCTCGGGGAGCATATCATGCTCATGGGTGACCGGTTCATGGTAAGCGCTTCGGTTTCTTCAAAAAGCGACATGTTGTTCCATAATTATAAGAGCATTGATATCAACGCGGGAGCCAACTTCCGCGTATGGCGCGCGGGTCCCCACTCGATCAGGGTTGGATTCATCTATTCATCAAGGGGGGAGCTCTGGACGCTGGCCCTCCCGCTGCCGACGTTTGCGTACCGGTATGCGAGCCCTAGATTTCTCGTCAGCGTGGGACTGCCCTTGTTCATGGCGTGGCGGCCGAATCATACCATATCGCTGATTCTCGCCGGCCTGCTTCCCGGCGTGGGGAGGTTGCAGCTGCGATTTAAGCTTCACGAGTGTGTCTCCCTGCTTCTTCAGTGGACGGTCCGCAAGGAGATCTTTTACCTGAATGCGTATCCCTTCCGCGGTTACAATGACCTGCACTACCTGACGTACTCGCTCAGGGAATTGTTGAATTACGGCGACGAGAGGGAAGAGGACAAGAAGTTCGTATTGTCAAGCTCGCGTGCCGGGATCACGCTTTCATTCAATATTCAAAATCATGCGAGTATTTTCATTTTCAACGGATTGCAGTTCGGCGCTTCGTATTATCTCACCAATAATATTGTGGCAAGGAGCAAACACCCCTACAGGCTCGGCAATTTTTACGTTCTTGAATTCGGCGCCAGGGGCTTTTTATATTTTTCCGATCTTTCGGATTAAAGGGAAAACAAGAGAAGATTCGAGTAAAGCGGCATGCTTAATAAAGCCGAAGGCATGCATGAAAAGCGCTTAACAGGAAATATCATTTTAAATGTTTTTGAAAATTTCCTTACGCGGAGAAATACTTGCAGCTTTCTGCGAGGGTATTTTATATCGACTATTTTATAAATTTAGAGTACATTAAATATACTTGGGCCGGGAGAGCATGAAATGCGTAATACCGGCGGCGTTTTAGCCGTCAGGCGCTCCGGGGCGCGGTCATTTTGATTTGACACGTGTTTTTATATGATGTTATATTGCCAATAATGAAGAGGAGGACCGGATGTGGGATTACACTGACAAGGTGAAAGAGTTATACATGCATCCGAAAAACGTCGGCAAGATCGAAAACGCGGATGCGGTCGCCGAGGTGGGGAGCATCGTGTGCGGCGATGCGCTCAAGCTTTATCTCAAGATAGATGAGAAGGGAGTCATACGGGACGCCAAATTCGAGACCTTCGGCTGCGGGAGCGCCATAGCCTCGTCATCGGCGTTGACCGAGATGATCATTGGCAAAACCGTCGAGGAGGCTGAAAAGATCACCAACAGGGACATCGCCAGTTATCTGGGCGGGCTTCCTGAAGAGAAGATGCACTGCTCGGTTATGGGCAACGAGGCGCTGGAAAAGGCGATCGCGCTCTGGCGCGGAGACAAGGTGAGCGATCATGTCGACACCGAAGGAGAGATCATCTGCCACTGCTTCGGCGTGACCGAAAACCTTATCCGAAAGGCGATCCGCGACAACAACCTCAAAACCGTTGAAGACGTCACCAACTACACGAAGGCGGGCGGTGCCTGCGGATCGTGCATTCCTAAAATAGAGGATATCCTTCATGAGATGGCGGGGCTTGTGCGGACCGCGGAAGGCGAAAAATCCGGTAAAAAGCAGCTCACGAACATAAAAAGGATGCAGCTCGTTGAGGAGTCGATCCAGAATGTCATAAAGCCGATGCTTCGAAACGACGGCGGCGATATCGACCTCATCGATATCGCGGGCAAGGACGTGTTCGTGGCGCTCCGCGGCACATGCGTGAGCTGCATGGCCTCCGGGGTGACTCTGAAGAACCTCGTTGAGGCGAAGCTCCGCGAATTCGTCGAAGATGATATAGTCGTCCATGAAGCTAAATAGTGAAATACCATGGCCGGATGATTTTAATAGCGTTGCCAGCCCTTATCAAGGATGGGAAGAGGCGTTCATATTGTAAAAATTTTGACAAACTTACTATGAAAATGAAGGTGCTTATATGAAGCAACACGTGTATTTGGACAATAACGCGACGACCATGGTCGCACCCGAGGTGTTTGACGCCATGGCGCCTTTTTTGAAAGACCGGTACGGCAACCCGTCCAGCATGCACAGCTTCGGCGGCTCGGTGGCCAGGGAGGTCACGCAGGCCCGCATAAGGGTGGCCGAATTTATCGGCGCGGCAAACGATTATGAGATTGTATTCACCGGCACGGGAACCGAGAGCGACAACATGGCCATACTCGGCACGCTCGATTACTATAAGGACAAACGGCACATCATCACCTCGCGCGTGGAGCACCCGGCCGTGCTTTCCCTGTGCAAGAAGCTTGAGAAGGACGGATACCGCGTCACATACGTGCCGGTCGACTCCAAGGGAAACCTCGATCTGGAGCTCTTGAAGCAGTCGGTCGACGATGATACCGCGGTGGTCTCCATCATGTATGCGAACAACGAAACCGGAGTCATACTTCCGGTGGAGGAGATCGGGCCGTTTCTGAGGGAAAGAGGGGTCGTGTTTCACGTCGACGCCGTCCAGGCGGCGGGCAAAATCCCGATCGACGTGAACAGGATCGGGTGCGACCTTCTCACGATATCCGGCCACAAGTTCCATGCACCCAAGGGCGTCGGCGCGCTCTACGTGCGCCGGGGTACCAGAATAAGGCCGGTGCTGTTCGGAGGCCACCAGGAAAAGGGGAGGCGGCCGGGCACCGAGAACGTGCCCGGAATCATCGGCGTGGGCAAGGCAGCGGAGATGGCCAAGGCGCACCTTGATGAATATAGGACCAGGGTGGGCGCGCTCCGGGACAGGCTTGAACGGGGAATTCTCGACAAATTCAGCAACGCCGGGCTCAACGGCGACGAGGTCAGGCGCGTACCCAATACGAGCAACATCGGGTTCGAGTTCATCGAGGGGGAGGCCATCCTCCTGTATCTCGACGAGCAGGGAATCGCCGCTTCCTCAGGGTCGGCGTGCTCGTCGGGCTCGCTCGAGCCGTCGCACGTGCTCAGGGCGATGGGCGTGCCCTTCACCTCGGCACACGGCTCGATCCGCTTCAGCCTGAGCCGCTATACCACCGGGGAGGAGATCGATTACGTGATTTCGGTCATGCCCGTGGTGGTTGAGAGGCTCCTCGAGATTTCGCCCTACTGGGACAATTTTAAGAAGGAGCCGGTTCCGATAAATTTATAGGATATGTACGTCGCCTTTTTTGATCTCGATCACACAATCCTGAGCACCTCAAGCGGCCGGATCATAGTGAGAAGCATGTACCGGCACGGGTTCATCAGCAGGAAGCAGATCCGCAGGGCGCTGTTTCTTTCTTTCGTATACCGCATCGGCTTTCTGGGCGCGGGAGCCGCGGTCGCGCGATGGATAAAATGGTTCAAGGGAATCAGGTACGATCTCATCGAGTCCCTGTCCGCAGAATGGCTTGAGGAGCTCAAGCCCCTCGTTCGTGAGGATGCGCGCCATGAGATAGAATTCCACCGGAGCAACGGGGGCAAGACCGTCATGCTCTCCGCCTCTCCCGCCTTTATATGCGGACGGATGAGGGAACTGCTTCTGATGGACGACGTCATCTGCACCGAGCTTGAGGTCGTGGAAGGCAGGCTGTCGGGCAGGCTTAAGGGGAGATATTGCTATGGGAAGGAAAAACTCACCCGAGCGAAGATATATTGCACGAAGAGCGGCGAGATGATGGAGCGCGCATATTATTATGCGGATTCGATCAACGATCTTCCCGTTCTCGAATCCGTGGGCAATCCGGTATGCGTGTCGCCGGACAAGCGTTTGGCCGCGAAGGCACGCTCGAGGGGATGGAAGATCGTAACATGGAGATAGATATCAATCTGATATGGCTTTGCATAAGAAGAAACCGCTGATCACTAGCGCGGATGATATACTCGAGGCTGCCTCCGCCTTCCAGAAGAGCAGGGTCATCCTAACCGCATTCGAGCTGGACATATTTACGAATCTCACCGGCGATTCCCTTACCGCGGAAGAGATCGGTCACCGGATAGGCGCGCGGGCCCGGTCCACCGAAAGGCTGCTCAACGCCCTGTGCAGCATCGGGCTTCTCATGAAGCGAAAGGGCCGCTTTTCAAACACTGAGGCGTCGTCCCGGTTCATGGTCAAGGGCTCACCGGAATATCTTTCACGTATCGGCCACCTTCTCAACCTGTACCGCACCTGGGGCACCCTCACCGATGCGGTCAAGGCCGGCAGGTGCGTGACGGCGCGCGAGTACGACGAGTCCTCCCTTTCATACTTCATCGAGGCGATGCACCAAAGGGCGGCCAAGAACGCCGCCTCGCTCGTGTCCCATATTAATCTTTCCGGTGTCAAAAGGGTGCTTGATGTGGGCGGGGGCTCGGGGGTCTATTCCATGGCGTTCGCCCGCGCAAAATCCGGGCTCCAGGCAGTGGTCCTGGATATGCCTGTGGTCATCAAGCTCGCGAAAAAATATATAGCCGAGAACGGCATGACCGGCAGGGTGAAGAGCATGAAGGGCAACTACCACACCAGGGATTTCGGCAGGGGATATGACCTGGTGTTCATGTCCGCCATCGTCCATATTAACTCCACCGATGAAAATCAGTCACTCATGAACAAGGCATATGCGTGCCTGAACCCGGGGGGCAGGATCGTCATACAGGACCACATCATGGAGGAGGACAGGACCGCGCCGGCCCGTGGCGCTTTTTTCAGCCTGAACATGCTCGTCAATACCGAGGCCGGGGACACCTACACGGAACAGGAAATGCGGGCATGGCTTGCAAACGCCGGCTGCGTCGACATAAGGAGGATCGCCACAGGCATGGAAAATGATCTTATTGTGGGGGGAAGACCGGTATAAATCTATTCTTCCAAAACCATCACGTGGAAGCTGCCTAAAGTCCTTATTTTTTCGGCTCCCGGCATTTTCGGAGACATAAGAAATGAACATCATAAAACAAAACTCCCACTCGATGGCGAGGGAATTTGCGCGTAATTACCTCGCTGTTTCTCTCATTCCGCTTATTTTATTATTAGCCCTCGCGTTGTCGGGAATTGTGGTTACCCGCGCCTTTATGGGGAATCTGATCACGAAGACAACCTATGATTTGAACGGCGAGGCCGAGGCGGGACTTCAAAAATTAGGCGAAAAGATTATTCAGATGAAGGCCCGTGACGGGGCCAAACAGATAGAGATTTATTTCAGAATGCATCCAAACCACGGCATCAGGGAGATGCGCAGGGACCCCCTGTTCATGGATATGGCTTTGCAGAAGGTCGGAAAGACCGGATATACGGCCATATACGAGACTGGAATCCCGATCTTTCGAGTCCATCCCAACAGGAATCTCATCGACAAGGACGTGGCGTTTCTCGCAAAGGATCTCCCTTCCTGGTGGACCCTTGTTAAAGCTACGCTTTCAGGTGCCGAGGTTTCCGGATATTATGACTGGCGTGACTCCGACGGTTCAATCCGCAAAAAATATATGACTATCACCCCGGTTAAGGTGCCTCTTCAAGGCAAGATCATGATGTTCGCAGCCACGACATATATTGATGAATTCTCCGCACCCGTCACCGCCATGAAAAAAAAGGCCGATAAGATCGCCGATATGTATCAGCATTATATGTCACGCCAGCTGATCATTTTCGGTATCATCGCCACCGGGCTGATACTTTTAACATTTTACGGCATTTATTTCCTCGGCCGCAGGACCGCATTCCGGTATATCCTTCCGATCATACGTCTGGCGGAACGGGCCCGTGAATTCGGAGGAGGGAAGTGGGACTCGGCCAGCGATGATGAGGTGATTCGCAGGGGCGATGAGATCGGCACTTTGGCCCGCGCATTTGACAGCATGGCGCGGGAGCTCAAGGATCTTTTCAATCGTCTTGAGAAACACGTCTTAGAGCTCAATCAAACTCAACATGCGTTGAGGGCAAGTGAGGAGCACTACCGCAGCCTTTTTCATGGGGTCCCCGTTGGCCTGTATCGAACCTCGCCGGACGGCAGAATCATTGATGTAAACGACATGCTGGTGCGTATGCTCGGCTATCCGGACCGGGAGACCTTTTTGCGTAAAAAGGCGATGGATCTCTACGCTGACTCGCACGACCGCGACACATGGGAGGCCATGATGAAAGATAAAGAAGTCGTGCAAGCGTACGAAATACGGTTTTGTAAGTATGACGGGAAAGAGGTCTGGATGGAAAATAATGCGCATAAGGTGTGCGACGAAAACGGCAACCTCATCTACTACGAGGGGAGCCTCATGGACATAACCGAAAGGAAACGTATGGAGTCGCACCTTCAGCACATCGAGAGGATGGAGGCGATCGGCACCCTGGCCGGCGGCGTTGCGCATGATTTTAATAATCTGCTCATGGTCATCCAGGGGGGCATCTCACTCATGTTGCTCGATCTGGACGCTGCGCACCCCTTTCACAAATATCTTATTGATATTCAGAAGCAGGTGCAGCGGGGGTCGAAATTGACGGGCCAATTGCTCGGGTATGCAAGCAAAGGGAAATATGAGGTCAGAGTGATCAATCTGAACGAAATCATTGTGGAGAGCATTGAGACGTGCCAGAGGACGAGAAAGGATATACTGGTCCACTATGATCTCGACCCGGACCTGCATCTCGTGGAAGTCGATATATATCAGATCGAGCAGACGCTGATTAATCTTTACCTCAACGCATTTGATGCGATGCCCGACGGCGGCGACCTGTTTCTCACCACGAGAAATATATCGCCGGAGGAGATGCCCAACAGGGTCTATGATCCCAAGCCGGGAAGTTATGTCATGGTCATGGTGGGAGATAATGGGGTCGGGATGGACAAAAAAATCATGGACCGTATTTTCGAGCCCTTCTTTACCACCAAGGAAATGACCAGGGGCACGGGGCTGGGCCTGGCGTCCGCGTACGGCATCGTCAAGGGTCACGGTGGTTTTATCGAGGTGGCGTCGGAGACAGGCCGCGGCACCGTTTTTACCCTCTATTTCCCGGTTTCAGTGAAAACGAACAAGTGGCTTCCGGGCGAGTCGAAAAGGGCCCTGAAAGGGAGAGGTATGATCCTTCTCGTCGATGATGAAAAGCTGGTGCTTGAGGTAGGAGCAAAAATGCTGAAAAAACTCGGATATACGGTCATAAAATCCCCAAACGGCCGAAAGGCGATCGAAATATATAAAAAGAATCACGGCAGGATAGATCTCATCATCCTCGATATGATCATGCCGGACATTGGCGGAGGCCAGGCCTTTGACCGGTTCAGAGAGATAAATCCGAATGCCGTCGTTCTGCTTTCAAGCGGCTACAGCATCGACGGAAAGGCGACCGAGATATTGAACCGCGGGTGCAGCGGGTTCATTCAAAAGCCGTTCAGCATTGAGGAGCTTTCGGAAAAGATTCAAGGGATCATCACGGGATAAAAGGTTCCGTCCGCCTATGGACGGTTGACTTGCACACGGCCTCACCCGGGTGTTTTTTGGGCTTGACACCAATGCCGGGTTGCGGAAGCTGTTCATGCGTCTTTTCAGACGGGCCGGTAATAAAACAAGTCACACGAAGGAGCATATGGAAATGGCCCAGAAATTTTACAGCGAACAGAACCTTAAATTCACTCTCTACGACGTTCATGGGATCGATTCGTTGTCGGACTATGACTATTATAAAGATTACTCAAGGGAAAGCTTTGATATGATCCTGGAAACGGCGAAGAAGATTGCGACCGATTTCATGTTCCCGATATTCTCAGAGATGGACAAAAAGCCCCCCGAATATACAGGAGAGACCATAAAGGTGCATGCCGCTGTGCGTCCCTTCATGAAAACGACAGGGGACGGCGGATGGATAAACGCCATGTTCCCCTATGAGATCGGCGGCCAGCAGATGCCGGTTTCGATATACAACGCCTGCCAGTTCATATTTGCGGCGGCGAACTACTCCATCAGCGTGTTTCCGAGCCTCACCCATGGAGCGGTTGACCTCATCTATTCCTACGGCTCCGACGAGCTCAAGGAAAAATACGCGGCGAACATGGTAACCGGCACATGGCAGGGGACCATGGCGCTCACCGAGCCGGATGCCGGGAGCTCCCTGAGCGACGTGAAGACCACGGCGGTGCCGACCGAGCACGGATATTACCTCATCAACGGGCAGAAGACATTTATCTCGGCAGGCGATCATGACGGGGTCGACAATATCGTTCATCTGATGCTGGCGCGCATCAAGGGGGCGCCCGTCGGAGTAAAGGGTCTGTCCCTGTTCGTCGTGCCCAAGAAGCGCATCAATGACAAGGGAGCGCTCGAATTCAACGACGTCAACTGCGCGGGGTGCTACCATAAAATGGGCTACCGGGGCGCTCCGATTGCCCAGCTCGCCATGGGGGAAAACAGCGACTGCCGCGGTTACCTGGTCGGCGAGGCGAACCGGGGGCTCGCCTACATGTTCCAGATGATGAACGGGGCGCGCGTCCATGTGGGCGTAGGCGCCGCGGGCATATCCTCGGCCGCCTATCATGCGGCGCTCGAGTACTGCAGGGAGCGGCTTCAGGGAAGAAGGCTCACCGAAAAGGACCCGACCAAGCCCCAGATTCCGATCATCGAGCACTCGGACGTGAAACGCATGCTGGCGGCGCAGAGGGCCATCATCGAAGGCTCGCTCTCGCTTATCGTGTACGCCGGCAAGCTCCTTGACCTCGGGCTTGTCGCGCAGGGTGAAGACAAGGAGCGCTACGATCTTCTGCTCGACTTCCTGACCCCCATCGTGAAGAGCTATCCCTCCGAGATGGGCCTGTTTTCCACGAGCCTCGCGATCCAGTGCTTCGGCGGGTACGGATACAGCGACGAGTTCCCGGTGGAGCAGTATATGCGTGACGTCCGCATCCACCCGATCCACGAAGGCACCACCGGCATCCAGGCGATGGACCTCCTGGGAAGAAAGACGGTGATGAAGAACGGCAGGGCGATGTCGATTTACCTGGAAGAGGTGGGCGCAACGGTGAAGGAGGCGAAGGGGTTCGCCGAATTGGCCCCCTATGCCGACAAGCTCACGCGGGCCCTCGAGCTTCTTCAGGAGGTCACCGCGAGCCTCGTCGGCATGGCCGTGAAGGGTGAGACGGACCGCTTTCTCGCGGACGCGACGCTTTACCTTGAGCTGTCCGAGATCATCTGCATTGCGTGGCAGTGGCTGATGCAGGGCATCGCCGCGCAAAAGGCGCTCGGATCCGCCCACGAGTCGATGCGCGATTTTCTGGAAGGGAAGATTTACATGGTGCGGTACTTCTTCGAGTACGAGCTTCCGCGGATCGAAGGCCTGCGCACCAGATTGATGAACTCGACGGACGGCCTCACCGTATCCATGCGTCCGGAGCATTTCACCGATTAGGCATTGATCACGCTCGGCATCGACATAGGATCCATCACGACCAAGGCGGCCCTCATGCGCGACGGCGTGCTTGAGGGCACCCTCGTGGGCTTTACCGGCTATAACGTGGGAAAAGCGTGGCGCCACGTGACCGCGGAGCTCCTTGGCAGCCTCGATATTTCTATGTCGGCGGTGGGAAAAATCGTGTCCACGGGCTACGGGAGGCACGGCGTGGACGCGGCCCACAAAGCGATCACGGAGATAACCTGCCACGCAGCCGGCGTGCGCTTTCTTTCCCCCCATATACGCTCCATCATCGACATCGGCGGACAGGACAGTAAGTCCATCGTATTGGACGAAGAAGGAAGGGTGAAGGATTTCGCCATGAACGACAAGTGCGCGGCCGGAACCGGCCGCTTCCTCGAGGTGATGGCGCGCGCGCTTCAGGTCGACCTCGAGGAATTCGGGGAGTTGTCCCTGAAGTCGCAGAATCCGGGCAGGATCTCAAGCATCTGCACCGTGTTTGCCGAGTCAGAAGTGATTTCACTCATCTCCAAGGGAGAGGCGAGGGAAAACATCATCGCCGGGATTCACGAATCGATCGCCATCCGTATATCCTCAATGGCGGTCCGGGTCGGCGTCCGCACGCCGCTCATGATGACCGGTGGGGTGGCGAAGAATATCGGCGTGGTCAGGGCGCTTGAGAAAAGGCTCGGCATGGAGATCGAGGTTT
>CAZHAD010000075.1:0-5674 GCA_964529965.1 uncultured Leptospirales bacterium | reverse complement strand
TGCTTGCAATTTTTCAGGCTTGTCGTATTATGTCTCATTGAGAATCGTATCAGTATCTTTTCCGTTTAATGTTCAGGGCTTTTTGGAAAGCCCCCTGAGTAAAAACAGGGGGCTTTTTATCGAAGTAGAGGCGGGATTAATCCCGCCTCTACACATGCCTCTGCCGGCGGGGCCGGGGTTTGAGGACGGATCGTGAACGATGGAAAACATCTATCCCGTACATAACGAAATCCGACTGAATTCTTTATTCTCCCCGACAACGGCTGATACCCAAAAACAGGCGCAAAACGACGGGATCGCAGGCGAAGAATACGTTCGCGCCAGTTTGAATGCGCGCAGGCCCGTATACAATATCGAGTTTCTTCTGAAGGCGGAGGCGTATTTGCTCCAGCTCGCCTATTCCCACCACAAGATACTCTCGCTTTCAAACTCGCGGACCAGGATACTGGCGCACCAGGTGGAAAGCACCAGCCGCATACTGGCCGCCTTGAACCGGCGCTTTCTCATTGCCGACGAGGTGGGACTCGGCAAAACCGTGGAGGCGGGACTTACTATCAAGGAGCTGGAATACCGGCATAATTATAAAAGAATACTCATCGTCTGCCCCGCATCGATCCTGCACCAGTGGCGGCATGAGATGCAGAGCAAGTTCAACGATACCTACATGATCATGGACCGAAAGGAGATGCGCCGCGCGGCGGGCCGCGCGCGGGGAGCGAACCCCTGGCTCACTCATGACAAGGTTATCTGCTCGCTCGACTTCATCAAGAACAGGCGATTTCTGCGCGATCTGAGGAGCGCCCCGTGGGACACCGTCGTGTTCGATGAGGCGCACCGGCTCCGCAGGGACTCGCTCAAATCCACGCTCGCCTACGATGTCGCTCAGGTCATATCGGAGAAGTCAAGGGCCTTCCTCCTCCTCACGGCCACGCCCTTCAGAGGAAAGCTTGAAGAGCTATATTATCTCGTCGCGCTTCTTGACCGGAACATCCTCGGGCCTTTCCGAAGCTTCTATTTCGACTATTGCCTCGAGCATTCCGACCTCAAGGCCCTGAGGGAGAGGATCGCGCCCCTGCTGGTACGGCGTACAAAGCGGGAGGTCGGCGGCTTCACCATTCGTCGCGCCCGGACGATACGGTTCGAGCTCTATCCGGACGAGCGGATGCTGTACGACGAGACCACCCGGTACGTTTCCGAGGAGTTCAACCTGGCGGTCCAGAGCGACAACCGCGCCGTCGGATTCGTGATGTGCATATTCCAGAAGCTCCTCGATTCATCGTCGAGCGCCCTCGGCTCGGCGCTCGCGAACAGGATGCGGCGGCTGGAAGAGGCGGCGGAGCGGGCCGGTCCCGGGCGCCACGCGCCGCCGGGTGCAATCGGCGAAACCGATCTCGTCGAAAACGGTGAGGATGCGGACCGTATGGTGTGCCTTGCCCCGTTCAAGACCGCACCGGAGACGAGAAGGGAGATCGCGACCCTGCGCCGGCTGGTCGATCTGGCGGCGGGGGTCAGTACCGACAAGAAGGCGGAGAGGCTCGTTACGCTCGTCAGGGGGCTCAGGCAGAGGGGAGCGGAGAAGTTTCTCATCTTCACCCAGTTTCGGGCGACCCAGGAATACCTGCGCGGGGTGCTGACAGGGTTTTCGGTCGAGCTTTTTCACGGATCCCTGTCCGGGGAGGAGAAGGAGCGCGCGGTGCTTCGCTTCAAGAATGACGTGGAGATACTCATTTCGACCGAGGCGGGCGGCGAGGGGAGAAATCTGCAATTCTGCAACATCATCATCAACTACGACCTTCCCTGGTCCCCTCTTAAAATCGAGCAGCGCATCGGAAGACTCCACCGCCTGGGCCAGAAGAAGGATGTCTACATCTACAACTTCTCGACCAAGGACACGGTGGCCGAACGCGTGCTCGAAATCCTGAATAGAAAGCTCAGGATCTTCGAGGAGTCGATCGGCGTTCCGGACGTCCTCCTGGGACGGATGGAGGATGAGCTCAGGCTCGATGCGCTGATCATGGAAATGGCGGCGGGCATTCGAACCGGGGCGTCCATGAAAAAAGAAGTCGAGCGCCGTCTCGAGACGGCCAGACAAAGCTATGAAAAAATTTCAGAGCTCGCGGTCGCGGATCGCATCGATTTCAACTACGACGAATATTACCGGGTGACCATGAAGGAGAGGGCGTTCTCGAACAGGAGGATCGAGCATTTCGTAAACGTCCTCATGCAGACTGATGAATACTCCTCGCGCCTCATCAGGCGCGAGCGCGGCGGGCTCTACCGGGTTTTCTCAGAGGGGGAAAGCGGGGCGAGCGCCTGGCGGCAGGGGACCTTTGACAGCGCAACCGCCCTGGAGCGCGAGGAGCTCGAATTTCTCGCCTTCGGACATCCGGTCGTGGACCGGCTGGTGGCCCGGTGCAGGAGCGGGGAATTCGGCGGCGCCACGGGGATCAGGGTCGTGCATTCGCGCGTTCCCTTTTATGGAATGGTGTTCTATTACCTGGCGACCTTCAAGGCCGCATCCGAATCCAGGGCGATCATTCCGGTCGCGGTCCCGGACGATCCGCGCGTTTCAGAGGATGTGATGGAGGAGATCGAGCGCTCCGTCATGGAGCAGGATTGTACGGCGGCGGCTCCCGGGCCCGGTCTGCCGGAGCCTGACACGAGGAGGGGATTTGAAGCGTATTTTATTGCTGCACGAAAACGGCTCCAAAAAAAAATCGAAGAAATGAAAGGAAACATTGCCGGGAAGCTCGGCGAATCACTGGACCCGGAGATTGAAAAGATCAGGGAATCCTATGACCTGAGGATGGCCGAGCTTGAAGAAAAACTGGAGCTCCTCGAGGCTCAGTACAAATGGTATGGGAGGAATTTGAAAGGCACCATAACCAGAACGAGAAACCTTATTGCAAAAACCGCGGCGGACCGCGAATCCCTCATCCGGACATACCGGGGATACCTCGGCGTGGAGCATTCGGTGGAGCTCGTCTGCGCCGGGATATTATTGTCGCGTCGGGATTGATCGGCCGGTGAAGAATTTTTTTATTGACAGCAATCTGTGCGGCAATCTAATGCCTTATTAAATTTTTCGGCTGACGCGCTCTTATGTTCTTCACCTCATTTGATTATCTCCTGTTTTTCGTCGCAGCGGTCTGCATTTTTTTTTCTCTGCCACACCGTTTCCGCTGGATGTTTCTGCTCGGGGCGAGCTACTTTTATTACATGTGGCTGGATCCGCGGTACGCCCTTCTCATCGGCACCACCACGATCGTCGTATACACAACCGCGCTTGCGATGTACCGAAGGCCGACGCGCGTCAAAAAGCTTCTGGTCGCCCTCAGCTTTGTGTCCAACCTTGCGATCCTGTTCGTCTTTAAATATTACAATTTCTTCAATAACAGCCTGAGGGAGCTTTTTTCCGCGTTCGGCCTGTCGTATACTGTTCCCGAGTTTTCGTTTCTCATGCCGATCGGCATTTCCTTCTATACATTCCAGGCATTGAGCTACACCGTCGATATTTATCGCGGCACGCGCGAGCCGGAGCGGAATTTCGGCATGCTCGCCTTGTTCGTGAGCTTTTTCCCCGTTCTCCTGTCCGGACCGATCGAGCGCTCAACCACGCTGCTCCCCCAGCTTTATAAAAAGGTGGAATTCAATTACGAGCGCGTCGCCGACGGGCTCAAGCTCATGGCATGGGGATTTTTTCAAAAGCTGGTTATCGCCGACCGCCTCAACGTGTATGTGAGCATGGTGTACGGCGAGCCACGCCTGGTGAAGGGGCTGCCGCTTTTGGTGGCCACCTATTTTTTCGTAATCCAGGTGTACTGCGATTTTTCAGGGTATACGGACATCGCGATCGGCACCGCGCAGGTGCTCGGCTACGATCTCCTGCCAAACTTCCGCAGGCCGTTCTTCGCCCCTTCCATCGCCGAATTCTGGCGGCGGTGGCACATGACCCTGATATCCTGGCTGCGCGATTATATCTATATTCCCCTGGGGGGGAACCGCGTTTCCCGTCTCAAGTGGTATTTCAATATCATGGTCGTGTTCACCGTGAGCGGGCTCTGGCACGGCGCGCAGTGGACCTTCGTGATCTGGGGGGCCATGAACGGGGTCCTTATCGTTCTGAGCCGCATGACCCAGACCGCCCGCGACTGGATCAGGGAACATCTGACCCTCGGGCTGTCTAAAATTCCGGCTGCCGCCTATCTCGGCTCAGGAGCCATCCTGGCGGCCTTGGGCGCGTGGGGAGGCGTGCTCGGGACGGGCGCGAGGATCGCTTCGGGTGCCTTCGGCCTTGCGCTGTGCGGCCTCGGGGTGCTGAAGACGAGGGGTGAGCTTTTCGGCAGATTTCTGGATTCGGCGAAAAAGCTCTGGATGATACTCGTAACCTTCCATCTCTTTGTCTTCGGCGCGATATTCTTCAGGGCGAAAGATATGGCGGATGCGTGGTATGTAACCACACATTTCCCCGGCCTCAACTTCTCCGATATCAAGCTTTATTTCAAGACCGGCGATCTTCTCGTGATGACGGGCCTCGCCATACTTCTCCTGGCGGTGCATTTCGTGCAGGAGAAATGGGGCAGCATCCGGCAGATGCTGAAGCCGAGGCCGTTAATATTACGATGGGCCGTGTATTACCTGTTCGTCATGTCGCTTTTCGCGGGTATGTATAAGACCGCGCAGTTCATATATTTTCAGTTTTAATAAGGGGTTTTTCGGATTAAGGCGATGAAGAGGTTTTTCTTACATGCAACGATTTTTGGATCTCTGATACTTCTCACCCTTTTCAGCGTGATATATCTTCTCCCGGTCGACCGGGACAAATATCTTCTGGCCATCGTGGACAAGCATCGGCTCCTCGAGACGGTCCCGCAGCCCCGGATAATATTCGCCGGAGACTCCAACCTCGCGTTCGGCCTCGACAGCGGAATGGTGGAGAGGGCCACCGGTTACCATATCGTCAATATGGGGCTCCACGGCGGCCTTGGCCTCCTATACGCCATGGACGAGCTGAAGCCGGACCTGAAAAGAAACGATATCGTCATCCTCATACCCGATTACACCCATTATGCCGGAAACGGCGTCGGGGACAACACCCTTGTCGAGGTGACCATTGTGCTTCCGAAGATCATATGCACGTATTCCTACCACAACATAGTGCCGTTCATAACCAGCATTCCGCTCACCTTCCAGAGGCGTCTGCGCGGATTGCTGTTCCCCACAAAGGAGGATGCAGCGCACCGGCGCTCGAATTTCAACAAATACGGCGACGCCGTCGGACACCTGTCCCTTCCCCAGCCGAAGTTCAAGGACGTTGAAAGCGTCGCGCGCTTCATACCCGGGCTTGCGGACAGGGAGGACGTGACCCGGATCCTTCCCTCACGGGTGAACGACGAGCTGGTTGAGCGAATGAACGAGTTCGCCGCGTTCTGCGCCGACCGGGGGGTCAGGCTGTACCTTTCATTTTCGCCCATAATGGAGTGGAAGCATGGACGCAAGAAGGAGGTGGACGCGCTCCTCGGCATAGAAAAGGACCTGAAAAGGCGCGTTCACATGAAGGTGTTCGGCGATCCCCTGGCGTACCTGTACCCGCGCGATTATTTTTTCGACAACGAGTTCCACCTGAATAAGAAGGGACGCGAAATCCGCACAAGAACGCTTATCGAATCCATGA
>CAZHAD010000074.1:0-16632 GCA_964529965.1 uncultured Leptospirales bacterium | reverse complement strand
CGCTAAATCCATTGACAAAAAGATCCTCATGAACGATAAATGAACGAACGTCTTCTGAATGTAACGTATCCATGACACTCATTTTTTATAAGCGTATTATTCACAATGAGGGCCTGCTTCATCAATACGCCGATACAGGATTTCTATTACACGTCGATACGGCGCCAGCCGCTCGGGCTCCTCTATATCATGGCCTATCTGGAGACAGCGGGCCATGAGGTAACGCTTATCAACGGCCACTCCTTGAAAAGGCACGCCATTCCTTTACCTGAAGAATTTTCATATCTCACACGATATATCGAAAGCGGCGATCCCACCCTCGCGTTTCCCTTCGCGCGCTATTGCCATTTCGGCATGAGCTTCGATGAAATTCAAAAAAGAATCGCGCAATCGCATGCTGAGATCTTTTTTATCTCATGCATGTTCACACCGTACTATGAGGAATCGGACCGCGTCATCGCCATGGTCAGGGAGTCGGCGCCAGGGGCGATCATCGTAGTCGGAGGTTACCATGCGGCGCTCTATCCCGAATACTACCTGCAAACCGGAGGTGCCGATTTCGTGATACAGGGCGAGGGTGAGGAAAGCGCGGTCGCGCTCCTGCGCGCGCTTGAATCCGGCGCCGGCCTGTCGCATGTGCCGAACCTTGTATGGAGGGACGGACACGGGATTGTGCGAAACGAGAGGCGCGTGATCGACGGGATCGACCGGCTGCCGCGCCCGGCAAGAAAATACCTGGCACAGAGGGACTTCAGGGCCTACCGGAGGAGGGCGGCGGCGATGATCACCTCGCGGGGTTGCCCGAACCGCTGCGGCTTCTGCTCGAGCGGCGTCATCTGGGGCAGGGGACAGCGGCTGAGGAGCGTGGACGCGGTGCTCGATGAGATACGTGAGTGCGCGGAGGAGTTGGGCGCGACCATGATTATCTTCGAAGACGACAATATCTTTGCATCTCCCGGCCGCGCGGCCGACCTGCTCGGGGGGCTGGCCGCGTATCAAACGAAATCCGGGATCGCGCTCGACCTCGCCGCCATGAACGGCGTATCCCTGGAAGGTATGGACGAAGGCATGGTCGAGCTGATGCGCGGTGCCGGCTTCCGCGAGCTCAACATATCCCTCATGAGCCATTCAGGCGAGCTTCAGGCGGCGCAGGGCAGGCCCTTTGATTCCGCCAGGTTCGCGCGCTTCGCCCGGGCCGGAAGAAGGGCTGGTATGAACGTAAGGGCGTATTTCATACTCGGGCTTCCCGGCCAGACCGCACGGGAGGTCCGGGACACCGTTGAATTTCTCAAGGGGCTTGATGTTTCGGTATTCCCGTCCGTCTACTACAATGTGCGCGCCCCCCGGAGCCAGTGGAAGATGCAGCGCTCGTCCGCCTTCTATAACGAAACAAAAGAGCTTTCGCGTGACGATCTGATGCGGCTCTTCAACGAGTGCCGTGTTCCGCGCCACGGAACAAACGCCCGGCTCGGGATCGGGGCATGATAAATTTCACTGTTGGACGAAAACGAATACTCCCTGCGTGAACCGGAAGGAGCATAACAGCTCAGGATTACAAATTCAGGAGGAAAGCCGTGCCGAAACTCATCGACTGCAGCATCTCGATTGAAAATGACCTTCCTTCAGACCCTCCAGAAATGGCCCCAAGGGTAAAATACCTCGGCCATGATTCAGGTGCGGACCAGATGAAGCTCGTGTATCCCGGACTCGATCCGGAATGCGACCTCCCCGATGGAAAAGGGTGGGCTATTGAATTCGTCACTCTGTGCACGCATTCCGGCACGCATCTGGATGCGCCGTGGCATTATCACCCGACAACAGACGGGGGACGAAGGGCGCCCTCCATCGACGAGATACCCCTCACCTGGTGCCTGGGACGGGGCGTAAAGCTGGACTTCAGCCATTGCGCCGACGGTTACCTGGTGACCGCAAAAGACCTGGACCAGGCGTTCACCCGTATCGGCCACAAGCTTTCGGCCGGTGAGATCGTGCTCGTATACACCGGAGCGGGCGCTTTCTGGGGCAGGCCGGACTATATGCAGAAGGGATGCGGCATGGGCAGGGAAGCAACCCTCTGGCTTTGCGAACGCGGGGTGCGCGTGATGGGTACCGACGCCTGGAGCTGGGACCGGCCGCTTGCCTTTTCCGCGAGGGAATTCAAGGAGTCGAACGACCCTTCGGTCATATGGGAGGGGCATTTCGCCGGCATCGAAAAAAGCTACTGCCATTTGGAAAAGCTCGCCAACATTGATCAGCTTCCGGCCACGGGCTTCACCTTTTTCTGCTTTCCGATTAAAATAAAGGGCGCAAGCGCGGGGTGGGTCAGGGCCGTGGCGTTGGTTGACGATTAAGCCCTGCCGGGGTCAGAGCACTACTTTTTCACTCACCGCTTCACGATATAAGCAACATTCAATCGAGGCCTACGGGACCTGTGCGGCGAACCTGCGCCCCTCGCTGCGGCACATGCTTCGCACCGCGCTGCGGCCGGTTATGACGCCTGCGGGCAGCCCGCCGCCGGGGGAGACCCAGTGCCCCGCCATGTAGAAGTTCGACAAGCCGGGCAGGCTGCGGGGCGGAGCGGCCCCCATGCTCTTCCGGTTGAGGAGCCAGCCCTCGTAGGAGCCGCGCCAGTTTCCGGTGTAGCGCACGAAGGTAAGCGGCGTAGCCACGTCCACGACCTCCACCTGCCCCCTGATCTTTGGGTATTGCTCTGCGATCCCGGATATGATCCTGTCTCCGATCCTCTTTTTTTCGGCACGGTACTTCCGCGGGTCCCTGCCCAGCTCCATCCAGTAATCGTAGTCGGTCTCCAGCATGAGGGTCATGACCGACTTGCCTTTCGGGGCCATACCGGGATCGAAATTGTAGATGCGCAGATTAAGGCGGGAGATCTCATGCGGACCGATTATGAACGGGCGCGCGAGCGGAAAAGAAACCGAGTACGGCTCGTCCGAATAATCCGCTGACACGCCCAGGCATACGTAGACCAGGGGAGGAAAAGGGTCCAGCCTCTGGTACAGGTCCCTGATCCTTTTATCCGCATACCTGCCTTCGAGCATGTCGAATATCGTGGCATGGCCGTCCGCGGCGGAGATCACATAATCCGACCTGTGCTCGGAGCCGCCGGCGCAGCGGATCCCGGCGGCCCGGTCGCTTTCAACGAGAATCCTTTCCACCTTTGAGCGGAAATGAATCACGCCGCCCAGGGAGCGGTACCGTTCCGCCATGGCCTCCGCCAGTGGCCTTGACCCGCCGATCGCGTATCCCCCGTCGCCCGACGCCATAAGAGACAGCGTCCATAGCACAAACGCCGCGCTCATACCGTGCCACTCCAACGCCCGGCCGAACAGCTGCCGGAGCGCCGGATTTTTAAACCGGCCCGCGAGCGCAGACGCGGGAGCCCGGTATTTGATGAACATGTATATGAAGGGAAGCGTGCCGAGCAGGTTCCGGATGCTCAAATCCACCGGCATGCGGCGGCGCGACAGACGCTTGATGTCGCGGGTTATGCGCCTGATGAGGCGCGCGTCCTCTGGCGCCACGGAGATAAGATGGTCACGGAGGCGATCAGGGTCCGTGTACACCGTGATGCGGCCGCCGCGCTCGTCAAGGGCCTGGGTGAAATACTTATACCGGTAGAAGCTCCTCCCCTGGACCGCGCCCACCTCCTGCCAGAGCCGGTGCATGTCCGAGCCGGGCGCGCTTCCCACGAGCCAGTGAAGGCAGCCGTCGAAGGTGTAGCCCTTGCGCCTCCAGGAGGTGCAGAGCCCGCCGGGAAGCGAATGCATCTCGTATATCTCAGACCGGAATCCGTTCATCTGTGCGTAGCAACCGGCGGCCAGGCCGGCGACCCCCGCGCCGATGATGATCACGGATTTCTGCATTGTTCTTTGCCGGCATCAATATACGATGTCGAGCACCTCGTCGAAGTAGTTCACGAAATGGGCGCTCAAGCCCTTGCGGATATAGGCGGGGAGCTCCTCATAATCCTTTTTGTTCTCAAACGGAAATATCAGGTTTTTCACGCGCGCCCGCTTTGCGGCGATGGTTTTCTCCTTCACGCCGCCGATCGGAAGCACCTTGCCGGTGATGGTGAGCTCCCCGGTCATGGCGATGTGGAGCTTAATCGGCTTTTTCTTGGCCAGGGAGTAGAGGGCGGTCGCCATGGTGATGCCCGCTGATGGTCCGTCCTTGGGCGTGGCCCCCGCGGGCACGTGCAGGTGGATGTAATTATCGTTGAAAAAATTCTCGGGTATGCCGTAGTCCTTTATGCGCGAGCTTATATAGGTATAGGCGATCTCCGTCGACTCCTTCATCACGTCGCCGAGCTGCCCGGTCTGCTTGAATCCCTTGGTCTTCGACGGCACCGCGGTCGCCTCGATGTAGAGGATCGCCCCGCCCATGCTCGTCCAGGCAAGGCCCATCACCACCCCCGGGATCCGCTCGTTATACAGGGTCTCGTCGGTGAACCGGGGCTTGCCGAGAAAATCGGCCAGGTTTTTCTTCGTCACCGCGATCTTTTTCGTTTCCCCCTCTGCAAACTTGCGCGTCGACTTGCGCATGATCCTCCGGATGTTGTTCTCCAGGCTCCGCACGCCCGCCTCGCGCGCGTATCCGTTGATGATCATGCGCAGGCTCTCGGAATCGATATCCACGTCGCCCTTCTTCAACCCGTGCTCCTTGATCTGCTTCGGAATGAGGTAACGCTTGGCGATCTGCATCTTTTCCTCCATTATGTAGCCGGAGAGCTTCATCACCTCCATCCGGTCCAGAAGCGGAGTGGGGATCGTGTCCATCTGGTTCCCCGTCATGATGAAGAGGACGTTGGAAAGATCGAAGCGGAGGTCGATGTAGTGGTCGAGGAAGTTCACGTTCTGCTCCGGGTCGAGGACCTCGAGAAGCGCTGAGGCGGGATCGCCCTGGAAGCTCGCGCCGATCTTGTCGATCTCGTCGAGCATGATGACCGGATTGGCCACGCCCACGGTCTTGAGGCTCTGGATGATCTTTCCCGGCATGGCTCCGATGTAGGTCCGGCGGTGGCCCTTGATCTCGGCCTCGTCGCGCATGCCCCCCAGGGAGAAGCGGTAAAACTTCCGGTTGAGCGCCTCGGCCACGGACTTGCCGATGGAGGTCTTGCCCACGCCCGGCGGGCCGATGAAGCATATGATGGAGCCGGTGATGTTCCCCTTCATCTTGCCGGTGCTTATGAACTCCAGTATACGGTCCTTGATGTCGTCGAGACCGTAATGGTCGCGGTCGAGGATCTTCTTCGCCTTTTTTATGTCATAGTTGTCCACTGAAAAAACGCCCCAGGGGAGCGAGGTGATCCAGTCCAGGTAGTTTCTGCTCACCCCGTACTCGGCCGAATGCGGCTCGAGGAGCCGCATCTTGTTTATCTCCTCGTCGATCATGTGCGCGGCCTCCTCGGTGAGCGTGAGCTTCTTTATGCGCTCCTCGAATTTCTCGACCTCGGTGGTCTTCTCGTCCTTTTCAAGGCCGAGCTCCTTTTTGATCTCCTTGAGCTGCTCCCGTAAAAAGAAATCCTTCTGCTGCTTGGATATCTTCTGCTCGATCTGCTTGGTTATCTTCTCCTGCAGCTTGGAGAGCTCGATCTCCTTCTTCATGAGGACAAGCACCTTCTCCACGCGCTTGCGCACGTCGAAGGTCTCCAGGATGTCCTGCACCGCGGCGGCGTCCGCGGAGGTCATGGACGCGACGAAATCAGCGAGCTTGCCCGGGTCCTCCAGGGTGAAACGGTTGAGAAAAAGCT
This sequence comes from uncultured Leptospirales bacterium, assembly GCA_964529965.1. Lineage (GTDB taxonomy): Bacteria > Spirochaetota > UBA4802 > UBA4802 > UBA5550 > RBG-16-49-21. The sequence continues at coordinate 10,862 of CAZHAD010000074.1, read as the reverse complement.
TGAGCTCCTCCTTGAACAGGGAGTTGGACCGTATCAGGTCCTTCACCGAGGATATGATCGCCTTGGAATAGGCCTTCATCACCTCCGAATTCGAATAATCCTCCTCGTAATGGTTCTCCACCTCCCACTGGATTACGGGACCGTCCTGTATCACCTTTTTACAGGTGAACCTGCTCAGGGCATTGATCATCATCTGGATCGTCTTGTCGTCGATCGGGGTCACGCGCAGCACCTTGATGCTGACGCCCACCGTGTAAAGATCCTCGGACTTGAGCGCGCCCTCGCGCTGTTCCTTGGCAAGCACGGCGCCGCCGATCTTGCTCTCGGACTCCAGGATCTTGTTGGCGGTCTCGATCATGAAATCGCCGGTTAGAACGATCGGGATCATCATGCCGGGAAACAAGGGTCTTTGGGATATCGGTATGATGGTGAGGACATCGGGCAAAATATCCCGCGCAACAATAAGCGAACCCTGTTCGTTCGCCTGAGTTTCCCCCTGAGCGGCTTCGCTGGCCGCATCAAGGCTGTGTTCGTCGATGTTGTTCGGTCTTTTGGTATTTTCGTCCATGTTAAAAACATACACCTTATACTGATTTTTGTCAAATAGTTTAGGCGCGAACCGTCGGCTCACCGGCGCATGACTCTCTCTCATGCCCCCCACACCCCCCCAGAGGGGGGCTTATGCTCACCTGCACGTCAACACACCAGTTCAACATACACTCAACAGAAGCTTTTAAGTCTCCCTCAGGAGGATGTAGGGGACCAATGAATGCGGATAAAAATCAGCCCTGGCTTACTGAATAGCTTCAACCGGGCTTGGTTATTTCTCTTCGGCTTTCAGCTTATCAATGCCGGTAATGAAAAATTTCTCAACGGCCCATTTGTCAAGAACGAACACGTACGGCTGCTCCGAGGTGGTGCCGATGAATTGTTTGTCTTTTTCAAATATGGAAAGCACGATCTCCTTCTTGTAGGTCTTGATCCGCACCGTGCATACGGGACGGGTCAACGACTCCTTAGGAACATTCTGGAAGGAAGACGCCCTGAGGGAATCCAGCGAGGAAAGCAGCGACCAGACCTTGCCCGTATCAAGCCGGGTCGATTCATAACCCCTGCAGGCCCATTCCTCCGCGCCGGCCCTCGAGACCTGCGCGGATTTTCCGTTTGCATCGGTTTTGGATTTTTTTGAGGCCTTCCTGTAAAGCGTAAACACCTTGCCACGGTATTCGATGGAAAGGCCGGTTATCGCGTCCCGGTTGATTTTGAGAATCTCCTTGTCTCTGAAGTCATCAAGCTTCCGGTTCAGCAGGAGGTCGAAGGTTCCCTCGGCAAGATAAATGTCGGGCTTGTCGTCTATTCTCACGAAGGTATGACGTCCGGTGGAGCTTTTTTTGCCGATTTTGAACTTTCTGAAGATCACGTCCCCCTTCTTTATTATCACCTCGCTGTATTTGTCAGGAGTAAGGTCGTACTTGTTGTAAAAGCCCTTTTTTGAGATGAGGTCCTCCAGGTTGATGTTCCTGAAACGGGTCTCGATCTCGCTCACGACCTTTTCGTCAGCGGGATACGCCTCTTCATTCACCACCCACTTCCCGTTCTTCTTGTAGAGCTTCACCGTGTTGCCGGGACGGTTAATGATGATCTCGTCCGCCCTTCCTTCCCACTTCGGAAGAACCGGCACCTCGGAACGGCGCCCCACCCTCGCAATGATGATGTACAGAAGAAGAAGCGCGATGACGGACGTGCTGATCAGTATCCTTTTATTCATTGCTCCGCCCCCGGAGAAAACTTTCTTCGATGCCCCTCTTGCGCGAGAGGCGATGCCGCCAGATGAAAAGCCCCGCGAGAACGACCAGGAGGGGCACGCCGGCGATGTTGATGGTTTTAAGCGCGACCTTTTCGACCGCGCCCGTCTTCTCGAGCGGATTATAATCGAGGCTTTTGCTGCTCATCTCGGGGATATACGAATTTCCCGTCAGATAATCCGCCATGCTGTGTATGAAAAACCCGTTCGCAAAAATCCTGCCCTGGTCCTCCGCCTCCGATGCGGAGCTGGATATGATCTGCTTGGCGTTCATGAGAAACCACGATTTGGTTATCTCCGACGTGCCGACCACGATGATCTTCGTGGAACCGGCCTGGATCGTCGCGTCGAGCTTCGGGGACACGGTCGCAATCCCTTTCCCCTTGGCATTGTTCGCCTCGTCGGCGGCCGCCGCAACGTCCCTGTTCTTAAAATAGCTCTGGAACCGTCCGGACAAAAGCGCCGCGAGCGTGTATCTTTTCATGTCCGCCTTGTTCCGGGGGGGCATCATGAAAAGGGGATTCAGGTTGATATCCCTTTCCATGTCCCAGCTCTCGTCGGACGAGCTCACCAGGCTGTCGTAGGAGAGCCTTTCCGCCTTTATCTTTTTGGCTTCCGGCGCGATCGATGAGGCCTTGACGAAGGCCATTCCCTTCAGGTATTTTGTGATCACGCTGTTCCTTTGCATTCCCGATCTTTTGATTATGGGTACGTAGTAAATATCCTTGATCGCGCCCGCTACCCTGCCCTTCGCGCAGCTTTTGTCGAGCACCAGGTTGCGGTCGACCGTGATGCCGTAGGAGCCGAGGAGCTTCTCGAGCCCCGTATGTATCGGCACCATGAGGGGCTGGGGACCGCCGAAGGGGCTTTGCCTTCCGGTGTTGACCTCGTTGAAGGAGTCGAGAAAGAATATCGCGGAATTTCCCTTCATGAGAAACTGGTCGATCTTGTATAGCTCAGCCTCGCTGAATTCCTTCTTCGGCCCGTTTATGACGATAAGGCCGATGTCGGAAGGGATGTCATCCTTGGAAAGGTCGATTTCCCTGATTTCATACACGTCAGAAAGCACCTGCCTCAGGTACGCCCCCCCGTTGCCCGACTGCTGGTCGTCCAGATTCACCTCGTCGTGGCCCGTGATATAGCCGATTCCCGGATTTGAGCTCACCAGCACCCCGACCGTCTTGTTGATCCGGTCTTCGAGCTTGTCAAGGCCGACGATGACGTTTTTTCCGAACAGGGTCGGCGCGACCGACAGGTCGATGACCTCGGATTTGTCCCTGTTCTTAAGAAGAATCCCCATATAGGCTTCTCCGCCGGCCACCGCTTTCCCCGTACGGTCCCTGCCGCCGCTCCACGTAAGCTTGGCGATGCCGTACATTTCAGCGGAAACCGCCGCGGTCCTGTCCACCGATGGATCAAGAAGCCTGAACTGGAGCTTGTCGTAATTGATGAGGTTGCACTTATCGACCGCCTCTTTGACCTTCTTGTCCAGGGTGTCGATCCCCTCGATGGGCAGATTTTTAAGGTCTCCGTCCAGATAGAGTATGACCTGGATCGGCTGCGTGAGACTGAGGAGCCCGTCTATCTTGCTCGACATCTTCTCGATCAGGGAGGTGATTTTGTATTCGAGGCCGGTCGGATCGGAGATTGAGTTGATCTTTTCCACAAGGTCGGACTGCTGGATCACCAGGCCCATATAGGCCCGCCTCACCTTGACCTGGTCGCTCTCGATTTCCTGGATCTGCACCGGTTGAATGCCGTAATCCGAAGCCTGTTTTTCCAGATCCTTGGCGCCGACGATCTCATAGCTGAAATATTCGTTTCCGTAATAGTTGTATTCCTCGACAAGGTCCGTGAGATACCGGAGCACGGACGCCTGCTGGGCCGGGAGATTGTGCGAGAAAAGGACCTTGATCTTGAGCTTCTCCTTGAGGTGGGAAACGATCTCCCTGCTCTTGTGCGAGAGGGAAAAGGTGTGGTTCCGGGTAAGGTCCCATCTGAAGTTCAGGGTAAGGCCCGCGATGTTCACCAGCAGCACAATCGCGATATAGAGGGCCATGAGCAGGTTTTTTTTGCCCTGAACCGGTGACTTCCCGCGAAATATCCCCTCCATCATGGAGAACATCCTGCCGGCCAGCTCTTTCATCCGGGCCTTTATGCTACTCAAGTTCATAAGCGGTCATCTCCGGTCATCAAGAATTTTGGTCGTGACAAGGATCGAAATAACGATAATGGACAGAAAATATATGATATCGCGCGAGTCTATGATACCTTTCGATATGTTTCGGAAATGATAATCGGTGCCGAGATACTCGAGGAAAACGATCTTGGTCGGCACAAACCAAACCAGCTTGCCGATGATCCATAAAAAACCGCAAAACAGCAGCCCGAGAATAAATGCAACGACCTGGTTGCGCGAGATGGACGAGGATAAGACGCCGAGCGAGGCGTAGCATCCGGCCAGAAGAATCGAGCCGATGTATCCGCCTATCACCGGGCCCGGATCGGGCGATCCCACAAATAAAATGCTCGCGAGATACACCAGCGAGGGCGACATCATGATGATCAGGAAGAGCACGGCCGCGAGAAATTTCCCGATCACCACCTTGGACGTGGTGACCGGCAGCGTCATCAGGCTCTCGATGGTCCCCGTGTGTATCTCCTCGGCGAACAACCTCATCGTGACGGCGGGGACGAAAAAAATCAGGATAGCCGGCAGCCATTCAAAAAACACCCTCATCTCCGCCTGATTGACGTAAAAGAAATTGGGAAAGTAAAAAAATAATATGCCCATGACGATCAAGAAAACCATGATCACTATGTACGCGATGGGAGTATAGAAATAGGTCATGAGCTCCTTTTTCATGATCGCGGCCGGCTCGTGCAGGTACTCCCTGATCCCGCCTCCGGCCTGTTGCACCCTGTCTCTAAAGCTCATTCCACTCCTCCTCCGGTGAGCTCCCTGAACACGCGCTCAAGGCTCCGCTGCTCCTGGAACATCTCATACAGGACCCAGTTCCTTCCGCTGACCGCCTTGAACAGGTCGGGACGGATGTCCCCATCCCCGTCCGCAATCACCCTCGCCGCCACGAGTCCGCCCTCATGCAGCTCTTCGACCTCCACCACGCCCGCGAGCTTCCGGAGCTCCTCGGACAGGTCCGGATACACGGCGCCGGATACCTTGACGATGACCCGCTTCGTGCCTCCCGACCCGGCCTGCAGATGCGCGGTGCGGTCGTCCGCCACGATGCTCCCGCGGTCTATGATGATGACCCTGTCGCAGGTCGCCTCCACCTCCGGCAGGATATGCGTGGACAGTATGACGGTTTTCCTTTTCCCTATCTCCTTAATGAGATTTCGTATCTCGATGATCTGGTTCGGGTCAAGCCCGGTCGTGGGCTCGTCCAGCACGAGGATGTCAGGATCGTGGATAAGGGCCTGGGCCAGCCCGACCCGCTGGCGGTATCCCTTGGAAAGCTGGCCGATGTCCATGTGCATCACCTCGTCGATGCCGCACAGATCGCTGATCTCGCCGATTCGCCGTGGATATTCGATGCTCCTGATCTCCGCGATGAACCGGAGATAATCGTACACGATCATGTCTCCGTATACGGGCGCCGACTCGGGAAGGTACCCGATGATCCTCCTCACGCCGACCGGGTCGTCTTCGACCGAATACCTGCCGACCGTAATCGTACCGCTGTCCGGCCTCAGGAAACAGGTCAGCATGCGGAGCGTGGTGGTCTTGCCCGCGCCGTTCGGGCCCAGAAGCCCTGTGATCTCACCCTCGCGGATGCTGAACGTGATGTTGTTGACCGCCGTGATCTCCCCGAATTTTTTCGTAATCCCCTGAACGGTAATCATGTGGTCCTCCTGCATGAAGGCATCGGGGCCCGCGTCCCCTGATCACGCTCTTCCATAATCGTCCTCGTAGCGCCTAATATCGTCTTCGCCGAAATAATCGCCCGTTTGAATCTCGATAAACACGAGATCCGAGGTGCCGACGTTCTCCACCCGGTGCCGGTCGCATAAGCCTATATCAAACGATTCCCCGGACTTGAGCCTCGCGACCCGATTGTTGCAGGTCACCAACGCGTCGCCCTCGACAATGTACCAGTGCTCCGCCCTCCGGTCGTGACTCTGAAGGCTGAGGCGCTTGCCCGGATGAACGGTGATCCGCTTCACCTTATGATTGTGCGAATCGCTCAGATTCTCGAAAAATCCCCACGGGCGATGAGAATCGCTGCGGTCCAATTTGTTACCCCGGAGCATGAATAATCTTAATATGGACAAGTAACCATACATAGATTTTCTGAAAAAGATATCAAGTCATTTTACATATTTGTATCTGTTATGAAAACTTTTCGCGTTAAAATATCATTGTTTAGATAGCGGAACAAGCCGGTTGGTTACCATATTTTTGCTGCAGATCGCGAAAGGCGCCGTCCCCGCGGGCTGATTTCAAAAAAAGCATTGAACAAAATGCTCATGTCATGGAATTATTGCCCATTATGTCAAACGAACACAAGCTCATCAAGCTTACCCATGAAGAGCTTAAACACGCCAAGCCCGCGTCCGAGGACATCGGGACCGCGTACAGGCTGCCGATCGCGGTGGTGTGCGAAAACATCAGAAGCCTGTACAACGTGGGCTCGATCTTCCGTACCTCCGACGGCGCTGGAATAGAAAGGCTTTACCTGTGCGGATACACCGGATTCCCTCCCCGCAGGGAGATCGACAAGACCGCTTTGGGAAGCGTGGAGAGCGTGCCTTGGGAATACCTGCGCGACCCGGCTCAGGCCGTGCACGGCCTGAGGTCCCGCGGCTATTTTATCGTCGCGCTCGAGCACACCCGTGCGGGCCTCTCATATGCGCACGCCTCCTACCCCCTTCCCCTCTGCATCGTGCTGGGCAATGAGGTGGACGGGGTGAGCGAACGCCTTCTGGGCATGTGCGACGCGGCGGTGGAGATACCGATGCACGGCTTGAAGCAGTCTCTCAACGTGTCGGTGGCGTATGGGATACTGGTGTATCATGTCGCATACGTCATCGGTCAGTCAAAAACTACACAATAATAATGACGAAGGAACATCGATGGCATATCGCGCGCTTTTGTTCGACATGGACGGCACCCTGCTCGATACCCTCCAGGATATCGCCGACTCGATGAACGCGGTCCTGGAGGCTCACGGATTTCCGGTCCACCCCGCATACAAATACAAGAGATTCGTGGGCGGCGGCATTGAAATGCTCGCACGAAGGGTGATCCCCGCCGATCGGTTCGAAGAGGGTCTGGTCCAGGAGCTGTCCGAGGGGATGAGCAGGGAATACTCCAAGCGATGGGACAGGTTCGCCCGCCTGTACCCGGGCGTGGATGGGATGCTCGACGGGCTCGTCCGGAGAGGAGCCAGGCTTTCCCTGCTGTCGAACAAGCCGGACCATTTTACGCGCATGATGTACGAAAAGTATCTTTCGGCGTGGGAATTCGAAATCGTGCGGGGGGCGCGGTCGGACGCGCCAAAAAAGCCGGACCCCTGCGCCGCCCTTCTGATCGCGCGGCACATGGACCTTGCGCCCGGGGAGTTCATCTACCTCGGGGATTCGGACACCGATATGAAAACCGCGGTGGCTGCAGGCATGCATCCGGTAGGTGCGCTCTGGGGATTCAGGGACGCGGACGAGCTCCTGGCAAACGGCGCGGAAAGGCTTTTAAAAAGGCCGGAGGATATTTTGGATTTTTTTAATTGATAGGATTTTTTTATACCTTCGATTGTCGTTGCGAGAAGTAAAGATACTCCCGTCATTGCGAGGAGCGCCAGCGACGAAGCAATCTTTCAATAGTCCAAGTTGAGATTGCTTCGCTACGCTCGCAATGACAGTGAGATTTATAGCAAGTCTAATTACTAAATTCAATAGGAGCAAACAATGAATCTATCCAGATTTTCACTCGAAGGAAAGATCGCGCTGGTGACCGGAGGCAGCCGCGGCATCGGCAAAGCCTCCGCACTCGCGCTCGCGGACGCGGGCGCCCACGTGGCGGTGAGCAGCAGGAAGATCGCGGACCTCGAGCCCGTGGCAGAGGATATCCGCGGCAGGGGCGTCAGGGGCATGGCAGTCGCGGCACACAACGCCAAGCTTGAGGATTCAAAGGCACTGGTTGAGAAGGTGACGAAGGAACTCGGAGGCATCGACATCCTCGTGAACAACGCGGGCACCAATCCTTACTACGGCCCGATCATGGATCTCGATGAACGGGCATGGGACGTGACCATGAACGTAAATTTAAAAGGGCTCTTCTTCCTGAGCCAGATATGCGCACGGCACATGAAGGCCCGCGGAGGCGGATGCATCATCAACGTGTCCTCCATCGGGGGCCTCAGGCCGAGCGAGCTCGGCGTGTACAGCGTGTCGAAGGCGGGCGTGATCATGCTCACCGAGGTCACGGCCAAGGAATGGGGCCAGCATAATATCCGGGTGAACGCCATAGCGCCGGGAATCATCAAAACCCGCCTGAGCGAGGCGCTGTGGAAGGAGCCCGGGGCCGGGAAAAAAGCGGTGGGAAGCGTTCCCCTGATGCGCCTGGGAGAGCCTGAAGAGATCGCGGGCGCGGTCGTGTTCCTCGCCTCGAACGCTGCAAGCTACATGAACGGCGCGACCGTCGTGATCGACGGCGGCAGGATGTACGGGGAGCCGTCGCATCTGGAGAAAAAGTAACCAGGGTTCAAAAATTTAAGCCTATTCATTATAAGCATGGATAATTAACCTTAACTTATATTGTTTCATTCCAGTGTATGTCTAATTTTTTTTATCTGCTCCAGCAGAGGATTGATATTTTCTGTTATGGTTTTCCAGATGATTTCATTATCCATGCCAAAATAACCATGAATGAGCTTATCCCTCATGCCTGCAATTTTTTTCCATGGAACATCCCGGTAATTAAGCTTCATTTCCTCAGGTAAACTCTTGACCGCTTCACCGATGATTTCAAGGCTTCTGATCACCGCATTGAAGGTTTTCCGGTCGGCGAGGAATTCATCATAATTCATTCCTGCGATAAAAGAATGTATATCATTTATGGCTGAAATAATATCATCAAAATAATCACGATAGTCTCGATCCTTCATACGTAAATTACTTCTTGTAAAATATGTTGACCGATATGCGGCTTTAATCCTTTTTTAGAAACCAGATCAACTTTCAGACCGAGTAAGTTTGCAAGCTCCTCCTCAAGCTCCAAAAAATCAAAAAGACCAACCGGCTTAGAAAATTCAACCAAAACGTCCAGATCGCTGTCCGAAGCGTTTTCACGCCTTACGAACGAGCCGAAAATACCGATCTCTTTGATCGAAAATTTCGATCTTAGATACGGCATATTATCAGAAATTATATCTTGAATATCCTGCACTGTTTTCATCTTATCTCTCTTATCGCAAATTTATAATATCATTTATCATAAGCTTGAAGTCAAATAAATTATTACATCAATGAATAATCTCCATTGTTTCTTTAACTTTAGGCGGTTTCCTCTTCAAATACCACCAGATCAAGGCCCTGGATGTCCATGAAATCTTTTTTATTTAACGTCAGGAACTTATACCCATGCTGAATCGCCTGGCTGGCGAGCCATATATGCTGGATTCGGAATCGGGCACCTCGTCCCTGACGAATCAGCGCTGCTGAAAGCCTGCCGAAAATATCCCCGGTCGTTTCATCAATAATCAGTACCGGCTTTTTCTTAAGCCGGTTGAGCGCGGCGATTCGTTTTTGCCTGATTGACTCGTCTTGCGCAATTTCCGCCCCATAGGTCAATTCCGCAATAGAAACCGGAGAGATGAAAACCGGCTCCTTTCCAGTATAGTAAGAAACGTCTTGAGGAGAGATTCTTCCCCTCTCCACATCGACCCATATACACGTGTCGATCAGAAATCCCATGGATTTTTTATTCCCTTTTTGAGGCTTTCATTTAAGCGGCATTCCTCTGTCCATGTATCGCCGGCGGCCCCGGGGAGCGTGGAATAGAGATCGCTCATGGCTTCAAGAGCGGTCAACTCGGGCGAACCGGGAACGATTCTGGCGATCTTGTGCTTGTTCCGCACGAGGACGATATCCTCCCCCTTGTGCTCAATCCGGTTGAACACGGAGCGAAGATTCTTCGCGAATTCGGTCACCGACATTTCGGTCATGGATGAGCTCATCGAGTTATTATATTAAATTGGCCGGCGATACCTTTCAATATCATTCATGAAACTCTTCAAAACTCTTTCTAGATTCTCAACCAACGGCTCAATACGAATGAAAATAAGATCAATGGCATATGCATGAATAAAATAATGTCTAAATGCAAGATAGGGTTTTATTCTTCAAAAGTATCTTCTGATAATATCTTTTTCTCTAAACATTTTTCTAATAAATCGCGGTGCCAATTCGCACCAGTCGGAAGATCAAATTTTTTGAATTGAAATACTGCTTTTAATATACTTTCAATGCCATTGTAAAAATTATGAATAAGCGCGCCGATGCCTGCAAGCTCCAGTGTGGAGAGGGAAGAACATTCATGCACTTGAGACAATTCATGTAATATCGCATCTATATTTTCGAATTCTGAATCAATCCTGTCCTCTAGCTCGGTCATAAATGATTATTCCTTTTCTCAAGATTCGATTTGCGAATTTGCTCTTACTATCGGATATATCTATTAAATCGACTGGCTGTGACAAACTGAAAAAAAGCTCTCCATAAAATTCAAAAAATTTTTTTGGCACAATGCCTTCAACGGCAAGGTCGATGTCATTCCCTATTTGCTCAGATAAAGCGCTTGAGCCAAATAGTATAATTCGATTAACCTGATATTTATCGGCTAATTCCACAATTTTTGACCTATCATTCATTGAAAGCATGAATATATTACCGTTGCATTTTTTTAAAAAACTATCATGGATGTTCCTGTCGAGCAATCACCTTTTATTCAAAGGATATACAATTCAGCAGAAAATGTTAACAAATTTGGCTCATTCCGGAATGTTGGGGAAAGTAAATAATACGATAAAAATGTAATAGA
>CAZHAD010000073.1:0-17174 GCA_964529965.1 uncultured Leptospirales bacterium | reverse complement strand
CGAGCTGAACGGCGAGGAGCGCGACATGCTCATGACCGTCGCGCTGGTGGGCTGGTATATCGTACGGTGGTCTTTGGGCGGCGCCACGGCGGCGGACGTCGACTTCATCGACGAGCGCCTTGAGGCGAACTACGAGCTCATTGAAGCGAAGATAAGCGAGCGCGCTCATTCCGATGAGCCGCTGCAGGACATACTGGCCTATTACAACGGGCAAAAAGAGCTCATCACCTTCCTGGTGTCCCTCATCGTGGAGCGGCCCGGAGACGGAAGCGACGGCACACGGGACGAGGCGCTCATGCCCATGGTCGTGCACCTGAAAACGATGATCGATTGCCTGGCGCTCGGCGGGGCGGGCGGTGCGATAGATAACTAGAAGGTGGTTCCAATTCCCCCCAAACTTGCAATAGCGTAAATAGTTATTGCAAGTTAACCGGTTTTCTTGCAATAATGAATCGATATATTGCACAATTTGCAATAAACCCGGCCCCTGTGATACGAAAAGAGAACCAACAGGTGCGTGAACGTAAGGGTTGGACCAACCCGACGCGCTCATTTCCTGCATTCATACATTAAAAAGAAACGGTTCTAACCGCACACATGGGGGGTCACGTGGCCGCCATCACCGAATACACCGTCGAATCCGCCGCCCTTGCCTGGCTCGAAAGCCTCGAATTGCAGGCACCCATGATGCAAAATTCTTGTTGCAAGAAACTGCATTATCACATAAAAATAATTTTCCATGCTGAAAAAATTGCAATAATAACAATGAGTTAAGGAACTTTTTAATGACAACGCCTGAATCTGGTAAAAATATCCCAAGGATCGAATATTTACATGTCGTTAATTACCGAACGCTGGAAGATCTTGAATTAAAAAAAATAACCCCGCTTACGGTATTTCTTGGTCCAAACGGAAGCGGTAAATCAACCATATTTGATGTCTTCGCCTTCTTATCTGAATGCTTTACATCCGGCCTTCGCAGGGCATGGGACAGACGGGGCAGATTCAAGGAGCTGCGCTCACGGGGCGCAGATGGTCCAATTACCATTGAAGTGAAATATCGTGAAAAACCAGATTTACCGATTATTACCTATCATCTTGCGATCGATGAGACCGAGAAAGGGCCTTTTGTGGCGGAAGAATGGCTACAATGGCGGCGTAAAAGCATTGGAAGGCCATTTCGTTTCCTTGATTTTAAAGAAGGGAAAGGCAAAGTAAAATCAGGCGAATTACCGGATGAGAAAGATGAATCTATAGATGAACAGCTCGCGTCACCGGAAGTACTCGCCGTTACAACCCTTGGCCAGTTCGCGAAGCATCCACGTGTAAGCGCCTTGAGGGAATTTATCACCGGTTGGTATTTATCGTATTTATCAGCAGATAATACACGGGGCCTGCCGGAAGCAGGCCCGCAGGAACGGCTGTCATCCACAGGGGATAATCTTCCTAATGTCATCCAGTATCTTAAAGAGCAACATCCCGATCAGCTTGACAAAATACTTAGCGTCCTGACCAGCAGGGTCCCCCGGCTGGAGCGTATAGACGCGGAGCCGATGCAGGACGGACGTCTACTTCTTCAAATTAAAGACGCGCCGTTCGAGCGTCCGATTCTTGCAAAATACACCTCCGATGGTACGCTTAAAATGCTTGCCTATCTAACGCTGCTTTATGATCCGGAACCGCCGCGGCTTATCGGAATAGAAGAACCTGAGAATCAACTGCATCCGCGCCTCCTGCCGGAGTTGACGGAGGAATGCCGGAGCGCCTCCGAGCGGTCGCAACTGCTCATTACGACGCATTCCCCTTATTTTATCAATCAGCTTCGTCCTGAAGAACTATGGATTCTCTACCGCGATGATAATGGATATACCAATGCTTTATGCTCTAATGAAATCCAGGGTATTCCTGAATTGATCGCTGAAGGCGCTCAATTGGGGCATTTATGGATGGAAGGCTATTTTAACGCGGGCGATCCATTGATAAATAGCGGAATGCCGAAAGTCGATAAAACTCTAAAGAAACGGCATAAATAGTAAGAATGCATATTGAATTCCTGATTGAGGAAGCTTCAGCCGAAGTAGCGCTCGATAATATTTTGCCAAAATTATTACCGGATGATTTTACTTACTCACTTCACCCATTCAATGGAAAGCCGGACTTATTAACAAAGCTACCCATAAGATTGAGGAGTTATAAAAGATGGATAACTGAAGAATATTTTATAGTCATTATAATTGATGAAGATCGTAAAGATTGTCATGTTTTAAAAACACGATTGGAGAGAGAAGCTGAAAATGCAAATCTTATTACAAAAACAAAGGCACAAAGCAAAAAAAAATTCCAAGTATTGAATCGAATAATAATAGAGGAGCTCGAATCCTGGTTTTTTGGTGATAGTGCTGCTATTTGCCAGGCTTATCCACGTGTTCCCATTACTACATTTCAAAAAGCAAAATATCGGGATCCAGACGCGATTACCGGCGGCACATGGGAAGCGTTGGAAAATATTCTTAAACAGGCAGGATACTTTCAAACCGGGTTAAGAAAAATTGAGGCTGCAAGAGCAATATCTCAATTCATAAAACCCGAACAAAATAAATCAAAGAGCTTTCAAGTATTCATGGCAGGAATATCGGCTATCGTAAACTTTGGTAAAATCCCATGACCGCCATCACCGAATCCACCGTCGAATCCGCCGCCCTTGCCTGGCTCGAAAGCCTCGGCTGGCAGGTGCTCCACGGCCCGGACGTTGCGCCCGACACCCTTACCGCAGAGCGAACGGATTATGGCCAGGTGGTGCTTGAGCGGCGGATTCGGGACGCCCTGGTCCGCCTGAATCCCGCGCTTCCGGTTGAAGCGATCGAGGACGCATTCAGAAAGATCACCCGGCCGGAGGGACCGACCCTTGAGGCGCGAAACAGGGCAGTGCACCGCCTTCTGGTGGAGGGCGTCAACGTTGAATATCGCACAAAAGAAGGTTCCATCCGGGGCGCACAGGCGCGGGTTATCAATTTCGATAACGCGAAAAACAACGACTTCCTCGCCGTAAACCAGTTCACGGTCGTGGAGAACAAGCATAACCGCAGGCCCGACGTGGTGCTCTTCATAAACGGCCTTCCCCTCGGTCTCATAGAGCTCAAAAACGCGACTGACGAAAACGCCACCATCTGGACCGCCTACCAGCAGTTCCAGACCTACAAGGCGGAGCTTCCGACCCTGTTTGCGTATAATGAGCTCCTCGTCGTCTCCGACGGCCTTGAGGCGAGAATCGGCACGCTCACCGCGGGCAGGGAATGGTTCAAGCCATGGCGCACCGTCGAGGGCGAAGAGCTTGCCGATCCCCACGCGCCCGAGCTGGAGGTCATGCTCCGGGGCGTGTTCGAGAAAAAACGGCTGCTCGATCTCATTCAATACTTCATCGTTTTTGACGACAGGGGCGACGGCTCGCTTATCAAGAAAATGGCCGGGTACCATCAGTTTCACGCGGTCAGGGTCGCCCTCGGCGAGACCCTGCGGGCGGCGAAAATCGCGGCTGATGATAGAGTTTCGGTGCCGAAAGACGGGTACGAATCGGGCCGCAGGCCGGGCGGCCATCCGGGAGACCGCCGCATCGGCGTGGTCTGGCACACCCAGGGGTCGGGCAAAAGCCTCACCATGGCCTTCTACGCCGGCCGCATCATACGCGAGCCGTTCATGGAAAATCCCACTATCGTCGTGCTTACCGACCGCAACGACCTCGACGACCAGCTCTTCGGCGTCTTCTCCCGATGCCGCGACCTTCTGCGCCAGCCGCCGGTACAGGCCGAGAGCCGGGCCGATCTGCGCGCGAAGCTCGGCGTGGACGCGGGCGGCGTGGTATTCACCACCATACAGAAGTTTTTTCCGGAAGAGAGGGGGGACCGTCATCCCGTCCTTTCCGAACGCCGTAATATCGTGGTCATCGCGGACGAGGCGCACCGGAGCCAGTACGACTTCATCGACGGCTTCGCCCGGCACATGCGCGACGCGCTTCCCAACGCCTCGTTCATCGGTTTCACCGGCACCCCCATCGAGCTTACGGACAAAAACACACGCGCGGTTTTCGGCGACTACATCAGCGTGTACGATATCCGGCGGGCGGTCGAGGACAGGGCCACGGTTCCCATCTATTATGAGAGCCGCCTCGCAAAGCTCGCCCTTGATGAAAAGGAGCGGCCCCGCATCGATCCGGATTTCGAGGAGGTGACCGAGGGCGAGGAGGTCGAGCGCAAGGAAAAGCTGAAGAGCAAGTGGGCGCAGCTCGAGGCGCTGGTCGGCACGGAAAAGCGCCTCAAGCTCATAGCGCGCGACATCGTGGACCACTATGAACAACGCCTCGAGTCCATGGAAGGAAAGGCGATGATCGTGTGCATGAGCCGCCGCATCTGCGTGGAGCTGTATCGTGAGATAACCGCGTTGAGGCCGCAGTGGCATTCAAACGAGGACGAAAAGGGGTCGATCAAGGTGATCATGACCGGCTCCGCCTCAGACCCTCCGGACTGGCAGGGGCATGTGCGCACCAAGCAGCGGCGCGAGGCCCTGGCCAACCGGTTTCGCGAACCGGGGGACCCGTTCCGCGTCGTGATCGTGCGCGACATGTGGCTCACCGGTTTCGACGCGCCCTCGCTCCATACCATGTACATCGACAAGCCCATGCGGAGCCACGGCCTCATGCAGGCCATCGCGCGCGTGAACCGCGTGTTCCGCGACAAGCCCGGCGGGCTCGTGGTCGATTATCTCGGACTCGCACACGAGCTCAAGGCGGCTCTGGCTACTTACACTGAAAGCGGAGGCACGGGCAAGACCGCCATAGACCAGTCCGAGGCGGTCGCCCTGATGCTGGAAAAATACGAGGTCTGCCTTAATCTGTTCCATGGATTCGATTTTACGAAATGGATAACCGGCTCCTCTCAAGACCGGCTGGGCATGCTGCCGTACGCGCAGGAGCACGTTCTCGCGCAGGAGGACGGAAAAAACCGCCTGCTCAAGGCGGTGCAGGAGCTCTCCCAGGCCTTCGCCCTTTCCGTACCGCACGAGGAGGCGATCCGCATACGCGACCACGTGGCGTTCTTCCAGGGGGTACGCGCGAGTCTCATCAAGCGGTCCCCTTCCGACGCAAGAACCGAAGAAGACCTCGATCATGCGGTGCGCCAGATCGTGTCGAAAGCCGTTTCGTCCGAGGGCGTCGTCGACATCTTCGCCGCAGCGGGCCTCGAAAAGCCGGACATCTCGATACTTTCAGAGGAGTTTCTGGCCGAAGTCCGTGGGATGCCGCAGAAAAACCTTGCGGTAGAATTACTGCGAAAGCTTCTGGCGGGAGAGATAAAAACCCGTGCCAGGAAAAACACGGTACTGGCGCGGTCGTTCTCGGCAATGCTTGAGGAATCGCTGCGCCGCTATCAGAATCGCGCCATCGAGGCCGCGCAGGTCATCGAAGAGCTCATCGCACTGGCGCGTGACATGCGGGAAGCGGACGAACGCGGCGAATCCCTCGGCCTCACTGAAGACGAGGTCGCCTTTTACGACGCATTGGAAACCAACGACAGCGCAGTCAAGGTTCTCGGCGACGATACGCTTAAGACCATCGCCCGGGAGCTGGTGAATACCGTAAGAAATAACGTCACCATCGACTGGACGGTGCGCGAAAACGTGCGCGCCAATCTGCGCGTTTTGGTGAAGCGCATCCTGAGAAAATACGGCTACCCGCCCGACAAACAGGAGAAAGCCACGCAGACGGTGCTGGAACAGGCTGAGGTGCTGTGCGAAAGCTGGGTGGCTTAGTAGGAGTGAAATGGTAATGAATTTTAATGATGAAAATATACCAGATTTTGATGATTCTTTGCTTAAAGATATAGGTGATAAATTAGATAAGCCTGTGGAAAAATATTCTTTTGAAAAATTTTATGAGCTAAAAAATAATAAAGAATACTCCCTAAGATTTGCACCATCTGAATTTAATTTGGAATACAATGAGATATGGCGGTGAGCCCCACCCCCCGGCACCGCTTTCCAATTGACCTCTACCCCCCCTCTCCCTTGGGGAGAGGGGAGGCAGGGAGGGGTGAGGTCCGGCGGCCGGGAGGTGAGATTAAAATGATTGCAATAATAGCATCGTCTATTACTTATATACAAAGGAAAATGCATTGAATTTAGTTTCGAAAAAGGTCCGTGCATGATAACGCGCGATGAAATTTTAAAGCAAATGACGAAAGAACTGGGAAACAAGCTGGGATCGAGGCTTAAAAAACTGGTACTGATCGGCTCCATGGCCCGCCGCGATGAAACAAAAGAATCCGATTATGATTGCATCGCCGTTATTGACGAATTAACGCCGGAATTGACGGATATCCTGGATGAAGTTTCCGGTGACATGCTGTATAAATATAATTCCGTATTTTCCATTATACCCGTAACGCAAGACCGCTACCAAGAACAAAGGTTCAATCCCTTATTCATAAACGCCGGAAGGGAAGGTGTCATCCTGTGGCCGACGGCGATTTGAAAGAGCAAATAATCGCCATGTTGGCCAAAGCGGAACGTTCATTGGATGCCGCGCCTTGTCCCGCTTCATGAGATCTTCGTAGCTGAAGCGCCTGAACCGCCCGCTTTCATTGCGCTCGTGCCGGTTTTCAGTATGGAACCTGGACATCTTCTGGCTCAAGGACGAATCTCTGGAAGATTCGGCGAATCTGCCCGACCCGGCAATAATCGCCGCAGAGATCGTTGAAGACCTGGAGGCCGCGCTCGAGCAGTTCGCGGCGATCGAGGAGGATTTGAAGAAATAAAAAGAACATTTTGTAAACAAAGGGGGAGTATCAATGCCTAAAAAACGCATCATATTGGCCGGCGGCACCGGAGACCTGGGACAGCGGATCGCAAAAGCATTGCTCAGAAAAGGCGCAGAGGTACGAATTGTAACCCGGTCAAACGGATCATCGGATACGCTTGGCTCTTTAATCAAATCCGGCGTTAAAGTGGTAAAAGTCGATTACCGCAACTCAACCGACCTGGCTGAAGCGTGCAAGGGAGGAACCTGCGTTGTCTCAGCCCTCAGCGGTCTTCGCGAAGTGATCGTTGATGCTCAAAAGCAATTGCTTGATGCGGCGGTCGCGGCTAACGTTGCCCGCTTTATTCCATCCGATTATTCAATTGATTTCACAAAACTGCCCGTAGGAACAAATCGCAACCTTGATCTTCGACGAGAATTTCACCGCTATCTTGAAAAGGCGCCGGTCTCCGCGACATCGATACTGAACGGGGCATTTATGGACATGCTGACCGGACAGGCCCCCTTCATTCTCTTCAAACTGAATCGAGTGCTTTATTACGGTAACGCCGATCAGCTTCTCGACTTCACGACAAAAGATGATACCGCCGACTACACCGCGGAGGCGGCGCTCGACCCGCACACGCCCCGATACCTGAGGATCGCAGGCGATCAGATAAGCGCCCGGCGGTTAGCCGAAGTCGTCGGCCGGATAAAAGGCAAAAAATACCGGCTTCTTTATGGAGGAGGACTCGGCGTGCTTAACCTGATGATAAAAACGGCAAAGGCATTTTCTCCCGGAACGGATGATCTCTACCCCGCCTGGCAGGGAATGCAGTATATGCATAACATGTACAGCGGATTGCCGAAGCTGGACCCGATCGACAATAAACGCTACCCCCGCCTCAAATGGACCCGGGTAAAAGACTTTCTTTCTTAGAAGATCAGCCGGCGGCGCTCTTTGTTGTATTTTTAAAATAAGACATTTTCAATGTCGCAAACATCGTCAACAAACGACGCCCGTCATAAAAAAATATTTGCCTTCCGGTTAAGTTTTATTGCAAATTAGCGATGATGTTTCATCATATCCCCCTCAATAGCATTTAACTATAGAAAATCATTGGCCAAAAAAATGAGATCGTGTTATATTGTTATATGCATCTTGAATGCATATAATTAATGATCAGTGGTTGTATAACATTGCGCAGACTGTTAATGATCTAAAACTAAATTTATAGTTAAAGAAAAAACATGCCCGATTTCAAAATCGTGTCGAGATTCAAGCCGTCGGACGACCAGGTCAGGGCGATCGAGCGCCTCGTGGACGGCGTGGCGAAGGGCGAAAAGTTCCAGACCCTTCTCGGGGTCACCGGCTCCGGCAAGACCTTCACCATGGCGAAAGTGATGGAGGCGGTCAACAAGCCGGCGCTGGTGCTCACCCACAACAAGACCCTGGCAGCCCAGCTCTACCGCGAGTTTTCCGAGTTCTTCCCCGACAACGCGGTCGAATACTTCGTCTCCTACTACGACTATTACCAGCCGGAGGCGTACGTGGTCTCGTCCGATCTCTACATCGAGAAGGACGCCTCGATCAACGACGAGATAGACCGGCTCAGGCTCAAGGCGACCTCGTCGATACTCGAGCGGAACGACGTGATCGTGGTGTCGTCGGTGTCGTGCATCTACAACCTGGGCGCCCCGGACGATTTCGATCGCTCGCACATACGCCTGCACGCGGGGGACGTACTGGAGCGGGACGAGCTGCTGCGGAGGCTGGTGTCGATATATTACGAGCGCAACAATATCGCCTTCGTCAGGGGGAGCTTCAGGGTGCGCGGCGACGTCGTCGAGGTGTTTCCCGCCTCCCTGCAGCGCGAGGCCTTCAGGATAGAGTTTTTCGGGGACGAGATCGAGAGCATCTCGAAGATCAACCCGGTCACGGGCGCCGTCATGGCCAGGGCGGAGGGCTGCTTCATCTATCCTGCCAAGCATTTCGTGTCGTCCATGACCGAGATGAAGACCACCATCCGGATGATCGAGGACGAGCTGAACGCGCGCGTCGACGACCTGCGCGCCGGGAACAGGCTCGTCGAGGCGCAGCGGCTCGAGACCAGGACCCGCTACGACATGGAGATGATGGCGGAGATGGGCTACTGCAGCGGCATCGAAAACTACTCACGGATCATTTCGCGCAGGAAGCCGGGAGAAAGGCCCTCCTGCCTGCTCGACTATTTCAAGGGGAATTATCTCATGTTCATCGACGAATCGCACGTCACGCTGCCCCAGGTGCGGGGGATGTACGAGGGGGACATCGCCCGCAAAAAAAACCTGGTTGAGTTCGGGTTCCGGCTCCCCTCCGCCCTGGACAACCGGCCCCTCCGGTTCGACGAATTCGAGGAGCTGATCAATCAGGTGGTCTTCGTGTCCGCCACCCCGGCGAAGTACGAGCTCTCCAGAAGCGGAAGGGTCGTCGAACAGGTCATCAGGCCCACGGGCCTCGTGGACCCGGCCGTGGAGGTGCGCCCCGCACGCACCCAGGTCGACGACCTGATCGGGGAGATCAACAAGCGGGTCGAGCGGGACGAGCGGATCCTGGTGACGACCCTCACCAAGAAAATGGCGGAGGACCTCTCGAAGTACTTCGAGGAGGTCGGGATACGCGCGCGCTACCTTCACTCCGAGATCAGCACGATCGAGCGCGTGGAGATAATCAGGGACCTCAGGCTGGGGGACTTCGACTGCCTGGTGGGAATCAACCTCCTGCGCGAGGGGCTCGACCTGCCCGAGGTGTCCCTCGTCGCGATCCTCGACGCGGACAAGGAGGGGTTCTTACGGAACACGACGTCCCTCATCCAGACCGCGGGCAGGGCCGCCCGCAACATCAACGGCACGGTCATCCTGTACGCCGACCAGGTCACCGGCTCCATGCAGGCGGCCATCGACGAGATGAACCGGAGGAGGGAGCTGCAGGAGCGGTACAACAGGGAGCACCATATCACGCCCGAATCGATCAAGAAGGACATCGTGGACATTATCGAGCGGGAGTACACGAATGAGAACCGCTACATCGATCTCGTGGCGGATTACGCGGAGAAGTACACCGGAAACGACGTCGGGCAGCTAAACGGCCTGCGCGACCGCCTGCGCCAGGACATGCTCAAGGCGGCGGACGACCTGGAATTCGAAAAGGCCGCGGTGCTTCGGGATCAGATGCTCGACATTGAAAAAAAGATTGAGCTCCTGGGGAGGGTGAAGCAGTGAGCGGCGCCGTAGCGATGAAGGACGTGGAGGAGCTGATCCGCCTTGCAGTGCGGGAGGACATCGGAAGCGGGGATCTCACCTCACGGGCGATCTTCGGCGAATCCGACGTGTCCGAAGCGGCGATCATATCGCGGGAGCGGGGGATATTGTGCGGCACCGATCTCGTCGGCCATGTATACGGGTACATCGACCGAAGCGTGGAGGTGACATGCCTTATGCATGACGGGGACGAGATCGGTCCGGGAGACAGGGTTGTTCTCCTTAAGGGTCCGACGATCGGCCTTCTGTCGGGTGAGCGTACCGTGCTGAATTTTTTGCAGAGGATGAGCGGGGTGGCGAGCCGGACCGCGAGTGCGGTTTCCCTGCTCGATGGCACGGCGATCTCGCTCCTTGACACGCGCAAGACGGTGCCCGGATTCCGGATGCTCGACAAGTATGCGGTCAAGACCGGCGGAGGCATGAACCACCGGATGGGCCTCTATGACATGGTCATGATCAAGGACAATCATATCAGGGCCGCGGGCGGCGTCGGCAGGGCCATACGCATGGTCAGGGAGCGCTACGGAACGCGGTATCGGATAGAGGCGGAAGCATCGACGCTGGAGGAGGCGAGGGAGGCGGCGGCGGAGGGCGCGGACATAATCATGCTCGACAACATGGACCGCTCCCTCGTCAAAGCGGCGATCGAAGTCATCGCAAAAAAAGCAAAAATCGAGGTCTCGGGAAACATGGACGAGGAAAAGATCAGGGGTATGATCGACCTCGATATCGACTATCTCTCCATGGGATCGATCACGCACTCCGCGGCCGCCTTTGACTTCTCGATTGAATTCAGCTGAGAAGACCCCTCACGCGACGTGAAGTTATTTTTTATCGGTTATTTCCCTGTGGTATTCGCAGAGGCGGTATAATCTGCCCGTATGCGGATTT
Organism: uncultured Leptospirales bacterium; assembly: GCA_964529965.1. Taxonomy (GTDB): domain Bacteria; phylum Spirochaetota; class UBA4802; order UBA4802; family UBA5550; genus RBG-16-49-21. The sequence continues at coordinate 6,199 of CAZHAD010000073.1, read as the reverse complement.
GTCTTTTTGACCTTGTTGCCGCACCTGATGCACAGCCCCAGTTCCCTTCTTTTTTTGTACAACCTCATGTACCGCTCGGTCCCGGATGAATGGTATTTGCTGACCTGAACCCGAAAACCCTTGTAGAGGTAATTCCCGATCGCATATTCGGAGCCCTTCTGAATTTTTTTAAAGGTCTGTGTGAGCTGATCGCTTGATATTTTTTTAGGTTCCATTTTAGTCGTCCATAATAAGAGCGCGTCAATGCCCTTTCCCCCCTTCATCACCCGCGTATGGAAAACGCCGCCGGAAGAAAAAATACATCATCCGAACACGAACATCCCCAACGCCCTCCTGAAAATGTGTACGCAAAAACCTTCGCACAACATATACGGAACGTTTCATTTTCTTCTAAATATATAACAAAAAAGGCGGAGCGGGTAAAGATATATTCGATCTTTTTTTTAAAAAATGGGCAATTGTGCTGCGGAGTCACGTGTCGGTGCACAACTAAATATGGGGAAGATATTCAAGGGGATTCTGGGGCTTCCCCTCGTAATCGATCTGGAAGTGGAGCCTTTTATCCGCGCGGTCGATCGTACCGATTATGTTGTGCGCCGCAATGATATCCCCTTCAGAAACCGCTATCCGGCTTAAATTTGAATACACGGTGGCGAACCTGCCCGGATGGCTGATGACGACAAATCTGCCGAAGCCCCTCATCCTGCCGATTTTTTTAATGACCCCCGCCGCCGACGACAACACCGCAGCGCCCGGCTCTCCGGTTATTATTATACCGATCGGCTTCACGCCGTTGTACCCGTCCCTTTTATACTCCACAATATGCGGGAGGGGCCATTTGAATTTCGGACCCTCATGCTTCGGCCGCGCGGCCTTTCCCCGCAGGCCCGCGGATCCGCCGCGGCGGGGATCCGCGTTCGCGGGAATTTTCAGCTCCATTCCCGCCCTGATCACGTTCTCATTTGTTACATGGTTTAAAGAGGCGATCGCATCAATCGGGATATTGAATTGTTTCGATATTTTCGTCAGGGTATCGCCGCGCCGGACCTTATACCGGACGATTTTTTCTTTTGCGTTTTTTGTTTTTTTATGGACGGGAGGCGGCGTACGAGCGCCGGTTTTTTTCGTTATTTTTATTTCCCGGTTTCCCGGTTGGCCGGTGCGGCGCGCGGGCATAAAGTCTTCATACGATTCATAGACGCCGGCCCTGTGCCCGGACCCGTTTTTTGCCGTTTCCCGGGCCTGCGCCTGATACGCAACGACGAACGAAGCCAGAATCAGAGCGGTATATACATGCGGTTTAACTTCCCTGTCGGACACGCGCACATCCCTTTGCAAAGGGAAGCTTGATTGGAGCGCTTTCATGCAAAACGGCTTTCATCCGGCATGAAGGCGCACCTCTTCCCTTATCTAAATGTCGGATGCGATGAATGAATAGTTGAGCTTTTTATTTTAAATTTTTTCCGGTGGTGGTTACGGTCAGCTTGCCGTGCCTCACGTTTTTTACCGCCAGGAGCCTGTCTGAGATCATCTGGACGATCTTTGTCCTTCCCCGGAGAATGAGGACCTCGAGGCAGTTATGCTCGTCGAGATGGACGTGCGTCGTCGATATGATGATTTTATGATAGTGGTGCTGTATGTCGTTGAGCTTGTCGACGAGCTCCCTGGTGTCATGGCTGTACACCAGGGTGAGGGTCCCGATCGATTCCGCGTCCGGGTTGGAAATCTCCCGCGATACCAGCATGTCACGGATCAGGTCGCGTATCGCCTCCGACCTGTTCACATATCCTTTTTCTTTTATGATCCCGTCGAACCCCGAAAGCAGATTTTCGTCGATTGAGACCCCGAACCGTACGATGTTATTCATGCTGCGCCTCGCGTGGAAATATGATCATATATACGATTCCTTTTCCGGTTAAAATCACCTGTTAAGCCGGTTGCTTATTGTACGCTCCAAAAACACCGGGCAAAACATTGGGCTTGTTTCATGGAAATTTTATCCAAAAGGAAAAAGACTTGTTATTTGACATTGTATTTACACAATAGTAAAAAATGCACGGGTTTTTTTACACTACTATTCTAACAGAATAGAAAGGAAGTCATTTTTTTGTAAATCATTTTCAGGTATGCAATGAGCTGCAGGGTTATCATAGGCACACAGTGGGGAGACGAGGGAAAAGCGAAGATGATCGACTATTTCACCCGGAATAGCGACATCGTGGCGCGCTATCAGGGAGGGGCGAACGCCGGCCATACGGTCGTCGTGCGCGACAAGAAGTATATTTTCCACCTGATACCCTCCGGTGTTCTGCACAAGGACAAGATCTGCGTCATTGGAAACGGCGTGGTGATCGATCCGGTTTTGCTGATCAGCGAGTTTACGTCGCTGGAGAATGAAGGGTTTGACGTGGGAAAAAGGCTTTATATCTCCGATTCCGCCCATCTCATTCTTCCCTACCACAAGGCCATCGATGAATCGATGGAGGAATTCAGATCAAAGAAGATCGGCACCACGGTGCGCGGTATAGGGCCGAGCTATTCGGATAAATGCCTGCGCATCGGGATCAGGGCCGGGGATGTATTCGACATGAAGAGCCTGAAGGGAAAAATTTCGCTCGTGGTGAAGCTGAAGAACCTCAGCCTTTCGCGGATCTACAAAAAGGGCACGTACTCCGAAGACGAGATCATGAACATTCTCAAAAGGTTTAAAAGGGTATGCGGCGGCATGATCATAAACACTCCGCATTTTCTCCACGAATCGATCAGGGCGGGCAAGCGCATCCTTCTCGAGGGGGCCCAGGGGTTCGGCCTGGACATAGACCACGGCACCTACCCCTATGTCACCTCCTCCAACCCGACGATCGGCGGCGCGCTGCTGGGAACGGGACTGAACGCCTTTGACATCGACGAGGTCATCGGCATCGCCAAGGCGTATGTAACCCGCGTGGGCGGGGGCCCGTTCCCCACCGAGGCGCGCGGAGACGAGGGCGACCGGATGAGGGTGGGCGGCGCGGAATTCGGATCCACCACCGGCAGGCCCCGGCGATGCGGCTGGTTCGACATACCGCTGCTCAGGCAGGCGTCGCTCATCAACGGCCTGACAAGCCTCGCACTGACAAAGCTTGATGTCCTGAGCGGATTCAAAAAAATCAAGGTCGCGGTGGGATATCAGGCTGACGGAAAGCGCGTTGATCATTTCCCCGCTTCGTCCCTCGAGCGCGCAAGACCTGTTTATAAGGAGCTGGACGGCTGGGATGAGGATATCACCAGGTGCAGAAAAAAAGCAGATCTGCCGAAAAGGGCCCGCGAATACGTGGATTTTATCGAAAGCAGCGCGGGCGTGAAGATATCGATCATCTCGGTCGGACCCGACCGGAGCCATACGTTCAGGAACAAATAATTTTTATTGACAGTCGGGTGACGATTAAGTATCTGGTATTTTTACATTTTGAGACGCTAGCTCAGTCGGTAGAGCAACTGCCTTTTAAGCAGTGGGTCCCGAGTTCGATTCTCGGGCGTCTCAAAAGCCATCATATCCTACATCATGAATGTCCCCGTCGTCTAGGGGTCTAGGACACCGGGTTTTCATCCCGGCAACAGGGGTTCGAATCCCCTCGGGGATGCATTGAGAAAAAGGTGATTCTTCCGGATCATCTTTTTTTATATAAACGTCGGGGCGGCCGCGGCGAACAAAGGGGTGAAGGGAAAATATGGTACAGTTCTTGACATATTTGTTTGTTAATACTTATTTTATCTGAATAGGGCAATTCCGCTCAGGCATGCCCGATGACTGAGCGTCTTGTCCCCATAGGAAGAGCGGATAGATGGGCGGTGGAATGAGGAAGCTTTCCAGAAACGATCCCTGCTGGTGCGGCAGCGGAAAAAAATACAAAAGGTGCCACCTCGACTTTGACATGACGAGGGGCGTTTCCGGCGGAAATATCAGCATACCGTCAGGCGTCATTATCAAAACCGAAGAGCAGATACGCGGCATACAAAAGAGCTGCCAGCTCACCAGGGACATACTGGATGCGGTCGGAAAACGGATCAGGCCCGGCGTCACCACCGATGATATAAACGTCTGGGTTCATGAATATACGGTGAGCCGCGGCGCGGTGCCCGCCCCCCTGCATTACAACGGCTTCCCCAAAAGCGTATGCGTGTCCCTCAACAACGTGGTCTGCCACGGCATACCAGACAGCACCGTGATCATGGAGGGGGACATCTTAAACGTGGACGTGACCACGATACTGAACGGCTATTACGGGGACGCGGGAAGGATGTACATGGTCGGCGAGGTATCCGAGGAGGCGGCGAGCCTCGTGCGCGTCGCCAGGGAGTGCCTTGATATCGGCATCGAGCAGGTCAAGCCGTACCGCGACCTTGGTGAAATCGGCTACGCGATCGAGCATCATGCGATCAAGCACGGGTACTCGGTCGTGAGGGACTACGGCGGCCACGGGATCGGCCTGAAATTCCACGAAGAGCCGCATGTGCACCACTACGGAAGCAGAAAGCGCGGAATCACGATGCTGCCCAACATGGTGTTCACCATAGAGCCGATGATCAACCAGGGAAGGTATGAGACCCGGCTGATGCCGGATTCGTGGACCGCCGTCACCATTGACGGAAGGCTTTCCGCGCAGTGGGAGCAGACGGTCAGGGTCACCGAAACCGGGGTCCAGATACTTACGGAATAATTCCGCGTCCTTTTAATGGAACAAACAGGCGCCTCTCAAACCTCGGTATTTGAAGAAGCGACCGATTACCGGCGCGACCTCGGGCTCGTCGAGTCCGTCTCCATCGTCGTCGGCAGGATCATCGGATCCGGGATCTTCCGCACCCCCGGCCCCATCATGGCCCTCGTATCGTCAACCTCCCTGTTCGGGCTGGTGTGGATCATCGCCGGCGGGGTGACCATATTCCACGCCGTCTGCTACGCGGAGCTCGCCGCGATGATGCCCAGGTCGGGCGGGCCGTACGTGTATCTCAAGACCGCCTACGGCCCTGCGGCCGCGTTCCTGCGCGGCTGGGCCATGTTCTTCGTTTCAGAGACGGGCGCCATCGCCGCGGTGGCGCTCGTGTTCGCCGAGTATCTCAACGAGCTGTGGGCCGTTTGCTTCCGCTTGCCCTTCGGCCATATACAGGAGATACTGATCGCCCTCGGGATCATATGGGTCCTTACGGGGATAAACCTTTTCGGCGTGCTTGTAAGCGGGGTTTTCCAGAACGTATTCAGCCTGATGAAAATCGCGGCGATCGGGATCATCATCGGGATATCGTTTACTGTTGGAGGGAGCTTCTCCCATTTTACCTCCCCCTTCCTTCCCGATACCTTTAACCTTGGAAGCATCGTCGCTGTCGGGGCCTCGCTCAGGCTGGCGTTCTTCGCCTTCAGCGGGTGGGAGGGGGCGACCTACATCGCCGAGGAGGTCAGAAATCCGCGGAAAAATCTGCCGCTGTCGCTCTTTCTGGGCATTGCCGGAGTCCTGGTCCTTTATCTCGGCACCAACGCGGCGTACCTCTACCAGCTTCCGGTGACCGCGATCGCCCGCTCCCGCGGCATCGCGGCCGAGGCCATGAAGGCGGCGATCGGCGGCGCGGGCGGGGTCCTCATTTCAATCGCGGTGATGCTCTCCACATTCGGGAACGTGAGCACCCAGGTTCTGGTCAAGGCCCGGACGTGGCAGGCCATGGCGGCCGACGGCCTCTTCTTTTCCGGATTAAAGCCGCTGGACGCCCGGTACCGGACGCCCAACAGATCCCTGATCGCCCAGGCCGCATGGGCGTCGGTGATGCTGGCCGCGCTTCTGGCCGTATACCTGGCGTTCGACGTTAAAACCGGCAGATCGTATGAAACGATCATCGCCTTTTTTTCAGCCACCGGCGCGATATTCAACATCATGACGATCTGCTCGATTTTCATTTTCAGGAAAAAATATCCCGAGGTGAAAAGGCCTTACCGGGCGTGGCTCTACCCCTACAGCGTCATCATCGTGCTGGCGCTGCTGGCCGGTTACCTGGTGATCACGCTGATCACCGCGTTCGTGCCCTCCCTGGTGGGGCTGGCACTCACCTCGACGGGACTTTTTTATTATTGGTGGAAGACGAGGAAACGATAAGGGATGCGCCCCGTTCGGGGCGGGTAGGTGACCGAGAGTCGGTCGAGCAAGGTGATAGGGGGGCCATGACACGATGG
>CAZHAD010000072.1:0-17198 GCA_964529965.1 uncultured Leptospirales bacterium | reverse complement strand
GCCGTGGGGTATGAACCGGTCCGGGAAACCGGCGCAGAAGAGGATTCTGCTTCTCAGGGGTGCCGCAATGGACGAAAGGATGTATTCCCCCGCACCCCCGGATATGATCCCGTTTTCGAGCGTGATGCAGCGGCCTGTCTCTCCGATCACCCGTTCAATCCCCTTTACGTCCAGGGGCTTGATCGTCAGCAGGTTCACGATGGAGGCGCGGATATTCTTTTTCAGCAGCATGTCCCTGACCTGAAAGGCGACGGGCACCATGTCCCCGAAGGTGAATATCGCCAGGTCTTTGCCCGCGGCGAGCCGCTTTATTTTTCCGGGACGAAACTGCCGGTACCCGTCAATGCTGAAGTTTCCGGATTCGGCATCTCCGCGCGGGTAGCGGATGGCGACCGGGCCCCGGTCGTAGCGCGATGTGAAAAAAATCATATCGCGCAGCTCTTCGCCTGATGAAGGCGCAAGCAGGAGAAAATTGGGTATGTTCCTGAGGATGGCGATGTCGAAAAGCCCGTGGTGGGTCTCGCCGTCCTGGCCCACGATCCCCGCCCTGTCGATCAGAAGCTTGATCGGCAGGTTCATGATCCCGATGTCATGTATGAGCTGGTCGACCGCGCGCTGCAAAAACGTTGAATAAATGGAGACGAACGGCTTGAACCCGCACGCGGCGAGCGATCCGGCGAAGGTGACTGCGTGCTGCTCGGCGATCCCCACGTCGAAAAACCGCTCCTTCGACCTGTTCTCGAACTCAAACAGACCCGTCCCCTGCTTCATGGCCGCGGTGATGGCGACGATCTTTTTGTCCGTGTCCGCAAGATGCGCGAGCGTGCGGCCCGCGATCTCGGAATAGGACAGCGGCCTGTTCCCGCGGGGGATCCCGGTCGCCTTGTCGAAGGGCCCGATCCCGTGGAACTGAACCGGCTTCATTTCGGCCGGGAGATACCCCTTCCCCTTTTTCGTGAGCACGTGAATGATCTTGGGGCCGTGGTTAATCCGCTTGACCCGCTCAAAAATCTCAAGGAGCTGTACAATATCATGGCCGTTGATGGGCCCGAAATAACGGATGCCCATATCCTCGAAAAGCTGGCCCGGCACGATCATGCTTTTGAAGATGCCGAAAAAGCGATAGAGGAGCTGGAAGAGCATCGCGCCGATCTTCGGGAGACCCTTGACGAGCTCCATCGACTTTCTCCGTATGCGGTTGTACGTGGTCCCGGATATGATCCTGGTGAGATACGTGGAGAGCGCCCCCACGTTCTCGGATATGGAGTGCTCGTTGTCGTTCAGGATGATGATGACGTCGCTTTGTAAATGGCCTATCTGGTTCATCGCCTCGAACGCCATGCCGCCGGTGAGCGATCCGTCGCCGATCACCGCGATGACCTTGTGGCTCTTCCCGCCCAGGTCCCTGCCGATCGCCATGCCGCACGCGAGCGAGAGGCTGGTGCTGCTGTGTCCCACGTTGAAGGTGTCGAATTCGGATTCGCAGACTTTCGGGAAGCCGCTCAGGCCCCTGTACCGCCTGATGCTCCTGAACTCCTCCTTCCTTCCGGTGAGGATCTTGTGCGCGTAGCACTGGTGTCCCACGTCCCATATGATCTTGTCCGCCGGGGTGTTGAAAACGTAATGCAGCGCGATGCTCATCTCCACCACGCCCAGTGACGAGGCGAGATGGCCGCCGACTTCCGAGATCACGTCGAGAATATATTCGCGGAGCTCGTCGGCGAGTATTTTGAGCTCGTCGACATTCAATCTACGCAGGTCCCTGGTGCTGTTTATTCTCTCGAGTATCATTCCGGTATTTTTTGAAACGTGACCGCGTCCGATCGCCGATCCTAGAGGGTTTCTTTCCCGAATACGCACGCCCGCGGGGCGTGCGGGAAAATCGCGGCCATTTTTCCCCTTCAAGTTCTTTGTGGGGAAAGAAGGAGGTTGGTTACATTTCATGTAATGATCCGTTCGATTCGTCCGGTCTTCCCTCCCCTGTCTATTTCAAAAAGAGCGGCGTTGATCTTGCGATTTCCCTCGGCTACCTCGAACTTCACCCTCGTAAATGTTAAAAACCTCTGCACCGAATATTCCTTGGTGATGCCGATGACCGAGTTGAACGACCCGGTCATGCCGATGTCCGTGATATAGCCGGTGCCTCCGGGGAGGATCTCCTCGTCGGCGGTCTGCACATGAGTGTGCGTGCCGAACACGGCCGAGGCGCGGCCGTCGACGTGCCAGCCGAAGGCCCTTTTTTCAGAAGTGGCCTCGGCATGGAAATCGACCATGAAGATGTCCGCCCTGTCCTTCAGCTCATCATACAGGGCGTCGAATTTCCTGAAAGGGCAGTCGATCGGCTCCATGAAGAGCCTTCCCTGCAGATTGATCACGCATATCCTGATTCCCTTGCGATCGACGATATGCCACCCGTGCCCCTTGACGCCGTCGGGATAATTGGCCGGCCTCAGGAGCGCGGGCTCGGAGTCAAGGATTTTAAGCACCTCCTTGTTGTCCCATACGTGGTTGCCGGTGGTAACCACGTCCACCCCGATGGAAAGAAGCTCGCGAAGTATGTCAGGCGTGATCGATTTGCCTCCCGCGGAGTTTTCCCCGTTGGCGATGACGAGGTCCGCCCGGCGCGTGTCTATGATGCCCTGGAGTCTGTCTTTGAGGACATCCCTGCCGGGCCGGCCGACAATGTCGCCGACCGTAAGAATTGCAATCGTGCTGCCAGCGCTATTTTGCATACTCGATGATTCTCTTCTCGCGGATCACCGTGACCTTAACTATTCCCGGGTACTTCAGCTCCGACTCGATCTTCCCCGCCACGTCCCGGGCGATGCCCTCCGCCTTGTCGTCGCTCACCAGGGAGTTGTCCACCATGACGCGGAGCTCCCTGCCAGCCTGTATCGCATAGCACCTCTCGACTCCCTTGAATCCGAGCGCGATCTGCTCGAGGTTGTCGAGCCTTTTGAGATAGGTTTCGAGCGATTCCTTGCGCGCCCCCGGACGCGAGGCCGAAATGGCGTCCGCGACCTGCACCAGCACCGCTTCAAAAGATTCCGGCTCGCGGTCGTTGTGGTGCGAGGCGATCGCCTTGACGCACTTGTCGATTTCCCCGAACTTTTTGGCAAGCTCCGCGCCCACGATGGCATGGGCCCCCTCACCCTCTACGATGCTCCCCTTGCCGATGTCGTGCAGGAGCCCCGCGCGCTTTGCAAGCATGACGTCGAGCTTCAGCTCGCCCGCCATGATGCCCGCCATGTTGGCCACCTCGAGGCTGTGGGAGAGCACGTTCTGCCCGTAGCTCGAGCGGTATTTGAGCTTCCCGAGGTTGTAGAGCGCTTCCTTGGAAAGGCCGGTGATCCCGAGCTGGTACGCTGCCTTTTCCCCCTCTTCAAGCATGGTCTCCTCTATCTCGACGGTCACCTTCTCCACCACCTCCTCGATGCGGGCGGGGTGGATCCTCCCGTTCTGGATCAGGCGCTCGAGCGACATCCGCGCGATCTCCCTGCGCACCGGATCGAACCCTGATATGACCACCACCTCGGGCGTGTCGTCTATGATCATATCCACGCCCGTCAAGTTTTCCAGCGTGCGTATATTCCTTCCTTCGCGGCCTATAATCCGCCCCTTCATCTCATCCGAGGGAAGCGATACGGTGGTGATGGTGCTGTCCGAGGTGTAATCGGTCACATTTCTCTGGATGGCGCTGATGATGACCTCCTTCGACTTTTTATCCGCGGTGCGCTTCGCCTCTTCTTCTATCTTGTTGATCAGCTTGGAGACTTCGAATCTAGCCTCGCTTTCAAAATTCTTCATCAGCAGCTGTTTGGCCTCTTCGGAGGACATGCCCGCGATCCTCTCGAGCTCCTTCTTATGCCGGTCGAACTCCCTCTTCAACTCCTCCTCGTGCTCTTTATTCTCCTGCTCCTTGATATTGAGCATCTTTTCCTGCTTTTCGATATGCTCGATCCTCTTATCTATGGCCTCTTCTTTCTGGAGAAACCGCTTTTCTATGTTCTGCAGCTCCTGGCGCCGATCCCTGTTCTCCTTCTCCATAAGATTCTTTTCTTTAAGAAGCTGGTCCTTCGCCTCGATCAGCAGCTCCTTCCGTTTGTTCTCCGCATCCTTCAGCGCATCCTGGATGATTCTCTGCGATTTGGCCTCTGCGGAGCTTAAATTAATCCTGCCGTAGTATGCGCGGGCGGCGATTCCAGCAAGTATCCCACATACGGGAAGAACGATCAATAATATGATTATAGACGTCGTCATACAGGACCTCCCGTCCCCAATTGAGTATTAATTTTACACGCATCATTGAAAGCGGTCTTATTGTATAAGAGACCCGCTTTCGGAGATTTTTTGTTGGATTTTTTCTATGACGAATTGAGGCACGAGGCTGGTAAGATCCCCCCTGAAACTCGCGATCTCCTTGACCGTTTTTGAAGAGATGAATGAGAATTCCCCTCTGGTCATCAAAAAAATCGTTTCAATTTCAGGAGCAAGCTTGTTATTGACCGAGGCATTTGACATCTCATATTCGAAATCAGTGATGTTCCTCACGCCCCGGATTATATACTGAATTCCCTTAGCTTTGCAAAACTCTACCAGTAATCCTTCAAAAGACGCCACTTCGATCGAGCGGTCATTCTTGAAGAAATTATTTATTATTTCCAACCTCTCTTCTACGGAAAAAAGGGGTGTTTTTGCGCGATTGATCGCTATTGCAATCATCAATTTATCGCAAATTCCTCTGACTCTCTCAATAATATCAAGATGACCATTAGTCAAGGGGTCAAAGGAACCTGGATAAATCCCAATTCTCATAAAAAATCCAATAACTCCAATGACGCATATGTTAACAAAGGTGAGATATCTGTCAAGAATTATAATTTTTTAATGATGCGGCAATCTGCTTTCATGTATGAACGTCACCGCTCCTATATACCTTCTTTTCCAATACGGCTTGTCCATGTCAGCATACGACACCCTTTTGCCGGTCCTCGGAGAATGGATAAACCTATGCTCTCCCACGTAAATGCCCACATGCGAGTATCTTTTTCCGGTCGTTTTAAAAAATAACAGGTCTCCGGGCCGCACCCTGCCGCGGGCGATTTTTCTCCCCGCAAAAAACTGGCTTTTAGCCGTCCTCGGAAGCAGAATCCCGTTCCGCTTGTACACGTACATGACATACCCGGAGCAATCGAAGCCCGCCGGAGACGATCCTCCCTTACGGTATCTTGTCCCGAGGTACCTCTTTGCGGTCCTGACGATGGTTGTTCCTTCGTCCTTATCATAAAACCAGCCCTTTTGCCAGGAGGCCCTGTAACGGCCCGGATCCGAAACGCAGGAGAGAAAAAAAATAAAGAGGACTGACAATGTTAATGCAATGTTCTTCATGAACCATCGATCATGCCGAGGAATCTTCAGCCTGTTATGATATGAACCGTGATGCATTAATTATTATCGGATATAACGGACGGGCGTGTTAGTGTATAAAAATTAAAACAGAAATGATCTGCCCCCTCCCCCCTCCCATCAAGGGAGGGGTATTGCTAAATGGACTGTATTGCCATGGCACTTACAATACCGGGCGCTTGTCGAACCAGGGCTTGGCCCGTTCCAGCTGGCCGGCGAGCCGAAACAGGAGCGATTCTTCCCCGAAGCGTGCGACGAACTGAACGCCGCAGGGGAGCCCCTCCGATGTCCAGTGCAGGGGCACCGACATGGCGGGCAGGCCGGTGAGATTGGCGAGCTGCGTAAATGGGGTTTTGGCAAGGCTCTTCATGGCGATGGCGTCCGCCATTCCCGACAGTCTGAGGAGCCCGCCCAAATTCAAAGCGTTCACGATGCCCATGAGAAGCTTATCAACGGGATTCAGCTTCAGCTCGCCTATGCGCACCGGGGGGGCGGCAAGCGTGGGCGTAAGGTAGCAATCGCGCTTTTCCAGAAATCCCGCCATCTGCCTTGAGAAGGTGTTCCACTCCCGCATGCTCAGAACGAATTGCCCCGCGGAAAAGGCCCTGCCGAGCAGGTTGAGCGCCCAGGTGGAACCCTCCACGTCGGAGGGCCTCGCTTTTCTTCCGAGAATTCCGCGCAGCTCCTCCATGTCCGCGGCGGTCTCGCCGAAATACATCATGAAATAGCTCTTTGCCAGAGCCTCGCCGTCGACCGGCGCATCGGCCTCTTCCACCGTGTGACCCATCTCCTCCAGGAGCTTCGCCGCGCCTTCCACTGCCTTTTTGCATTCAGGATCTATCTCGCCTCCGAGGGGCGATTTCACGGTAAAAGCGATCCTCAATCGGCCCGGATCCCGCCCGACCTCGGCGGCGTACGGCCGCTCCGGCTTCGGTATGATATACGGTGCGCCCTCATCGGGTCCGCATACCGCATCGAGCATGGCGGCGCTGTCCCTTACCGACCGGGTGATCACGTGCTCCACCTCCGCGCCCTGCCATATCTCGCCGTTATCGGGGCCGAGCGGAGAGCGGCCCCTGGTGGGCTTCAGCCCGAACAGGCCGCAGCATGACGCCGGTATTCTGATGGAGCCTCCCCCGTCCCCTCCCGACGCCAGGGGCACCATACCGCTCGCCACCGCCGCGGCGGATCCCCCGCTCGAGCCTCCGGGGGTATGGTTTACGTTCCATGGGTTGCGCGTCGGCCCGTGCAGCTCCGGCTCGGTGACGCCCATGAGACCGAATTCGGGGGTATTGGTTTTGCCCATGATCAGGACACCTGCGGTTTTGTAGCGCGTCATGAGCTCGCTGTCCCTGTCCGGAATATAGTTCCTGTAGGACCTGCTTCCCTTGGTAAAGGGGACGCCCGCGCAGTAGGTTACCAGGTCCTTGCACAGAAAGGGGACGCCGGTAAACGGGCCCCGGGAAAGCGGAGCCCGGGCCTGGGCCCGCGCCGCATCGAACATGCGGTAAATGACCGCGTTGATTTTAGGATTGAGGCTCTCGATCCTGTCGATTGCCTCCTCGCACACCTCCAGCGGCTGGACGTCCTTTTTCCTGATCAGCTCGGCAATGCCCAGAGCGTCGTATTTATCGTATTCATTGAACGTTCCCATGGATTCATCCTCCCACAAAATACCTGATCGCGAAACCATTACTAAATTATTCCGCATTATCCATTTTCACATAACGAAGCGCTTTCCGCATAAAATCACTCAACCGGAACAAAATAATTGACCGGCATCCCGCATGCGGCGATAATACGATCAATTGCATCATGAATCAACAAAATATTATTTAATCATGAAGGAGCATGCATGGAATATCTGGATGGGGGTTTGGAGATGGTTCCAGGATACCGTTTCTCCGCGGTTGAATGCGGGATTCGGCGAACCGGGAGGCTTGATTACTGCCTCATCGCATCCGAGGGCCTGTGCAACGCCGCGGGAGTATTCACCACCAACCGGATCGCGGCCGCGCCGGTGAAGCTGTGCCGCGAAAGGATCGGCGGGCCGATAAAGGCCCTGCTTGCGAACGCGACCAACGCCAACGCCTGCACCGGAGAACAGGGATATACAAACGCCGAACGGCTGACCCGCGATGTGGCGGACCGGCTGGGCGCTCCCCCCGCTTCAATACTCATGGCCTCGACCGGTATAATCGGCCGGCAGCTCCCGGTCGAAAAAATGATGCGCTCCCATCCCGCGCTGGTCTCCTCCCTCGCCCCGGACAACGGCGGGCTCATCCCTCTGGCCATCATGACGACCGACACCGCGCCCAAACGGGCCTGCGTGTCATTTGAAACCGGGAGAGGGATATTCCGTATTGCCGGAGCGGCCAAGGGCGCGGGCATGATCGCACCGAACATGGCCACCCTTCTCTGCTTCATGATCACTGACGCTCCGATGCAGAGGTCCGATCTCGAAGCCTCTTTACGCAGGAGCGTGGATGCAACCCTGAACGCGATCACCATAGACGGAGACATGTCGACCAACGACACGGCGCTGATTCTGTCTCCACAATCGGATACTCCGGTCGACGACGCCCGGGGCCTTGAAAATTTCGAGGAAGCGCTTCACGCGCTGCTTGCCCGGATATCTGAAATGCTCATTGCGGACGGTGAGGGAGCCACAAAATCGGTCAGGATCGTGGTAAAAAACGCACGCACCCGTGAGGACGCCGCACTGATCGCCCGGACGATCGCCGAATCCATGCTGGTGAAGACGGCCTTCTTCGGAAACGACCCGAATTGGGGGAGGATCGCGGCGGCGGCAGGGTACTCGGGAGCCGAGGTGGAGGAATCGGCCCTGTCCATATTCATTGACGGCTCTCCCCTTCTCCAGAAGGGGACACCGTCCGATTCCGACCCCGGATCGATCGCCGATATCATGAGAAAAAACGCATTTACGGTTACGGTGGACATCGGCCTCGGGGAAGCGGAAGCGTCAATGCTCACGACCGACCTGTCGGTCGACTACGTAAAAATCAATGCCGAATATTCGACCTGATCCCTGATTATTTCACGGCGCATTTCTGCGGCAGTGGACCGCGGCCGTGCAATTTCAAGTTGACAACGTAATTCGCAATGGCAGCATATATGAAACCCATTCGACTTTTTCAGGACAATGCATAAAAAGATCTTCATTCTCATCTTCATGACCCTTATTGCAATCCCCGCCCGGGCCCAGACCAGGGCGATAAAGGTTCTTATATATAATTGCGCGATAACCTTTGAAAAAACCATCCTCGGCAAAACGGACCAGAAGGCCGAGGAGGAGCAGTATGATTTTTATTCGACGATCATCCCCACCACCATCGCGCGCAACCTCTCCGGGGCCGGCAGATACGAGGTGGAGAGGATTTACGAATTTCTCCCGCTTGTCGGCATGGGAAGCGGCCTGTTCTACGAACAGATGAGGAAGATCGGCGCCGCGCACTCGGCGCAATATATCATAGCGGGATACGGGACGGTCAGGGGGAAAAAATTGTCGGTCGAGCTCTTCCTGATCAACCTGAAAGGACAGAACCTGGCGAATATAACCGGGGAGAGCTACGAGACCGGGGCGGAGCTGAAGGGCATTATCGACGAGCTCGCGGCAGGCATCACGAGGAATCTGGATTCGTTCGAAAAGGAAAACGCGAAGCGATATATCATATCGCCGTTCATGAAGGCATACCGTGCGCTCAGGGGACTTTCTTTCGGAGTCAAGACGGGAAGATTTTTCATCAAGGGACGCTTTTCGAACCTTTACGAGGATTCCGAATATATCGCTCCTTACCTTTCGTATGACATACTCAACTGGTTCGGCATATCGGCCGACGCCGATTATCTGAGCGCCTCAAACGGAAGAATTCTCGTGCTGAAAAAATCCTCGATGCTCCTGTGGGGGATGACGCTGAACGGAAATCTGACGTACAGGTTCTTTGATCATTTCGGGATCAGGCTCTCCGCCGGCGGCGGAGCCGCCGTATCACGGATTTACCTTTACGGATCGGACGACATATTCAACCAGCTAAGCTCCAGGAGGCAGTCGGTTGATCCGTACCTGAGCGTGTCCGCATCATTTAATCTCATATTCAAGCCCGTCGAGGTTCAGTTCGGCTCGTCATATAAGCACGCCTTCTACAAGGGAACGCCGCTCCGGCTCATCACGGTTTTTTGCGGAATTGGATTCCACCTCTAAAACCCCTCCGGGCCGGGGAGCAATGCACCGCAGCGGGCCGCCCCGGCTCGCGCACTTCATTGACGCGCATGACGAGGGCAATGAAAAAACGCCCGGACTCCGGGTGAAGCAAATATTATGTCATATAATCTTCGCATGAGAAATATAGTCACATAATTCATTTGACAAAATATTAATATTTGCATATTCTCGCTTTAAACTTTGATAAGTGCTGACTTCCAAGGTATGTCAAGGGGCGAGGCCATGAAAAAAACAATATCGAGGATCTTCTTGGGTATCTTTGTTCTAGCAGGCACCCTGGTCTTGGGTGCGGGCGAGTCAATGTACGTCGAGCCCGTTACATACGGGCGGCTCCATTTCTTCCCCAATCCGCCCGATTTCAGAAACTATTTTTTTCTCCAGTCCATCGGAAATTCGACCTCGATCGTCATCGGCGATTTTACCGGCAGCAAAAAGCTCATCGCCCTGATCATCGATGAGAACAGCGATAACACGATCGATAAAATATATCAGTATTATCCGGACAGGAAACAGTTCAGAAAAACCAGAAGATGCACATCCCAGTTTTTCAACGACAACATCGCACAGATGAAACGGGATATTATAAGCGGCAAGATATACCGCGACAACTATTCATACAACATGGCGTCCCTTGATTCGCTTCTCGCCAAGATTGAAGAGGGTTTCGACATCAATCCCTCAGGCACCGGATATACGGTGCCTATTTCCGATCCGGATGCTCCCACGATCCCGATGAGCGATTTTTACTTCAGCAAGAACATGGAACGATACGACCTGCAGTTCAAGACGAATTACTACAGGCTTTTCAACCTAAAGATCATACCTCCCATTCCTTATTCAGTGTACTGTAAAAATTCGAAGGACCCGGTGGTGGCCGAAACCGTTGAATCGCTTTTGAAGGATACCACCGGCAAGTAGGCAATATACATCCCTCCCCCCTTGGGAAGGAAGCGCGGCTCCCACCGCCGTAACCCTCATGCGAGGGTATTCATTTCTTTTCCCTCGAGCGAACGGCGTCGATCATTGTGCAAACAAGCGAATAAAAATCCTTGAGCTCATCATGCTTCCTGAGGTTGCGGTAGGATGGATTCCTCCCCTCTATCATCTCCCTCAAATAACCGCTCATCACATAAACGGGGCCGGCTATCTGATGCGTTTTTCTGATCAAAACCAAAAACAGGATCAGGCCCTGGCCGATTACGAAAACGATCAGGAACGCAAGAAGAACCTTGTTGTATTTGATCATGGCCAGCATCGATTTCATGTTGTTGCTGTGATTGACCGCGATCTGCTTCATCGCCCTTTCATCCTGTGGGGCGGGTTTCTGCATCAGGCTTTTCACCTGGAGATACTGGACGATGTTGTCGTCCATAACGCTTATCCGCTCCATCCGGTGATTGTTATATACCAGATTGCCCGCAATGGCCGCAACGATAACGGCGGCTAGGAGGGTCACCAGACCGATAAGTGAAAAAGCCGTCTTGAACTGGAATTTCTTGTCGATGATTATCTGCTTCCGCCTTCTCATATGCAACCCCTATTATAAAATGAAATTTATAGATATCTCCAAAAGGCCGGGTCTATGATAGCAGCGGCAAAACAAATAGTCAATATCTTTTCAGAATTTAAGCATGCGCCGCATGAGTGGGCCTTGCCGATTGAAGGCTTAATTCATTAATTTCTTGACTTTTGATATCTTAATTTTACGATATGCATGAAAAATAATATATATTGGCATCGGCTCAGATACAGGAATATGCACGATCGGGAGAGTTCCCGATTTTTATTTTTTATCGCAGACACATGCGGGGATCTGCAAGATATTTGTCATTACAGAGGCAACCGTTATGGGCTCCAGAAAGCTGAACGATATTATGTCCGAAGACAAAAAATACCTGTTCCAGAATTACGGCGACCGGCTGCCCGTCTGTTTTACCAGGGGCAAGGACTGCTTTTTATTCGATCAGGACGGTAAAAGATACATCGACTTTTTTTCGGGCATCGCGGTGTCCAACCTCGGCTATGGCAATCCGCTGCTCCGCAGGTCGCTTCACCGGCAGATCGACTACCTCCTGCATACCTCAAACTGGTATTACAATAAAGAACAGAACGAGGCGGCAAAACTCCTAGCGCAACTTTCCTTTCCCGGAAAGACTCTTTTCGTAAACAGCGGGACCGAAGCGAACGAGGCCGCCATAAAACTCGCGCGCAGATACGGGATCGCCCATCGTAAAAATAGATACGAGATCGTGACCTTCACCAATTCCTTTCACGGCAGGACGTACGGAGGCATGTCCGCGACCGCCCAGAAAAAGATCCATGAAGGCTTCGGCCCCCTGGTGCCGGGATTTACGTATCTTCCCTACAACGACGCGGGCAAGCTGCGGAAGACGCTGAGGAAAAATAGAAATATATGCGCGGTCATGATCGAGCTCATACAGGGCGAAGGGGGGATCGTGATCGCGGATCCCGCGTTCGTTCGCGAGATATTCGATATCTGCGGCGCAAAGGGCATACTCACCATCATTGACGAGGTGCAGACCGGCATCGGAAGGACCGGGTCCCTGTTCGCGTTCCAGCAATTCAATCTGTCCCCGGACATCATCACGCTCGCCAAGGGGCTCGGGAACGGGGTGCCGGTCGGCGCGATCCATGCGAAAGACTTCCTGGCCGCATACCTGCCGCGGGGAAGCCACGGTTCGACCTTCGGCGGCAACCACCTCGCCTGCGCCGCGGTATCGGCGGTGCTCGGGCAGGTCGGGAAAAAAAGCTTTTTGGCGAACGTCAACAGGGTGGGCGGGTTTTTTCTGGACAGGCTGGAATCGCTTAAACGAATCGTCGACCTCATCACTGAGGTCCGCGGCATGGGACTCCACATCGGAATCGAGCTCACCAGGCCGGGAGCGGACATCGTATCAAGGGGCCTTGAGAAGGGGCTCGTCATCAACTGTACCGCGGAAAGGGTCATAAGGATCATGCCACCCCTGAGCATCACGCTCGAAACCGCGGGCGCGGGTATGAAGATCCTCGAATCCGTATTCCGCGAGCAAGGGGCGCAGGGGTGAGAATTCCACGCGTGAGCACAAAAGACCTCGTCAGCGTGACGGATCTTACCAGAGACGAGATCATGGGGATTTTCCGATTTGCGGCGTGGCTCAAAAAAAACGCGCGCCGGGGCAAGCACCGCGCACTGCTCAACAAGAAGTCCCTCGCCATGATCTTCGAGAAAAGCTCCACGCGGACCAGGGTTTCGTTCGAAGCAGGCATCTCCCAGCTCGGCGGCCATGCCCTGTTCCTCGACGGCAACGACATACAGCTCAAGCGGGGCGAGACCCTGAAGGACACCGCCATGGTGCTGTCCCGGTACGTGGACGGGATCATGATACGGACCTTCTCTCATCACAACGTCATCGAGCTGGCCCTTCACGCGACGGTCCCGGTCATCAACGGCCTCTCCGACACCTTTCACCCGTGCCAGGCGCTTGCGGACTACTTCACCATTTACGAGCGGGAAAAAAATCTGGCTGGGATTCGTCTCGCCTACATAGGCGACGGCAACAACGTGGCCAACTCCCTCATCCAGTGCGGCGCCATACTCGGCGTCGACCTGTCCATCGCCTCTCCCGAAAAGTACGAGCCGGACAGGGCGGTGATCGAGCAGGCGAGGCGGCTCGCTTCCGTTTCAGGTTCTACCATAATGCTGACGAACGACCCGGAGGCCGCGGTCAGGGACGCGGATTATGTGTACACCGACGTGTGGATAAGCATGGGCGAGGAGCGGGAATCCGCGCGGAAGAAAAAAATTCTCGCCCGGTATAAAATAACGAAGGAGCTGCTTTCCAAGTGCGGGAAGAAGTGCCTCGTCATGCACTGCCTGCCCGCGCACCGGGACGAGGAGATTGAAGGCGATGTCCTGGATTCGGACCGCTCGATCGTGTTTGAACAGGCTGAAAACAGGCTGCACGTGCAAAAAGCGATCATGTGCTGCCTGATGCGCAGGTGATTCTTCCTTTACATTCCTTCGAGCAATCAAATATTTGTTGCCAAAATAAACATAGATATCAACCATTGTAGCATGACTGATCCCCATCGGGTTATTTATTAGTAAAGGTATATTTTTCATAAAGGCATCATCAAACCTCCGGCACCTGCCGGGCAGGTTAAAACCGACAGGGATGTCGCACTGTAGTTTTTTTTGCGGGATGAGCAGGTACTATACCCATAAATCCGGCGGGTGTGAGAGCAGGTCATATAAAAAAATTCCAGCATCTTTGCAAAAAAATAATACGATTATTTTGAAACCCGATGGACAATCATCGATTGCCGGGTTTTACAAAAAATTTATCAACCTACAAAAAATAACCAAGGAGCCATGATATGAATATTGCAGAACTGGCCTTAAAAAGTCTGGAGGTTGGCGAACATGTAAGCGTCGTGTTCGAAGGACAAGAGTTAACCAATATGCAGATGGACCGCACTGCCAGAAAATTGGGAAATGCCTTGAAGAAGCTGGGTGTGCAGCGGGGAGACCGGGTCATTATACAATGCCCCAACTGTCCGGAGGTTTTCAATGCATTTCAGGCGATATGGAGGATCGGCGCAATCGCCGTGCCGATCAATTATCTGGTCGGCCCTGAAGAAATGAGCTTCATCTATCAGGATTCGGGCGCCAATACGGTCATAAGCTCCCCGGATTACATCAACCAGGTCAGGGCCGCAATGGCCAATGCGCCCGAAGTTAAACATGTTATTCTGGTCTCCCCCAATCCGGTTGAAGGTACGCTACATTATTCAACAATCATTGACGAGAGTTCCGACCAATTGGAAATAGTATCAACCGAAGATGACGACGTCGCCGCGCTCATCTATACCTCAGGCACGACCGGCAAGCCGAAGGGTGTCATGCTCACCCATTACGGGCTGTATTATACCGCCAAGTGCGGGCAGGATGCGACGAATCTTCCGATGGATACGGTGAACATGGCCGTTCTCCCCCTTTGCCATTCTTACGGAGTGGCGACCATGAACACCGGATACATGCGTACGCACGGTAAAACGGTCATTTTACGGCAGTTCAATCTGGAGCAGCTCTTTGCGGCCATTGATAAATACAAGGTAACAACCCTCTCCGCGGTGCCTACGATGTATATTTACATGCTCTTGTTCCCGGATCACGCGAAATACGATATAAGCTCGGTCAATAACTTCATCTGCGGATCAGCTCCCCTGTCGATGGAAACCTGGAACCAGTTCAAAGAAAGGTACGACCGGGAAATTGCGGAAGGCTGGGGGCTTACGGAAGCAGGCGCAAATGCGTGCGTGAATCCGCTCGACGGTCTGAAAAAGGTCGGCTCCATCGGCATCCCCAACGTAGGCATTGAAATGAAAATTTTCGACGACAACGGCAAGGAAGCACCTGCCGGAACGGAAGGGGAGATCGTCATCAGCGGTCCCATGGTCATGAAGGGATACTGGAAGATGTCGGGGGAAACCGCCGAGGTTATCAGGGACGGCTGGCTTTATACGGGCGATATCGGCTACGTTGATAAGGACGGCTATTTCTTCATTACCGACCGCAAAAAGGATATTATTATCAAGGGCGGGGAAAACATATCGCCGCGCACCATAGAGGAAGTTCTTTACGCCCATCCCGCTATTGCAGAGGCGGCGGTCATCGGCGTAAAAGACGAAGTATACGGCGAGGCGATCAAGGGATTCGTAACGTTAAAGCCGGGGCAACAGGCGACGCCGGAAGAGATATTGGAGTTTTGCAAAACCAAGCTTAAAAGCTTCTATGTCCCGAAAGAGATCGCCATCCTTGCATCGATGCCTAAGACATTGGTAGGCAAGATTCTCAAAAAGGAACTGAGAAAATTGCAATAGAATGACCGGGCGCGCATTCAAAAGCGAATGCGCGCCCGCAGAGATCAAATCTTGTTGCTTCGCCTCCAGATATTCTGTTCGGCGGCTGCCTTTATCAGATCATCCCGAAAGTCCGGATGCGCGATGGAGATCAGCATTTCCGCACGCTGATAGGTGGGCTTCCCCATTAAGTTGACCGAGCCGTATTCCGTCACGACGTTGCTGACGGATCCGCGGGGACATGTTACGATAGTGCCCGGCCGGAAATAGGGAACGATGCGCGACACTGTTTGCCCTTTTTTAACAGTGGTGGAGCTCAGGCATATAAATGCCTTGCCTCCCCTGGATTGCTCCGCCCCCAGGGTAAATTCCAACTGGCCGCCGGTTCCGGAAATCTGTTTGAACCCCGCTGATTCCGAGCTTACCTGACCGTACAGATCGATCTCCACCGCATTATTTATGGCTATCTGCTTGTCGTTCATGGCGATCCTGGCCGGCATATTGATCAAGTCCACCGCATAGATCGCGCAGGCGGGGTTCCTGTCGATGAAGTCATACAGCCGCTGGCTTCCCACGGCGAAGGTGTAGGTCATTTTATTCTTATCTATATTCTTCCTGGACCCGGTTATTTTACCCTGCTCGAACAGATCGACGAAACAATCGGCCATCATTTCCGAATGAACGCCCAGGTCCTTCAAATCGCTGTCGGCGATCATTTTACCGATGATACCCGGCATGCCGCCGATTCCCAATTGCAGGCAGGCCCCGTCCTCAATATGTTCGATAATTTGGGCCGCGATCTTTGTATCGGCTTCTGAAGCGGCAAATTCAGCGGGTATGGTGAACATCGGGGTATTGTGTTCCACGATATAATCGACCTGGGATATATGGATTGTTTCCTGTTCGCCCCCCATGGCCCAGGGTGCGTTCTCGTTGACCTCAAGGATAACGCAATCCGCCATCTCGCATAACGCGAGGTGCTCCGAGCATGACGTGCTGAAATTGAAATATCCGTTCGCATCCATAGGCGTGGTCATAAGCATGAATACGTCCGAGGGTTGAGACAATTTTCTGCGCGCGACGGTAGGCGTGAACCCGTAATTATTTGGAACGTAATAGCAGAGCCCCTTTTCCGCAAGTTTCCTTTCAAAAGGGCTGAAATAACCGCTGTAATAGGTGAAAGATTTTCTCTGCGGATCGGCCGTGACCGTCTTCGGTACAAAAAGGGCCATGACCGCCTTGATTTTGACGTCGGACAGCTCTCCCGCCCGTTTGGCCAGGGCTTCATCCAACCCGATCGGCGCCATTGCGAAATGTCCGTAACTGACGTAATCGCCTGATTTAACCACCCGAACCGCTTCTTCCGCGCTCCGCAGCTTGCTTGTATATTCGCTTTGATAATTTCTCATTCAGAATTCCTCCCTTATTCACGTGAAACAACCGGCCCTTGCGCGCGATCACTTGATACTTAATATACAAATAATGCAGCAAGGGGAAATAGCAAAAATCGTTATTTTATATTAATAAATAACGCTAGAGGCCAAAATCAAATATCATCATTTGATCTCACAAACCGCTTTTTTCATTGAAAAAATTTTCAAGGAAAAGATTCATGGTAGTGCGACGATGCCCCCCATTCGCTGTTCAGCATATTAGCAGAGGTGCGTTATATGAAAATAAAAAAAGT
>CAZHAD010000071.1:5603-17388 GCA_964529965.1 uncultured Leptospirales bacterium | reverse complement strand
TGCAACCGCAAACATTCGAAGCAGCTCATTGCTCTTCTGAAGGGATTCCATTATGGGCGAATAATCGCTCGTTGAGATATTCATAATTTCCTCAATATACTTCCCTATTCAGGGATAGTATCACGCTTCTATTATCGGCAAATTTGGAAATAAATTTATATTTTTTTTTGTATTTTATCATAAAATTATACAAAAATATATCAATTGTACATTATTTTTTAATTTTAATTCCTAAAAATTATAATTGGCATAAATAATAATCTTATACATAGTGCATGGGGCTGTCCCTTAAATCCCCCAAAGGGGGATTTAAAGAGTTGAAAAATAGTAACGTATAGCGACTTAATAATCATGTCAGAAATATTAGCCCTCTTCGGGGGTTGAGGGAACAGCTCCGAATATAAATGTTTGAAACCGGTATGCGTACCGGTGAATTTTTTATATTATAAATAAGAAAGGGTGGATTACGTTGTGTGGCAGATTCGCACAAATCGAGCCGTTGAGCTCGCTTATCAAAACTTTTCTGGTGGATGAGGCTTATACTCAGCTTGGGCCGAGCTATAACATCGCGCCGGGAAACCGCGTGCTTTCCGTCGTGGTCAAGGAGGGGAGGAGGCTCCTGGTTGATTTCCAGTGGGGCCTGGTGCCGCACTGGGCGCAGGATCCCTCCATTGGAAGAAGGCTTATCAACGCCAGGGCTGAATCCGTGGCGGGGAAGCCCAGCTTTAAAAGTGCGTTCACGTCGCGACGGTGCCTCATTATTTCAAGCGGGTTTTACGAATGGAGAAATGAAGGGACGCGGAAGGTACCCTTTTTCATACGTCTTGAGTCAGGAAAATCATTCTCCTTTGCGGGCTTGTATGAGTCATGGACTTCGCCGGATGGTATTGAATTGCGCACCTGCACGATCATTACTACGGAACCGAACGCAATCATGAAGCCGATTCATAACCGCATGCCGGTGATCCTCCCCCGCGACCGTGAAGCGCGATGGCTTGATTTCTCGGCGGATCAGGACAAGGCCATGGGGGTGCTTGAACCGTATCCGAACGATGATATGATCGCCTATCCCGTATCTCCACAAGTCAATTCTCCTAAAAATGATTCACCGGAATGCATTGTTCCGGTTTTGTCCAGGTGAGGCCTGCCGGAGTCTTATGCCGATTTGCCCTTTGCTCAAAATAGTGTATTGACACCCTGGCTTGTGGCATGTAGTATGATTCATATATGCTATGAAGTGTATGTGCGGATTTTCAACCGCTTTTTCATTTTATGATCAATGAAAAAATGGTTTTACCCCATAAGCGCTCAAAAGGAAACTTCAGTAAAAGATTTTTGAAAGTTTCCTTATAAAAACGCGTAGACTTTCGCACACGCCGGCTGTTTCAGCGGATACGTGATTGATCGAAAACCGGTTTGATATAGGGACAATTACAATGGAACTCAATCGAAATCAACAGGTTCAATTGTTGAAATTGGCGAGGAAAACCATCGCCGAGGAATTGAAAATTAAACAAAATGATGTATTGGAGCTTGATGACAGGATCTTTCAGGAAAAATGCGGCGCCTTTGTGACCATTCATTCGTGCGGTGATCTCAGGGGATGCATCGGCTATATCGTGGGGATAAAACCGATTCCGCAGACAATCTGCGATATGGCGAAGGCGTCGGCCTTCAGCGACCCGAGGTTTGAGAAGCTCTGCAGGGAAGAATTCGATCGTATCGACATTGAGATATCGCTGCTCTCCCCGCTTGAGCAGGTTCACGACGTCTCGGAGATCAAAGTCGGCCGCGACGGGCTGATCATCACGAGGGGTCCCCACACCGGCCTGCTTCTGCCCCAGGTACCGGTGGAGCAGGGATGGGGAAGGGATCAATTTCTCGAGTATACCTGCTACAAGGCGGGCCTGCCCGGGAACGCATGGAAGCTGCCTGGAACCAAGATTGAAAAATTTTCGGCCCAGGTATTCGGTGAAAAGGAGCTCGGCCTGGTATAATCGAAAGTTTTTTGGCGGTTTTACCTCAACACTTATAAGCGAGAAATAAAAGAAATGAAAAAAGCAATATATCTGGCCCTGGCGGTCGCGCTGGCGGTTATATCCTGCAAGAAAGAGAAAAAATTCGCCGAACCGGAATACATATTCGCCAAGTGGACGCGCGCGATCGAAAGATTGAATTACAAAGAGTACGCTTCCTGCGAGGCCTTCCCGAAGGAAGAGCCGGTTTTCAGGGAGATTTACAGGGATTATTACTATACAGATCTCATGGTGACGGGAGTGGAGAAACTTGATGAGAAAAAGATACACAAGGACCCCATGGGCCATGCATTTATAAGTCGGAACGTGCAATTCGAATGCACGGAAATTCGCAGGAGTGACAGGAAGCCGCTGATGCTGCTGCGGGGGGATGTCGATTTTATCAGGTATATCGAGGGAGGCCGCGCCGCGCAGGGCTGGCTGATGTGGAACAGAAAAATAATCCGCATCGAACGATAAGGGTATGCTCCATGAGTCTGTATGAGTTGTTTGTAGGCTTCAGGTATCTCAAGTCAAAAAAGAACCAGGGCATCATATCCTTTAATACCTTCCTTTCAATTTTCATCGTCTTTCTTGGTGTGTTTACCCTTATCGTGGTCCTCTCGGTCATGAACGGCTTCCAATCCGCAATCAAGGACAAGATCCTTGATGTCGATGCCCACATCACCGTGACGAAGGCGTTTTCCCCCTCGGGAGATACGGGTATCGGGAATTACAGGAGCCTCATCAAAAAGATCAGAGGGATTGATGGGGTGAGATCCGCCGAGCCCTATATCATGTCACAGGGGCTCTTCCGCTTCGGCTCGAATATCTCGCCTGTCATAATACGGGGCGTGGGCGCTGAAGGGGTGATCCCCGCCGATGTCGCGAAGTTTATCGTGAGGACCAGAGAGCACTTTTATCCAAAAGGCAGGCCCCACCTTTCCAAAAAAATCATCCGGGATTTCTTCAATACACGCTCGGTCTTCATCGGCGAGGAGATGGCCTCCAATTACAACATCTTCATCGGCGATTATATCGAGCTCATCGTGCCCAAGGGTATGCTGACGATCAGGACCGGCGTTACCCCCGGGCTCGCCAAGTTCCGGGTCATCGGCTTTTTCAAGACCCAGTATTACGATTACGACACAAAGCTCATCATCATGTCCCTTCCCGAATCCCAGAGGCTCTTCGAGGTAGGGGATGTCGTGTCCGGGATCGGCGTCAAGATTCACGATATATTCCATATGAACAGGGTCGCCCGGCGCATAAAGAGCGCGCTTGGCTTCGAATATCTTACCCTGACGGCGGAGCAGAAGAACCGTAATCTTTTTTATGCGCTTGAGCTTGAAAAGCTCATCATTATAATCATTCAGTCGTTGATCATCCTTTCAGCCGGATTCACCATCATGGGGACCCTGGTGATGGTGGTCATGGAAAAGCGAAAATCCGTGGGAATTTTAAAATCCATGGGCGCAAAGCCGAATTCCATAATGATCATTTTCATCCTGGAAGGATTCCTCATCGGGCTGATAGGATCATTCACCGGCGTCGTGTGCGGGATTGCTGCCTCGCTCAACCTCGACTCGATTATTCACTGGATTGAAGGGGCGATAAACACCAGCATGGGGTGGGTGTATGCCCTTTTTAAATTGGGCGTTTTCGAAAAGATCAGCCTGGTCCCCAGCCAGGTTTATTACATCGAGGGAATCCCCACCCAGATACAGGCGGAGATGGTCGTGCTCATCGCCGTGTTTGCCGTGTTTTTGAGCACCATGGCCGCCGTTTTTCCGGCATGGAACGCATCACGCCAGAGGCCGGTTGAGACCATCAGGTACGAATAGGCGGGACGATGGAAGAGGGAGCGGTAATAAAATCGGAGAATCTCGAAAAGATATATGGATACGGGAGGAGCGCCCTAAGGGTATTAAAAGGGATATCTTTTGAAATTGGGCGGAAGGAGAAAGTCGCCATCGTCGGACCTTCGGGTGCGGGCAAGTCGACGCTCCTCAACCTTATCGGATGCCTCGACTCGTTCCAGAACGGTTGCCTCACGGTGCTGGGGAGGGATGTGACCGGGCTTTCGGTCGAAGCCCTCTCGGGATTCAGAAACAGGCACATTGGATTTATTTTCCAGCTTCACAATCTCCTTCCGGAGTTCACCGCTCTCGAAAATATCATGATGCCACTTTTGATCAGGAGGAATTCAAAACAGGAAGCGAAAAGGGAGGCTCTCTCCCTTCTCGAGAGGTTCGGTCTGGCCGACAGGGCGGATCACAAGCCGTCGGAGCTTTCCGGAGGCGAATGCCAGCGCATCGCGGTCGCGCGTGCCATCGTGGGAAAACCGTCCATTCTGCTTGCTGACGAGCCCACGGGCAATCTTGACCGGGAGAACTCCCGGATCCTTACCGACATGCTCCTTGAGCTGGGGAACGAGCACGACACCACGGTCGTAATCGTGACGCATGATCAGGATATCGCGTCTCGAACGGAAAGGACGATCACGCTCATCGATGGAAACATAGAGTATTGAGTTTTTGCCGCACATTTTATTCGTTATACGGCATGAATTATCTATTGACACCCGATAAGGACGATTTATATTTTGAAGAAAAAGCCCGTCTGCCCTGGTTAGCGAAAATACTGACAATAATAACTTTACGATAATTGCAAGTTCCATCATATGAGAAAGGGTGAACAGACACGGGAGAGCCTTTTAAAGTGCGCGGAAAAGGTCTTCTCGAAAAAAGGTTATTATGAGACCCAGGTTTCAGATATTGTAAAAATGGCTCACGTGGCCAAGGGCACCATCTATCAATATTTCAAAAATAAGCAGGACATCTTTCTTACCCTGCTCGAAAAGTATATTCGTGAATGGGAGCAGGCGGTCAAGCTCGACATGAAGGATTTCAGCGGCCCCGGTCCCGCCAGGGATTATGCCTTGAAATTCCTGTTTCACCGGCTTGCAAAGACCGCGGTTTTTTTCAGCGAAAACCAGGACAGGACAAATATCATACTCAGGATCGGCATCGGCGTCAACGTGGAGTTTGAGTCGATCATGAAGATATTCGAGAACAAGGTGCTCAGGCTTATCATGCAGGACATCTCGCTCGGCCAGCGGCAGGGGCATATACCTAAGGATTTGAACGCCGAAGTGGCCGGCAACGCCATACTCGGCGCCATTCATCGCGTCAGTTATTATTATTTCGTCATCAACAAGAACAGCCTTAAGAAGATAAGCATCGAGAAGCTGGTAGACGATTCAGTCAAACTCGCCGGCAATACGCTAAAAATGTCGTAACACTGCGCGGCTCCTTATATCCTGGACATCTTGCCCGTCCTGTCGATGTCCATTTTTTTACAAATGATGTCCTGGTACGCGGAGTTGATGTACTCGATCCACACCTCCCTGAACCTGAGGAATATGCCGGTAAGGTAGTAGTCTCGGATGATATCATGCGGGCTTGCATCGATTATCCCCGGGGGGTCAATGGAGCGAACATTACATTATTGCCCCCCCGGATTTTTTTGATATGAAAAGGAAAATGGGACATGAAAAAAAAATCGCTGCCTTGGTATAAAGAATACAAAATAACCGGAATCCCCGTATCATTACAACCGTACCCGGATAAACCGGTGTACGAGATCCTGTACAACGCAGCAGAAAAATACGAAAAAAACGGCCTCATACAATATAATTTCAAAATGACCTATCCGGAGGTTAAGGATAAGGTTGATCGGCTGGCGACTGCACTTTACAATCTCGGGTTACACAAGGGGGAGCGTGTGGCCACCATACTCCCTACATCGATACAATTCGTATTGGCGGATTATGGCATTTCCAGGGCAGGGCTGGTGCATATCCCAAGCAGCTCCCTTGAGCCGATCCCCGCTCTGGAGCATAAATTCAGGGAAGGCAGGCCGCGGGCATTGATTACGCTGGAGGAGCATACAGATCTCGCCCTTCAGATTATGAAAAAAAGCGAGATCAAATACCTGATACTCTGCGCGCTTGATGAATATTCGAGTCCTCACAAAGAAGGCACGCCAACAAAAAAGATGCAGGCTCCTAAAAATGCCATATGGATAACGGAATTGATAGATAAAACACCTCCGTCTCCGCCGGTAATAGACTTCGACGTTGAAAATGACCTCGAGACCCTTCTTTTTACGGGAGGGACAACGGGAATCGCAAAGGGCTGCATGCTGACCCACAGGAACATATACGCCAATTCCCTTCAGAACATGTATTCATTCGGCAAGTCAGGTTTTCTCCTGAAGGGTGCGATAACCGATCTGCTGGGGCTCCCGTTTTTTCATTCTTTCGGGCATATCATCATGCATACGATAACCTTATACGGCCACAATCAGATCCTCATACCTGATCCAAGGGACACGGCCGGCATGATCGAGATGATCAAGAAGTACTACCCGGTGATTCAGATCGGAGTGCCGACCCAATTCATGAAGCTCTCCCAGGAGCTTGAGAAATATGGGATGCTCGGCGTTTCCGGGTCCGCTCCCCTGCCGACCAGCACCCAGGAACAGTATGAGAAGAAGGCCGGAGGAGGCATCATGGAGGGGTACGGCCTGTCCGAGATGTCCCCGGTCACGCACCTCAACACGAGCTTCCTGGTCCGCGTGTACGGCGGCAGGCTTTCCATGAGGCTGAATACGATGCTGATCAGCATTCCCGGCAATCTGCAGCTCCTGAACGGTCTTCTTCGTCTCGCGGGGACCAGGATCAACGGATTTCTTCTCACCAAATTTTTTTACCTCATGGCGAAATTGACCCGCAAGAAATCATCGGCCGGCAAAAAGGCCGCTGCAAAAACAGTCGAAAAAAGAGGCACCATCGGCATACCTTTTCCTGATACGGAGGTCAAATTTTTGTCGATTGAAACCGGGAATGAAATCCCCATTGAGGACATGCTCAAGGGGGAACGGGGTGAAATGCTGCTGCGCGGGCCCCAGCGTATGCTCGGTTACTGGCCTAAACCCGGCAGCGGCATAGATGAAGACGGATACATTCATACGAGCGACGTGGTCAGGATAGACGATAAGGGATATTTCTATATCGTGGACCGTACCAAGGATATGATCATCGTATCCGGATACAAGGTCTATTCCCGGGAGGTCGACGATATCCTGTGCCAGCACCCCAAGGTGGAACTTGCCGCGACCATCGGAATCCCCGACCCGGAGCGGGAAGGGAGTGAGAGGATCGCCGTATATATACAGCCGAAGGAAAGATTTAAAAAAAATCTTACGGGAAATGAAATTACGTATTTCCTGAAAAAGCACGTGGCAAAGTATGCGGTGCCCAAGGTGGTCAAGATAATCGACGAAATTCCCCTGACCGAGGTGCATAAGGTAAACAAGAAGCTGCTGCGGGAGATGGCGGCAAGGGATTTCGGAAGTCGACAGGCCCCCCGGAAAAAGGGAGGCACGGCAGGAAGGAGAAGAAGTAAAAGAAAATAACATGTCCCGCCGGCGCCGAACGTGGAAGACCGATTTCCCAAATGAACAATACGGACTGGCCGCCTTATGCGGCGCATTCGGCAACGCGGTGGCGACGCTGATTGAAAAGGTGAATTAAGGGAGTCTCATCCGTCATGGAAAATGATTGTTAAATAGAGGGGTTGTATTAAATCGGATAAAAAATTGTAGCATATATTTGTGCCTGTGCTACAAGTACATAAAGTTTTCCGGGCTAAAAAAAGCAGGAGAGAATCAAATCAAAAATATCGGAGGTTAATATGTGCAGGAAGAATCATGTTTTTACTGTAGCGATGATTTTCCTCATTGCTGCGATCAGCGGCGTTTCATGGAGCGCCGATAAATACAATTGGAAGCTTGAAAGCACGAACGACGGATTCACGACCTACCTCAGCGAGGTTCCCGGAAAGGAATATATTGCATCCAAGTGCACAGGGGTGATCCCCGCAGGCATGGATGTGATCGCGGTGGTCCTCAGGGACATTCCCAATTATCCGAAATGGATGTACAATTGCGTCGCCACCAAGGTGCTGAAGGTCGTCAACGACAAGAATGATGATTTCATTTTCTGGCTCCATCAGCATGTTCCCCTTTTGACGGACAGGGACATGGTTCTTAAGTCGCATGTCGTGAATAATTACAAAAGGGGCCGGTCTGATATACTGGCGAGATCGACGGATGAAATGAATTATGAAGGAAAAAAAGGCCTGGTCAGGATGCCGTCATTTTTTTCTGAGTTTTTGCTGGAATGGGTGGACAAGGACCACACGCGCGTGACGTTCATGATCGATCCCGATCTCGGGAAAGGGCTGCCGACCGGAATTTCAAATTCAATCATTAAAAAGACGCCGTATAATTCATTGGAGGGTCTTGCCAAAATGGCGAAGCAGCAGAATTATATTGAAGAGGCCAAAACCTCAAAATATAGAAAAATGATCGATGATGGAATAAAAAAGGGGTATATAAAATAACCGATCAGTCGGGCGGCATCATATCTCACTCGCGCCGCCGCAGACATACATCCATGTATGCTGCGTCTCCCGGCGACCTCCATGTCGCCAGCTCGTTGAGATATGATGCCGCTTGGTAACGTTTTTTCATAATATTTTATACTCAAAAATTACTTTCGGGACAGTCCATTATATTTCATCACGAGAATGTGCCTCATGCCGTGAAAAAAAATCTATTTATATCCGATGAAAAACAATCGTTTAAAGGGAAACAGGACATGGCCGTTTTTCCGGATTGGATAGTGCCTTTTTACTTCGTCCAGGATTTCTTTTTCAAATGATTTTTTATCGTTTTCATCTCCGAGTCGATCCAAATAAGGCTTCATCCTTGTGCTTTTCGCCCATTCGATGATCGCCTGATGCGAAGGCATCACGTGGATGTAGGTCGTTTCCCACATACCAATCGATTCCATTTTATCCGCGAGTAAATCATAGTAGTAGCTATAATCATGCCGGGTAAATAATTCGGAACAATCTGCGGTCTTTTTTTCCCATCGTTTTTTCCGGGAGACCGAATCGATTATCGCGCCGAAAGACGATTCATGGATTTCAGGCAATTGTACGGCGATGACCCCGCGGTCCGATAACATCGTATTTAATTGTTCAAATAGAATTTCATGATGCGGAATCCACTGGATCGCCGCGTTGGAAAAAATTATATCGAATGCAGTACCAGGATTGAATTGCAGGGCATCGGCTAAAATCCATTCCTGTTCCGGATAATCGCTTTTCGCTTTTTCAATCATCGCGGGCGACTTGTCGACCCCGATGAGTTTGGATCCGGGCCAGCGCTGCAATAAAATCTGACCGCCGGTGCCTGGACCGCAGCCGATATCGGCGATATGTACCGGCGTATAAGAAATATGAATTTTATTGACAAGATCGATCGATGCTTGAGTCCTCTCACGTTTGAATTTAAGATATTGATTCGGATCCCAATCGCTTTGTTCGTCCACTTAATGGATTCTCCTTCGGTGGTATTTGCTTAATATCACACACATGGCCGGTGATCGCCCGCGTTGCGTGGCGCTTCGCCGCAAGAAACCCCTGAATTCTCTTACCGGGAAACGCAGACGCGCATGGTGGTAAGTTTTTCCGGAAATCCGGCGATGTGTGCCGTTCAGTGGAGGACATTAAAGCAGGAAGAAGATTTTTCAACAATAATTCACGGAAGAAAAAAAACTTGCTTGTACAGCCGAAGAAATGTATCATGTGCATGTGTGAACAGATGACGGATCGATTTCGAGACACTACAGGGCGATCTGGGGACGCAAGATGGCTCATTATAGAACTTCCCTGTACCACTCTTTTTTCGTCTGAATGAACAACCGGCTCCAGTTATGGCACACATCATGCACTTTTTTTTATACCTTAATCTCCACCTTATTCATGCGAGGCGTCGTGAGAATTGTATCGCCGCCTTGGTACATGGAGTAGATGTCCCATGGAAAAAGAAATGACGACAAAATTTCATATGAAGAAAATCCGGTATCCCTACCACGTGGAGGAACCCCTTGAGCACCACCGGGTGGAGGCGTTCCTGGAGGTTTTCGAAGAGCTGCTCGAGCGGCCCAACTACCGTTTTATCCTCGATGTGTATTCAACCGTGATGATGAAATGCATGCAGTGCAGCGCCGAATGCCAGCTGTATCAAGCCTCCGGTGACGCACGCGATATCCCGTGCTATCGAAGCGCCCTGCTGATGGACGTGTACCGGCGGTACTTTACTCCCTGGGGCAGGCTGAAGGGAAGGCTCACCGGCTCCGTCGCCCTCACCGAGGAGCGTATCGATGAGATGCTGGAATCCTATTACCGGTGCACCGCCTGCGGCAGATGCGGCCTGTACTGTCCCATGGGAATCGATCACCGGCTCATCATCCGCCTGGGGCGCTATATCCTCAGCCAGATGGGGATCGTGCCCAAGGCGCTGTCGGTTTCAGTGAGGGAGCAGCTGGAAGGCGCGACCGGGAACACCTCGGCTATACCTCTCAAGGCCCTCAGGGATAACCTCAGTTTCCTTGAAGAAGAGATAGAGGAGATCAAGGGGGTGAAGGTCTCCTTTCCCCTGGACGTACAGAACGCCGAGTACGTGTTCTTCGCCCCGGTCAGCGATTATTTGATGGAGGCGGACACCCTCATGGGAATCGCCTGCGTCCTGCACGAGGCGGGCGTGAGCTGGACCATCGCCACGCAGAACTTCGACGCCATCAACTACGGCCTCTTTTACAGCGACGGCGTGATGGAGGACATCCTGGAAAATATGATCGCCGAAGTGCGCCGCCTCGGGGGCAGGAAAATCCTCATCGGCGAGTGCGGCCATGCATCACGCAGCGCAAAAGACTTTCTGCCCTTTTTCAACGACGGCGGCGAGATCCCGGTGGTCAACATAATGGAACTGACCGACCGGTTGATCCAGGAGGGCCGCATCGAGCTGGATGACTCGGTTAT
This sequence comes from uncultured Leptospirales bacterium, assembly GCA_964529965.1. Lineage (GTDB taxonomy): Bacteria > Spirochaetota > UBA4802 > UBA4802 > UBA5550 > RBG-16-49-21. The sequence goes on along the minus strand of CAZHAD010000071.1, from coordinate 6,416 downwards.
CACGGAGCGCGTCACCTATCATGACCCATGCAACATCGCGCGCTCGGGATGGATCGTTGACCAGCCCCGAAGGATAATCCGATCGTTCATCAAGAATTTTGTGGAGATGAATCCCCACGGCAGGTATAACCTCTGCTGCGGCGGAGGCGGGGGGACCGTATCGGTCAGCGAGCTGAAGCCTTACCGCATGCAGGTGGCGGGCTTGAAGAAGGCCGAGCAGATCAGGGCCACCGGCGCCGACATCGTCATCACGCCCTGCGCGAACTGCAAGAAGCAGATCGGCGAGCTGATAAGCCACTATAAGCTGCCCACGCGCCATGCGGGGCTTCACGATCTGGTCTTTTCAGCCATCAAGATGAAAAAGGAATGATCGATGGAACAGGCGTATCAATTCGCAAGCGGCCCTTTATTCAGATTCTGTTTCGCCCTGATGGTGCTCGGGCTTGCGCGCAAGGTGGTGCTCTTCGGCTATGGGCGGGCCGTGGCCTTGAAAGTGACGCGGCACGCGTCCGTAGCTTGGGGACCCGTCTTCAAGGAAAGTATACGCTGGTTGTTTCCCCTGGGCAGGGCGAGCTCAAAGGGCGTTGCGTTTGCGGTCGTTTCAATGGTCTTTCATGCCGGGTTGCTTGCGGCCGTGTTCTTTCTTGAGGGGCACCTGCTTCTGCTGAGAAGATCTGCGGGCGTGCGCTGGCCCTCCCTGCCGGGCGGCGCAGCCGATGTCCTGAGCGTTGTTGTGGTTATCGCGGCCCTCTTCATGCTGTCGGCGCGGCTTATCCGTCCGCCGTTCAGATCAATCAGCGGGGTCCAGGACTA
>CAZHAD010000071.1:0-5503 GCA_964529965.1 uncultured Leptospirales bacterium | reverse complement strand
ATCCGCTACAATACGCTGTCTGTAGTCTCCCTGGCGGTGATCGTTGTTCTTTCACTTGTCTTTACGGTTGCATTCTACAAAAAGGCGCCCGGGGAGCCCGTGAAAAGGGCCCTGGGCTGGGGAACGATGCGGGTGGACGGAGATCGTAACGGTTTCTTTGTGGAATTTTCCCATGAAAACCACATGAAGCTTCCCAAGGAAGGGTGCACCTATTGCCATCATCTTCCGGTTCCTCTCGACAGCGTTACCCCCTGTTACCTGTGCCATAGCCATATGGACGGCACATCATCAATTTTCGACCATGAGAGGCACGCCGCGTATTACAAGAAGAATGGGAGGTACTGCGATGAATGCCATACAGGCACAAGGGCGCGCGAGTATGCCAAGAAGTGCATTGCCTGCCATAGCGGGTACGATAAGGGATTGGATTATTATCTTTCAGCAAGAAGCTATACCGCTGCCATGCATGATCGTTGCATTCCCTGCCATCGCGCGCAGGACGCGGGGCTCAGTGAAAAAATTTACAGCGACTGCGGGTTCTGCCACAGCAAATTACCCGTGAATAGAATGGAGTAAAGAGTTTTGATTTTCCGGGTATCCGGTGTAATTTTATTATATGAGGTTTCTAAATTTCCGATTCAGGATTGCCCTGAGGGGGAGGGTCGAATGACAGTAAAAGGGGGCCTTTTATGAATACAGAAGCGAAAAAAGTTCTGATTGTCGATGATGAGGCCGATGTGCTGGAGTATTTATCTTCTCTTCTGGAGGATAACGGATACAGGGCCATAACCGCTATGGACGGCAGGGAGGGCATGGAAAAGGTCAGGGTCGAAAAGCCCGACCTCATCTGCCTTGACATCACCATGCCGGAGGAAACTGGGGTAAGAATGCTGAGAAATCTTCACGATGATAATGCCGTTTCCTCAATACCGGTAATAATCGTAAGCGGTGTCGATCCACGGTTCAAGGACTTTATTGAACACCGCAAGCAGGTCAATCCGCCGGCCGCGTACTTCGAGAAGCCCGTAAACCAGCAGGAATTTCTGAGCGCCGTTAAAAGAATATTGTCATGAATGGGAGGGTGAGGACGCGGTTGACCACGTCAATCTCAATAAAGCGGAGTTAAATGAAAGGATTATGGCGGTAATGATCAACGATATGGAGGAGTGGCTGCGCCTTAAAATTCTCGACGAGGTGCCGCTGCTTATCGCCGTGTTCGACCGGGATAGGAATATCACGTACGCCAATTCCAGGTTTTCAGGGAAATTCGGGGACTGGACCAATAAAAAGTGCTACGAAGCCATAAAAAAAGCCTCGGCTCCCTGTTCCGGCTGCGAGGTCAATAATTGCTTTAAGGACGGACTGCCCCGTAAGTTTGAGGAAACCGTGGCGCACCGCGATTATCTCATGGTGCATGCGATCCCGGTCTTCGACTCTCAGGAGCGAGTAACGCACGTTATCACCATGTCCGATGACATAACCGATATCCGCACCGAGCAGATGGAATGCGCCATCTTTTTCGAACGGGTGCCCAGCTACATATCGGTCATACGAAGAGACCTGACCATCATCAAGGCCAACGACAACCTGCGCGATACCTTCGGCGAATGCGTGGAAAAGAAATGCTACCAGGCCTATAAAAAGCGAAACGCACCCTGTGAGAAGTGTCCTGCGGCGTTGAGTTTTTCGGACGGACAGGAGCATACCGCCACTCACGTCGGCATTGCACAGGACGGCGCCGAAACCCACTATATCGTGACCACCTCTCCGCTTATCAAGGGGTACAAGGACTGCCAGTACGTGGTTGAGATTATGACCGATATAACGCGCTTTAAGGCCCTGGAGGCCGAGAAGCTGGAGGCTGAGCGCCTGGCGGCCGTCGGGCAGACCGTTGCGGGGCTTGCACATACCGTCAAGAATATCCTCATGGGAATCGAAGGCGGCATGTATATAATGAGCTCCGGAATTGAGAACAACCGCCGTGACCGTATTCACAAGGGATGGAGCATGCTGCAGAGGAACATAGAGAAGGTGTCCTCCCTGGTGAAGGATTTTTTGAGTTTCGCCAAGGGACGGAAGCCCGAACTTAAAATGGTGAACCCCAATGATCTGGTAAGCGAGATACTCGAGCTCTATACCGAGACGGCCCGGAGCATCGGGGTCACCCTCAAAAGAGGGGACATGAGCGGTGGTGATGAGATTCCTCTGGACAAGGAAGGCATTCATACCTGCCTTACGAACCTCGTTTCAAACGCCATTGATGCCTGCCAGATGAGCACCGCCGGCGAGCCAATGGTGGTGATATCGGTCCGCGAGGAAAACGGCGCAATCGTATTCGAGGTCAAGGACAACGGCGTGGGCATGGACTATGACGTCAAACAGAAGGTTTTCACCACGTTTTTCACCACCAAGGGCGGGAAGGGTACGGGCCTGGGCCTGCTTACAACCAGTAAAATCGTACAGGAGCACGGCGGAAAGATATACCTTCAATCAGAACAGGGAAAGGGTTCAATATTCAGGGTGGAAATACCCAAAGAGCGGCTTTATGCAATGATGGCCAATTCGTGATTAAGGGGGAGTCGGGGAAATGGGGAAGCATACACACACGGTTTTGATCATTGATGACGAACAGGATGTGACGGACTTTCTGTCCATGGCGCTCGAGGACGCCGGATTTAATACCGTAGTCGCCTGCGACGGGATCGATGCGCTTCAGAAGATGAAGGAATCTGCCCCGGACGTCATTTCACTGGACGTGGTCATGCCCAAAGGCTCCGGGATCAAATTCTATAGGGAGCTGAAAAAAAACAAGGAATGGGCGGACATCCCCGTCATAATAGTGACCGGGCATGCGCGGGACGAACTCGGAAAGACGGACTTCCAGGAGATGACCCTCTCCGGGCCCGGGGTGTATCTGGAGAAACCGGTGACTGCAGCCGGTTATGTACGGGCTGTTCATGCCGCACTCGGAAATGAACAGGGAGAAGGGGGCGATGAGAAAGACAGGATCAAGAAAGAGGTTGCATCGCTGCTGGATAACGCCGATGTCGATATGCTCAAAGAAATTACCGACATCATAAAATCTAAAATGAAATAATTCAACGGCGTTGACCGTAGTTATAACGATTTTAATTCTTGGAGAAATAATAAGGCCTGCAGGTTTGATATTGTAAAATATCGCATGAATTTTTTTACGGGTATATATAATCAATAATGGAGTCAAGAGGATTTACAATTCCCATTGATTCACGCGGGCTTTCGCGTGAATCAATATCTTTCACGCCACCCCTCTTGGCGCCGAGTATCTCACGGATGCGGCTCATGTCCACGCCGTTTTCAAGCAGGTGTATGGCGAAGGATTGCCTAAGTATGCGGAAGGTCACCCTCCTGGTTATGCCGGCCGAGGCTGTTGCCCTGGCGAAGATGTTTTCCACCGTACGGATGCTGATGGGGGAATCCTTTCGTCTGCCAGGGAAAAGCCAGGCTTTGGGCCTGGTGGAATATATGTAAATGGCAAGGGTTTCGATCGCGGCATTGGAGCAGATCGCACATCTGTCTTTTCGTCCCTTAACGCCTCTGACAAAGATTATTTTTCTTTCAAAATCAATATCTGCAGGCCTCAGTTTCACGACCTCCGATGCCCGCAGGCCTGAGGAATAGGCAAGCCTCAGCATTGCTTGGTGCGTTATGCTCAGCGTCAGAAAGAATATCTTCGCAACCTCTTCTCTGGTCAGGACATCAGGAAACATATCATCCCTTTTCGTTCCGGAGACCTCACTGAAGAATTTTTTTTTAAGCAGCCTTCCGTAATAGAATTTCAGGGATTTCATGGCCATCTGTCGCGTTGCGGGCGCCTTTTTTGTGAAGCTCGCGGGGTCGTTAAGGTATGACCGTACATCATGAATGGTAATGAATCCGGGAAATTTTATGGCATGGAGCAGGAGCTGCAGATTATGATGCATGTACATCCTGATCGTATTCGGGCGATATCGTCTGAATGCCATTTCTGCGTGCAGCGGATGCAGACATCGGGTAAAATCAAGGATCAAACGATCCCTCATCCCTGGGGTTAAAATTATATTTTCACGTTTAACGGCTGAAACTAATCTATCAAGATGATAATCGGAGCAGGGCATGTCCCAGCATTGCTCCCCCTCAATCCACGATGCCTTGTGCATTGACCCTATTTTTTTGTAATACGCGGCGTTACGAGGCGTGGTGATTTTCATCCTCTTCGCGTCTGTTATATCAATCGTTATCATAGAAAACAATTAAACAGGGAGGCGCATTTGACAGCCTCCCTGATAGATAAACGATTAAGGATGAGGAATTTTAAAATTTTTTTAGAAAATCACAGACATGGAGCGTGTTAAAAGCCGTTGTGTATGTGGAACGGTGAAGTTTTTATAAGAACGATAAGGCTTTTCCCCCGGCATAGTGGTATTTCGTTACAAGCGCCAAACTCTAGGTATTGAAATATCAATTGCATTTTGCCGTCAATAGGCTACTTCCCATTTGCCTGATGCAGAGCGAACGACAACGAGACGCGGCGGGTAGAGCGCAGAAAGGACCATCATGACGCACATCTGCACGTCGTCTCCTTTAATGCGTTCGAGCGCATTCGGATCTATCGGGAAGAAGAGTGCGCCCGTCTTGCTTTGAATTACTACTTCGGGATTTCCGGTCGTGACGAAATCCATTTGGTCCAGAGGCCGGGAACCTACTCGGACGCCCGCTGCATACCCCTTGTCAAGGCATCTCAATTTTTTAATACCCTTCAGATCGATATTACGGTTGCCTGCCAGCACCCTGTAGGCTGCGGAGAAGTCAGGCTTGAATGAATCCGCCCGCTCCTTTACGATTCGCGCCAGCTCTTTTTTGTCGGCATCGCTGAGGGATTTTACACCCGGATAATGGTGCCAGGGCAGGTCTGCTGCAAAATCCGCAACGAACTCCCGTTCCAACACGATACGACCGGCCGCTTCCCGTTCATCCACTCCCTCGCCGGACTGGTTGGTCTCGCGTATACGGCCCGATGAATCTTCTGATTTTACGGCTTGGTCGGTTACGGACGCCCAGCGCAGTTGTGCGCGGTATTTTGTATTGGCGTCAGTGGGTTCGAATACGATTCGGATGGTGTTCTTTCCTTTACGCACTACCGAACCCAGGGATCGCACCGGCAACCATACCGACGGAGCGATCTCGTGTTCTTCGAAAAGAACAGGCACTTCTTTCTTGGTTATTTCTGTTTCGGCTACGGGAATGTTATTTATATACACCGATGCCTTGCCGGGAACGGTTTCAACGGTTTTGGCCTTTGCCGGATCACCCGTAAAAGGAGTGAACTTGAATTCTACATTAATGACTTTGGCCATGGCCATTGAAGACCACAACAAGAGCGTGATCACTATTGAATAGCGCATAATAATTTCTCCATATAAAATAACCCCTGAACAATTCAGGAGTTAGCTGTCGGGGCGACTGGATTTGAACCAGCGACCCC
>CAZHAD010000070.1:8116-17836 GCA_964529965.1 uncultured Leptospirales bacterium | reverse complement strand
ATTCTGATTGAATTGGGGCTTTGTGCGGGCGATATAATGCTCGATATCGGCGCGGGCACGGGTTACTTCTCCATACCCGCATCAAGAATCGTGGGCGCGGACGGCAGGGTGCTGGCCGTAGACAGCTCAAAAACCATGATACGGGACCTGCGCGCACGGGTGAAAAAATCCGGGGCACGGAATATCAAAATAATCCATTCCCTTGACTATAATTTCATGACCGGCAAAGTATTTTCCGATTTCATACTCGTCTCAACCGTGCTGCACGAGGTAGACGACAAAATCCGATTTTGCCGGGCCGTGCAGGACGTCATGAAACCTGGGAGTAGGCTTGCCGTCATCGAATGGTCGAAGCGGCCGATGGAAATGGGGCCGCCGATGCAAGACAGGCTTGAGCCGGCGGAGGTGACCGATGTATTGAGCCGGCTGAATTTTACCGATATCAAAAAAATTGATTATAACGATTATTTTTTCTTCGTCACCGCCGGAAAATGAATGGTTCTTGAATGAATCAAGCGGGCGGCCGTTCAAAAAAAACATGAAGGAAAGAAAATTCGGCCCGGTGCTCTTCCTCCCGGGCCCCAATAAGGGGAGGTATCCCTACTGCAATTCTGTATATATTGAAAGCCACGGCGTGCTGATCGATCCCGCATCCGACCGCGAACGCCTTATCCGTCTTAAGGAGGAGCAGGGCGTATTACAGGTCTGGCTGTCCCACTTCCACGAGGACCACATCATGCACCTGGATCTCTTCGACGACGTTCCGCTGTTCGTCTCTGAAGAGGATTCGGCCCCCCTCACCGATATCAACTGCTTCATGGATTGGGACTGGTTCGAGCTGAAAACCGACGAGCGGGAATGGTGGATGACCGCGCTGAAAGAAAAATTCCACTACAGACCGAGGAGACCCGCAGGGCTTCTCAGGGAAGGCGGCATGCACAGGAAAAACGGGATCACCGTTGAGGTGCTCCATACGCCCGGCCATACGCCCGGAAGCCTTTCATTTTACGTGCACGAGCCCGGCGTCCTGTTCCTCGGCGATTACGATCTTACCGCCTTCGGCCCCTACTACGGCGACCGGGGTTCCAGCATCAAGGAAACCGTCGCATCGATCGAAAGATTGAGGAGAATACCCGCTCGTACACTGCTTACCGCGCATGAGGAGGGGATTTTTGAAAGCCCCGGGAGCGAAATATGGGACCGGTATGCGGCGGTGATATCCGATAGGGAAAACAGGCTGCTCGAATTCCTACGAGCGCCGCGGACCATGCGGGACATCATGAACGAGCACATCGTGTACGGCAGGCCCAGGGAGCCGAAGAGCTTTTTTGAGCTGGGCGAGCGCGCCATCATGAGGAAGCATCTTGAGCTGCTTCTGGAAAATGGGTTGATAATCAATAATGACGGATTTTATAGCAGGAAATGAACTTAATATTCTGTATTTTTATTGCAGAATTTTCGTAACCACACATCTATATTATGTACAAAGTTTCAATAATTTCGCCACCAGGATAACTTCATGAATGAATACAAATATTGCCCGTTATGCGGCACACCATTAATGAAAAGCACGGTTGACGGTAAAGACGTGCTCCGCTGCTCGTCGGACTCATGCGCTTATCTGTTCTGGGACAATCCGGTGCCGGTCGTCGCTGCGATTGTGGAAATGGACGGCATGGTGGTTCTTGCGCGAAACAGGCAATGGCCTGAAAAGATGTTCGGGCTTGTCACCGGATTCCTCGAAAAGGGCGAGACCCCGGAAGCCGGGGTCAAGAGGGAGGTAAGGGAAGAGCTGGGCCTTGATGCGGCGATAAAAGAGCTGGTCGGCGTGTACTCCTTTTTTGAGATGAACCAGCTGATTCTCGCCTATCACCTCGCCTCCCATGGTGACATACAATTGGGCGATGAACTCGCCGAGATTAAAATGGTTCCGGTTGAAAAATTAAAGCCGTGGTCTTTCGGCACCGGTCACGCCGTGCGCGACTGGCTGTCAAAGCGCGTACAATAACCTCACCGGAAACGATTCGAAAGGCCGTGCCGTTGGTACACGCCGGACCCATATCGAGAAGGCTGATTGCCCATGATTGAAACAGGACTATTCTACAAAGTAATTATCGATCCGCTGCTTTCCGGCATTCGATCGGGAATAGCCTCTCACATACATACACGCGGGTCGGCAATAGACGTCGCGTGCGGAACAGGGGCCCTGGCGGTTCGCCTTTCTTCCATATGCAGCAGGGTCGTCGGCGTCGACATATCCGAGTCCATGATCAGGGCCGCGAGCAGGACAAAGCAATCGCGTAAAATAAAAAACGTCGATTTCCTCATTTTGGACGCCCTTGATTTAAAGGGAATCCGCGACGGGGAATTCGACTTCGCCACGATATCCATGGCGATGCACCAGTTTTCCGCAGCCAGCCGGCCTGTGGTGCTGAAAGAAATGAAGCGAGTCGCGCGGACGGTGATCGTCGCCGATTATGCCGTGCCCCTGCCCAACAGTGCCGCGGGATTCATTATTCCGATGATGGAGCGTCTCGCCGGCGGGGAACACTATGAAAACTTCCGCTCGTTTCAGGAGAGCGGGGGGATCGAACCGCTTATACTGAAGGAGAAGGCCGGTGCATGCGCGAGCAGCTTTATAATCAACGGCATATTCCAAATAACCAGGTGCGGTTGAAAAAGGAGATGTGTGTATGAAAAAAATAATCCATTCCGCTGCGGGTGTCTTCCTTGTTTTTTCATTGCATCAGGCTGCGTACGCGCACCAAGCGGCGCTCAATCAGGAGGAATACCTTTTTTATAATCTTACGGCGTTCATCTTCTTCAGCATCGCGGGGATTATTGCGGAAACCATCATCGCCTACATTTTTTTCATAAAGAACGCCATTGACTGGTCCAATATCAAATACGTCATTATCATCAATATCATCACGTTCCCTCTGTATTATTTTTGCGATTATATAATTAAAGATTATTTTATGATGATACTGCACGACCACCTGATATACATCGCGCTCTATATCACCGGAGAGATAATTATCATCTTTTTTGAGGCTTATTTTCTATATCTATTCTGCAAAAAACAGCTGAAGTATCACCACTTTCTACTCCTGAGCATAATCATGAACTCGGTAAGCCTGGTCATAGGAACGGCCGCTTCGGTTCTGGGAATGTATTTTCTCGAAATGCACCCGTAGGAAGGCCTCATAAAGGGTTAAAGAATGCCGCGCTCTTCCATTACCTGCTTCAGAAGATCCGGATAGTCCGTTATGATTCCATCGACGCCCCATGAAATGAGCCGCCTCATGTTTTCGATCCTGTTGATGGTCCATGCGATCACCGGGATTCCCCTTCCATGCGCGGCCCGGACCAGCCCGGGCGAGATCACCCTCATCCCCTGACGACGGAGCTCCTCCATATACTCCGGATTTTCGGAGTCGGTGAATTCCGGAATAAACATGACGGTGCCCGTGCGCGGGTAAAGCCTCGTGAGGCGGGCCTTTTTGAGGAGCAGAAAACGCACGATATCGCCCTGTGAAAAGCTCGTCAAAATCCGGGGATGGCGTACCCTCACGTACCGCACAATACGCGAATGGAAAGAGCTTATGACCACCCTGTATGCGGCCCCCCTCCCGGTCACGGCAGACACGGCGAGCTCGGCCGCGTGCGGATCGTCGTCTTTGACATCCACTGACAGCGCCGATTCCGGAAATGCCTCAAGCACCTCCTCGAGCATGGGTATTCTGAATCCCCTGCCCCTGAAGGGATAGGTTCTGCCGCCGTCAAACGTGATCCGATGTCCCGCATCCAGCCTTCGAATCTCCTTCAGGGTCTTCGCCCCCACGGGTCCGGTTCCGTTCGTCTTCGCATCGAGGAGGTCGTCATGGAGCACGACGATGCGGCCGTCCCTGGTGCTGTGCACGTCTATCTCAAGCATGCACTGGGGCAGGATCTCAAGGGCGCGCTGAAACGCCTCGATCGTGTTCTCCGGAAACTGTCGGGATGCGCCGCGATGCGCAGCGGGCGTGAATCTGGTTAAAAGATCCTTCGGTTCCATAATCGAGCCGGGCGCTTACAGCAGCTTCTCAAGTATGCTCACGGAATCGCGCACAAACGCGGGACACTTCTCTTTGAAAACACCCTGTCTCCTCGCCTCCTCCTGCCCTTTTTTCGTCGACAAGTCGTGCTCGATCAAATCACGGCACGAGATCGACGTGTGCAGTGCCGTGAATTCACGGACAAACTCCCGTGCCAGGCCGTATACCCTGTCCCGGTGCTCCCGGTCGTTGCCCGGACGGCCGTGTTTCAGGCCGATGACCATAAACGCGCCGGTGACCGCGCCGCATGCATCCTGCATGTACGCCATGCCGCCCCCGAACGCCATGGCTACCCTCACGCACTTGTCCTCATCCAGGCCTAACCCGGGCCCGTACGCGGTCAGCACCGCCTGCGCTCAGTTGAAGCCCCTGCCGAAATAATCCAGCGCCCTGTCGACGATACTCATATTCAGTCCTCTTTTTCACACTCATCCGCCGAATCATCCCGCTCGGTGATTCAGAATCTGAGCGTTGCAGAAACGACGATACTGTTCAAACTTATCCGAGACGCGTATTAAAAGTCAAGATAAATAGAACGCATGCCGGTCAAACAAGAAAGAAGTATCTTGACAACAATCTCCTATCAGGTAATATATATGATGCTTATTCCCTCACTCCGATTCAGATCAGCCTTTCATGGAAGAGAATGCGGGAATTCAATAATATCTTGAATAGTGGATTGTATGATTTAAAGTATATGATAGTAAACGAAAAAATACAGTAAATAAGCAAAGCAACAAAACCGTTCATCGGAGCCAGAGCACCAATTGGTATGCCTTCACTTATCAGGTTTTGTTCAAGTGTAAAAAAATGTAAGGCATATAACTGCATTGGAGAAATTGCATGAAAATAAATAAATTCATCATCCCAATGATAATGACTGCGCTATTTGTCATATCAACCGGCATGGCCGCCTTCGGCCTTGAGGTCGCGGTTGACGAGATCAGGACCAAGCCGGTCGCCTTCGTCAACTTCCAGGGGCCGTATGAGAGAAGGGACTCCATCAGGGACATCGAGGCGATCGGTAAAAGGTTGGGCCTCAGGGCGAAAAATAATCGGGCCATCGGCTTTTACCTTAAATATTCGATCATCAGGGCGATTTCCAAGGAGGAGCCGGACAAATTTTCGGCGGATATTTTCTCCATAGATAAGGACGCAAAGGTGGGCCACATCGACGTCGTCCGGAGGATCACATCGGCCTATCTCCGGACCAGATACGGGTATTCACGGCGCGATGCACATACCCTGTCGGTTTTTCTTTCCTATTACAACGCAACCTACCGGGAAAACCTCAAATATTTTTCATCGAAGTACAAGAGCGTGGTCTTGAGGCACATCGACGAACACAACGCGGGCATATCCACCAAATATTGGGAATGGCCCGGAGCCACAAAAATGCTCATACCCCTGACCGAGATGGCGCAGCGGGGCAGGCTCGATTCGGTTCAGCCCGACGTCATCGCCGACAAAAAAACCATAGAGCAGGTGCGCAGGGACGAAAAGAACATACCATTACGGAAAGACATGGCCGGCATCAAAGAGCGGATTCTTGACAGGGACAGGAAGGAGCTTGAACGGGAGAAGGCCGGGCTTGTAAAAGAAAAAAAAGAGATTAAAGAAGAGAAAAAACCGGTTGAAAAGAAGAAAGAGGAGATCACCAGAAAAGAACTGGAGCTTGCGAAAAAGAAGGAGAAGACGAAACAAATAGCAGAGCCGGCCGCACGAAGGGAAAAAGAGAAGGAGATTGAGAAAAGTGCGGAAAAACTTGCGACAGAGAAGACGGAGGCCAATAAAAAAGAAGAAGAGATAAAAAAAAGGGAAGAAACAGCGACAAAAGAAGAGAAAAAAATCGCGGGACTTGAAAAAAGCCTGGCCGCACGACAACGCTCTCTTGAGGAGGAAAAGCGACAGATTGCGCGAGACGAGATAAAGCGGGACATCAAAAAGAAGCCCGATGTGGCGAAAAAAAAGCTTGAAGAAAAGGCAAAGGAACTCGACAGGCGCGAGGACATGCTCCGCGCGAAGGAGCTCGATAAAAAAATCTACGGGGACAAGCTCTATTATCTTAAGATCAAGGAGTACCTCGAGGGAGGGCATTACAACAACGACATATACATGATCAACGCCTCGACGCGCAGGATCATGTTCAAATCGCCGGTCGAACACATCTGCGGGAGCCGCTACGACGTGTTCTCCGGTGGCGTCGTGGTCATAACCCACCGGGGGAGCCACACCTCCGGGCACCGCCTCACCCTCATCGACCGCGACACCCTGAAGGCGAAAGCCTACGGCAACGACGACATTTTCTGGCGGAGCTTTATCGAGATCAGGGACGGATACATTTACGCGATCACCTACGACAAGGGCAAGCATTACCTGGGGCGATTCGACGCGGGTCTCAAGCTCGTGGCGAAATCAAAGGAGGAGGTCAACGAGAACACCTTCATCAGCATTTGGGGCAAATATATATACATCAACCGGCTCGACAAGGCGATCATGGTGCTGAACAGTGACGACCTGTCCCTATTGGATGTGGTGAAGCCGTAGCCACCTATACCGGGCTTCGGGTTTTAATTATAACTTATATCCTTCCTGCTCCAATTTATTTTTTATTTTTTCACCTAATTCCTTGCCCCATTTTTGTCCCGCCTCCATGGATTCCCGGGTAATTTGAGGCAATAATTTTATAACTTTTTTTCCTATTGGGGTATTGTAAAATTTAATTAACTCTTTAATGTCATCATGGGTAAAATACTTGTCGTAAATGGGAATGATCAATTTGATTAAATCGTCACCCTTTACCTCTTTCATAACGTCGGACCAGAATTTTTCCGGCACATCCGGCATGTTCTGCTTGAACATTTCAATCATCTGATCCATTATCTGGATTCCTAATTTTGCCGCACCCGTCAATTCAAGCAGCATTCTTATATCATCATTTTTGCTTTCCGCCGCAAACAATGACGAGGACGCGAATATTACGATCATGATAATTATTTTTTTCATTGGTATTTCCTTTAATAAGATATAAACGGGGCGTGCCTACGCTCCGGCAAGCAGCCGGCGGGGATTGTCCACGGTCATCGTCCTTATCTGCTCCTCGGTGACCCCCGCCTTTTTGAGGGCGGGGATGATGTTCCGGAATATGTTGACGAAAGACCAATTGGCCATTTTACGCCTGACCTCTTCCGGCCATGAGCCGCCGCGGCCGAACCCACACGCGATAAAGTCCTGCGAGAGCATGATGCGGCCGACATACCCGGCGGCCAAGAGACCGGCCAGAACGGCGGTCCGCACCTTGTCCGGAAGGAACAGCTCGATCCCGAACCGGTCGAAGGATACGCTCACCCTCCTGCCCAGGACGTCCATCTGGTACTCAAACGAGGAGTTGCCGCACATATGTCCGATCATGATCCTGTCCGGGTCAGCCCCCTCGCCTATGAGGATATCCGCCTGCTCGGGGCCCATGGTCCCGTCCTCCGTGTGGGTGATCACGGGAACGCCGGTCTCCCTGCTCGCTCTGGCGGCGGCCCTCAGCATCGCCTCCTCAAGATGCGTGATACGGCCCCTGCCCGTGGCAACCTTGATGACCCCCGGCCTCACTCCGGAACCGCCGATCCCCTGCGTGATCTCGTGCATGAATCCGTCATACAGCTCATCGCGCATGTCTCCGACCCCGGCCCTGCTCCTCTGCTTCAGGTAGGCCCACTTCCCCTCCTCTTCCGTGTACCTGCCCGTGGCGCAGATTATGTTGATGTCCGCCTGGTCGGAGACCCGTTTCAACACCTCCACGTCCCTGCTCAGGTCCGCGGGAGTGGCGTCTATGATGGAACGCACCCCGTACTCCTTGACCGGATCGAGGCTGCGCAGGCAGACCCGCACGATCTTTTCCCTGTCGTACGGCCTGGACAGGGGATCGCACTCCCATCCGGGATATGCGGCCGCGATATGCTCGTGCGAAAGCGTCAGTCCAAGATCGTCCGGAGAAATGGGGCCGCGCACGGTGTTGATTGTTGCCATATGCTCTCCATTTATGAATTCAAAAATTTTCTTATTCCGGCATCACGCATCACGCATTCCCCAGCAGGGTCCTGAGCTCGCGCTTCAGTATCTTGCCCGATGGATTTTTCGGGAGCTTGTCCATTATGAAAACCTTCTTGGGGCACTTGAACCCGGCCAAACGCTCCTTGCTGCGGGAGATGATCTCACTCTCAGACAGGGACGAGCCTTTTTTCAACACAACCGCGGCCGCGACTATCTCTATCCACTTGGGGTCGGGAAGCCCGAACACCGCAGCCTCCTCCACTTCCCGGATCTGGTAAAGTGCCTCCTCCACCTCGCGCGAGGCCACGTTCTCGCCCCCTGTTTTTATCATGTCCTTCTTCCTGTCCACGACATAGAGGAATCCTTCTTCATCGAACCTTCCCAGGTCGCCGCTGTGAAACCATCCGTACGCGAAGGCCTCGGCCGTCTTTCCCGCGTCGTTCAGATACCCGGTCATCACGTGCCCCGAGCGGTGGACGATCTCCCCGACCTCGCCCGCGGGAACAAAGCCGCCGGCGTCGTCCATGAGCCTCGTCTCCACGTTCAGGACCGGCCTGCCCGCGGACCCCGGCCGTGCGAGCTGGTCTTCCGGCTTGAGAATGGTCGCCACCGGACCCATTTCGGTCTGGCCGTAGTAATTCCAGAGCCTCAAGTCCCTGAATATCGACGACATCCGCCTGATGATCTCCACGGGCATGACGCTCGCACCGTAAGCCGCTTTTGAAAGCGAGGTCAGATTGAACCCGGCGAATTCAGGGTGATTGAGAATTCCGATCCAGACCGTGGGAGGGGCGAACATGTGGGTCACCCTGAACCGCTCGATGCCGCGCATCATCTCAAGGGGGTCCGCCTTGTGGAGTATTATGTTTCCGGCGCCCACGTAAAGCATGGGGATTAAAAAGCAGTGGAGCTGGGCGCAGTGAAACAGGGGAAGGGCGTGGAGGCTCGTGTCGCCGGTCATGTATTCGCCGTCGAATATGCAGCTGTGGTACTGGGACATGAGCGCACGGTGCGAAAGCATGGCGCCCTTCGGCCTGGCCTCGGTCCCGCTCGTGTACGGTATCTGAGCGATGTCCTCGGAAAAAACCTCCGCGTCCGGCTCGTCCGCGGGCGCAATGGACAGCTCCCTTCCGAGGTCAAAAAATCCTGCCGGGACGTGTGCGCCCGCCAGGGGCACGAAGCCCCAGTGCTCCACGCCCGCGAGCCCGGCCCTGACCGGCTCGACGACCGGGTACAGGGAATCCTCGACGATGAAGACCCTGGAGCCGGAGTGATTGACGATATAGGAGATCTCCTCGCCGTTGAGCATGAAGTTGATCGGGACCTGGACCGCGCCGATCTTGGCGAGGCCGAGGAACGATATGGGGTAAAAATGCGAGTTAAAGGCGTTGATCGCCACGCGGTCCCCTTTCTTCACTCCCATGGAGCTCATGAGGTTCGCAAACCTGCACGCCTCCCTCTCCAGTTCCTGAAAGGTGAGCGAGATATCCCTGAATACGATCGCGGTCTTGTCCCTGTACCGGTCCGCAGACCTTCTCGAGATATCCCCGATGGTATCGCGATTTATCCTGTTGCCCAT
>CAZHAD010000070.1:0-8016 GCA_964529965.1 uncultured Leptospirales bacterium | reverse complement strand
CCCGCGGTCAAACGCCCAGGTAGGCGCTCCTGACGTGCTCGTCGTTCAGGAGCGATGCGCCCGTGCCCTCAAGCACGATCCTGCCGTTCTCCAGCACGTAGGCCCGGTCCGCGATGGCGAGCGTCTGCTTTACGTTCTGCTCCACGATCAGGACCGTCGTTCCCTCCTCCTTTATCCGCTTTATCACGTTGAAGATGTCGCGCACCAGGATCGGTGAAAGGCCGAGAGAAGGCTCGTCGAACATCTGCAGCAGCGGCTTGCCCATGAGGCCCCTGCCGATCGCGAGCATCTGTTGCTCGCCGCCGCTCAGCGTGCCCGCCATCTGCCCTCTCCGCTCGAAGAGCCTCGGGAACATCGCAAACACCATCTCCCTGGTTTTTTCCCGTTCGCCCCTCGCCTCTCCCCTCAGGGAACCCAAGTCGAGGTTCTCGTCCACCGACATCTCCACGAACAGCCTCCGCGCCTCGGGAACGTGCACGATGCCCCTGTCGATAAGCCGGTACGGCTCCTCCCTGTCGATCGGCTCGCCGTTGAAGAGAATCTCCCCTCTCGCGGGCCTCAGGATGCTCGATATGGCCTTGAGGGTCGTGGATTTTCCCGCGCCGTTTGCGCCGATGAGGGCCACTATCTCGCCGCGCTCCACCCTGAACGAGACGTCCCACAGAACCTGAAGGTCGCCGTAAAACACGTCTATGTTCCTGATCTCAAGCACCGTGCGCCTCCCCGAGATACGCCTCAATGACCGCCGGATCACTGCCTATCTCGCCGGGCGTGCCCTCCGCGATCTTCTCTCCGTAATTCAGGACGACGATCCTGTCCGAGATCGACATGATCACCCTCATGTGGTGCTCGATGATGAGTATCGTAATGCCCCGCTCGCTCCGTATCCTGTTTACGATTTCAATCTGCGTGTTGATCTCGGTCGGGTTGAGGCCCGCAAAGGATTCGTCGAGCAGGATGATCTCGGGGAACGTGGCCAACGCCCGCGCGATCTCGAGCCCCTTCCTTTTGCCGAGCGGCAGGCTCTTCGACAGGACGTTCCGGTCGTCGTGAAGGCCGGTAAACTCCAGCACCTCGAGGGCGATCGCCTCCGCACGCGCGTTGCGATTCGTTTTAATGAACGCGGAGGCCATGACGTTCTCAAGCACCGACATCCTCTGGAGCGGCCTCACTACCTGAAAGGTCCTGGCGATCCCGAGCCTGCACACCGCATGGGGCTTGAGTCCTGATATCCTGCGCCCGTTCAGACTTACCTCGCCCCTGGTCGGCGCGTAAAAGCCGTTGATCACGTTGAACATGGTGGTCTTGCCAGCCCCGTTCGGCCCGATGAGGCCGAGAATCTCCCTTTCCCTCAGATGGAAGGACACGTCGGTCAAGGCCGCAAGTCCGCCGAATTGCCTTGATACGTTTTTTATCTCCATAATGCTCATGGCTGCGCCTTCTTCTTCAGCCGTTTGATCCCGAGCAGGCCCGGTATTTTACGGTAATCGCCGACGATCCCGTTGGGCAGGAACATAATGATGAGTATGAGTATTACGCCGAATATCGTCTGATGGGCCGCCCCGATATGGGGCAGTGAGCGGATGATCTCCGCGAGGAACACCATGATCACGGCGCCGATGACCGGCCCCCAGTAGGTCGCCGCTCCCCCGACCATGACTACCATGACCGTCACAATGGATATGTTGTACAGGTGAAACACGGTCTCGGGATCGATGTATCCCATATAGTTCATGTAAAAAGCTCCGGCAATGCCGGTCAGGATCCCGCTCAGGCATAGCGCGATCGTTTTGTACAGGGTGGTGTTTATACCCAGTGACTCGGCCGCGTCCTGGTCCTCGCGAATGGCGATGAAATAGAATCCGGGCTTGGACTCCATGAACACCTTTATAATGAGATAGGCGCCCGCGGCGATCAAGAGTATGATGTAAAAGTACCAGGTTTTTTCGACCCAGGTCCTCTCCTGTATGAGAATCCCCAGGTTACCCCGGGTGAAATCAACGAGGTTTTCCGCGCTCACCCTGCATATCTCTCCCAAGGCGAGGGTCGCGAGCGCGAAATATGCGCCCCTGAGCCTCAGGCATATGTATCCGACGACCAGGGAAAGCGCGGTAAGGACGAGTATGCTGGCCGGAAGCCCCCACCATGCAGAAATGCCGAGGTGCTGGTAGAGAATTCCTGCGGTATAGGCCCCGAATCCGAAAAATGCGGCGTGGCCGAACGAAACTTGGCCCGCGTATCCGCCGAGTATGTTCCAGGCCATGCCGATGACCGACCAGAGGAGCACGAGTATCAGTATGTGCATGATATAGGAATTCAATCCGAACAGGGGCACGGCCAGCAAAACCGCGAAAACGACGATGGGCATGAACTTCTTCATCGGCGTGCCTTCTTCCATCTGAAGATCGAAACGATCCCCCCCGGCAGAAACACGAGTGCGAGCACGAAAATCGCGAACCTCCCCACCGGGGCCCACCCCATTCCGATATAGGTGGCGGTCATGGATTCGAAGATGCCGAGAATGAGCCCCCCTATGACCGCGCCGTTTGTCGATCCCATGCCGCCGATGACCGTGATAACGAACCCGATGTTGGTAAACTGCTTGCCCAGCGAGGGGTAGAGATAGTAGATCGGGATGAAAAGGCAGCCGGCGCAGGCCACGAGGGCGCAGCCGAGGCCGAAGGTCACCATACGCATCCTGTCGACGTTCACGCCCATCAGGCGCGCGGCGTCAAGGTCCTGTGCGGTCGCCCTTATGGATTTCCCCATGTCTGTCTTGCCCAGGAAGATCCACAGGGCTATGGTGATGACCACCGCGATGACGAAGGACAGGGTCCAGGGCAGCGACAGGGAAAGTTCGATAGGCGAGCCCTTCCAGATATCGGTCAGATACCATGCGCTCGACGCGTAGCTGACCGGAACCGAGCGGTAGTTGCCGGTAAAGAATACGGTCGCGAGGTTCGACAGGACCATCGCCATGCCGACGGTCAGGATCACCTGGTTATGGGGAAGTATTGAATCGACCTTCATGACCGGGGTGAGAAGGTATTTCTGAGCTCCGAGTCCGAACACAAAGAGGGCGGGCGCGGCGATGAACACGGATATATACGGGTCAATTCCCAAAAGGACGTATAGCCAGTACGCGATGTACATGGCCACCATCATGATGTCCCCATGGGCGAGGTTGATAATCCGCATCACTCCCATGATGAGGGCCATGCCCAATCCGATAAGTGCGTAGAGGCCCCCCAGTAAAAACCCGGATATCAGGGTCTGGGAAAAGAGCTCAAGCTGCGCCATTCACAACCCCTGGCTACCTTCTGTTCTTCCACTTCGGTATGGGGTATATATATTTTGCGCTGGCGTACTTGATCGGCCAGATGGTCTCATGCTGTCCCCTGATCACCTGCATCACCAGGGTATCCATGAAGTTCTGGTTGGTGTATCCAGCCCTGTCGACGAACCGGATGGGACCGAAGGCGGTCATCATGTTGGTCGTCTTGAACGCCGCGCGGATGTCGCCCGGCTTCCATGTCCTCGCCCTCGTGAGCACATTCTTAATGATGTATAATGCGGAATACGCCTCGGCACCGTGGTACGAGGGATAATCCTGATACATTCTCTTATACTTTTCGGCGAACTGCTTTGAGCCTGGATACGCCACCTGGGGGCTCCAGAGGGTCGCGGTCACCACGTACTCAGAGGCGTCTTTCGCATTGTCGATGAACTCGGGAATGGCGAAGCCCGCGGCGCCGCCCGCAAAGAGCTTGGCGTCGATCCTGAGCTCTTTAATCTGCCTCATGAGCAGGGCCGCGTCCATGACGTAGGAAACCATGTAGATCACGTCCGGCCGCGCCGCTTTCACCTTCGACAATATCGGTTTGAAATCGACCGCACCCTTTTCATATTGCTCTTTGATCAGTATCCTGATCCCGGCCCTGCGCGCCTGATTGACCATGTCCTCGGCGCCCGAGGTACCGAAATCGGAGCTTTCGTAAAGTATCGCCATCGTCTTCGGCTTTACGACATGCTCAAGAAATGACATGAACCCGGTAGCATAATAGGCGTTCGAGGGGTTCATGCGGAACACATATTTATAATGCTGCTGTGTGATGTCGTCCGCCGCACCGGTCACCACGAGGTAGGGCACATTTCTCTCCTCCGCCACCGCTGCGATGGCCTTTGAGCATGAGGAGCTGTATTCCCCGAATACTAGCGGCTGTTTTTTCACGTCGATCAGCCTCTCGATAATGGAACGGGAAATTTCGGGCTTACCCTGTGAATCCTCGAACGTAAGGACGATCTTCATGCCCCTGATGCCACCCCTGGCGTTTATTTCATCACGGGCTATCTCGTACGATTTTTTTTCTATTTCTCCGAATTTCGCATTCGTACCGGTCAGGGGGAGGGGAACCCCGAAGGTTATCGAACGCGCCTGCGCCCCGAGCGCACAGAATACTATCGTGCATATTGACGCCGCAATAAGCTTTAACACTTTCATACGCATCTCCTTTCATGATGCAAGTTTTAATGAATGAGGGAAAGGGATTACAAGGCCTTTATTTTTTCAAGCCGCTCATCTTCATATTTTATAGAGTGCCGGATGTCAACCAAAAACTGCACGGTTATTCAATGGTTATTTATTATATTTTTCTTTCATGTCATTCCAGCCGAGGCCTGCATGACCATATCCCCCGGATTAAGGATGGACCGGACAGATGGTAGAATGGTCCTGTACATAATGAGGTGAATGTGTCTTTTTTTATTTTGTAGACGATTGTTACTGCAGCTTGATGATGATCTCGACCCTGCGGTTTTTTTGCCTTCCCCCCTTGGTGGCGTTGTCAGCGAGGGGGCGGCCGGACCCGAATCCCCGGTAGGAAAGCTTGTCAGTGATCGCTTTTGATTTAAGGTATTCTGCCACGGTGCGGGCCCGGCTTTCGGAAAGCCGGTCATTATACTGCGGCTCCCCGATGTTGTCCGTATGGCCTTCCACGATGATCTCCCGGTCAGGGTACCTCTTTTTCAACACGTCCACGATTGTATCCAGCTTCTTCCGGCTCTCGCTTTTCAGGTTCGATGAATCGAAATCAAACAGCACGTCCCCTAGCCGGATCGCAAGCCCGCGTGAGTCCGAATCCACGTCAACGCCCTTAGGGACCTCCTTCTTGAGCTCCTTTTGGGCCTGTTCCTTCTGCTCCGGACTTACGGGTGCATACACCCTGACCCTGGTATCGAAATACATTTGGTTCTCATCTGTCGCAATTTTGTCGCCGCCGGCCGAGATGTAAAATATGATTCGGTATTTTTCATTCATCCTGACCGGCATCTTGTGCGCGACGTCCCAATAGATGATTCCCTCGTCTTTCCCCAGAATTTTCAGGGGAAAATCCTTCGGATATTTCTTGCCGGCAAGGTCCATATTGATTACAAAATTGTAATTGATGACCGCGATATCCGCTCCGTCCTTTTTCCGTATATCCGCAAGCCGGTATTGCACCGGAAAAACGAGCTTGAAGGGAATTGAGAAGGTGTCGAGCACCAGCTCGGCGTCAGCGGTCCACCGGTCGTTCCGTGCGACATCACGGCCCGGGAACGTGGGTATGTGCCGCAGATTGGGGATGAACAGGTTCTTCGGCACGCGATAGCGGCCAAGGCGGTCAATTGAGAAATCCGACTTGTATTGTTTTTCAAGGCGGAACACCTCGTCAGGGGATCCCCTCCGGTACACCGAGAACGTACCCCTGACGCTGTTCTCCTGATTTTTCTTTTCATAACAGGTGAGATCGATGATATTACGCTCTTCGTATATATTTTGCATTTTATCGTTCACGAGGAACCTGACCAGGGCATTGCGGATCATCTCCATCCGCTCATTTTTCGGGATATCCCATGTCAGCACAACCGCTGATGCAGGCGCATACGCAAGCAGTATAAGGATGAATGAAACGAGGAAGAGCTTTTTCATGATGACATCAGATTATCAGAAAGAGAATTGCGATTAATTGTCGGCAGATTATCCATAATTCTGTAGAACGAATTTATATACGCATAAAACCTCAGAGCTTCCATTTCCCTGTGAAATAGGTGTGCTTCACGTCCTTCGCCTTTTCACGGGCCCACTGTTCAAGGCCCATCCTCTTGATAAGACAAAGATTGAAGACCTTGGTGTTGTGCGGCACCATCTGGGCCATGTCGGCGTAGGGATGGAGCCGATCGCATGGAAAGTCCTGACATTGGTGGCAGAAATCGATTCCCTGCACGGTTATGCATTCAAACACTCCGCACGGCTCGGTCATGTTCAGAAAGCCAATGGTCCCGTTTTCGTTCCTGCAGCCTTTACATACGGCCTTCTCGTATTCGACGTTCCTGCCTTCTGAAATCTTTCTCCTCAATGCATCATCGGTCAACGCCTTGTTAAGGGGACAATTAAAGCAGTCGAGCCCGCACGGCGCGGTCATATTTTTATAATCCATGGCTTGTTCCTCTTAAATCCACATTTTACCAATGATAACTTTTATCCCATGATATACCGCAAAGTCAAGACTTAAATCGCATTACGTGCTGCAATACGTGGCCCTCTGTTGTCAGGCAAGTAAATTTTTAAATGCAAATCCCGTAAGAAGGCACACCCGCTTATCCGGCGTTCAATATCACACAATATTTTTTTTGACAAAATTAAGAGTAACCATACAAAGAAGCGTGGCGTATACATTCCAAAATCTGTCATCCGGGAAGACGCTCATCATTGATGACGAACCATGGCTCAAGCTTCTTGCGCTGGCCGGGGAGAACGGATGGGAGGAAGAGGGTACGCGTTACGACTTCGCCTTTCAGGTGGACGAGGAATGGGATTTCATGTATGGGTATGAGTACAACCTTTGGCTGTTGCTGCAAACGGCGCGGGAGATGTTCGAGTGGGAAGGGGGCTACATCGAAAAGAAAAATCAGATCGTGTACGAGAGCGACGCGTACTTCATGGCGCAGGCGCTGGAAAAGGCCCGGCCGGATGAAGACCGGCCTTTGCTCGATTTCCTGCGCTCCGGTTCCTTCCGCATCCTCGCTGATTAATCACGCGCGTGCAGATCATTTCATCTGCACGACGATCTGGAACGGCTCTTCCTTTTCACCGTACATGGCGAACAGGGGAAGATCGATCATTACCGCATCGAATATCTTTTGCATCTCGATCTGCTTCTCCCCATCCTTCTTTTTTATGTATATCCTTTCAGGATTGAATCTCTTTCCCAGGAATATCTGGTACCGTACCGAATAGAGAAAAAGCTGGGTTATCTGCTTCCCCATGGCCGCCATCTGGTCTCCCTGGTCAGGCTGATCGACGGAGCCAGCGCCACCGTCTTTCTTCGCCGGGACGCGCTTGTTTCCTTTTTTAGCGGAAACGTCTTTTTTCCTGCCGTCGGCCTTTTTCATCGGCTCAAAATAAAATACGACCTGCTTTTTCCCCGGAAAATATTGCGGGATCAGGGGAAAATCCTCTTTTTTAATTTTATTGAAGGGAAATTTTTCATAATTATCAACATGAAAGGAAAGCTCTAAGCCTGAATCAAATTCCGTATTGATCTTTTTAAGTGAAAGATCCTTTACCAGGTTTGCAAGCTTGGCGGGTATCTCTTTTTTCGCCTTTTCCACCTGGGCGGAAAGGTTTTCGCCGTTTTTCGAGTCCTGCTGCTTTCCGCTCTGTACCTGCTCGAGGGCTTTTGAAAAGCGGAAGGCCCATCTGACATCCATTGATCCATCGTCCTTCCAATCAAGCACCTGGCTCACCTGAAAACATTGCGCGAAAACGAGAAGTGGAAGCAGAACGAGAACAAGACGGAAAAAGCCCGGCGATCTTACGGATATGCCCCGCGGGTTGTCAGATTGTTGTGACATTATACAAAACGCCATACGATTGCCCCCTTTAATTGTTATATTGAACCTCATAACCGCGAAATTATACGAGCTCCGGCTTCTTTCATCATAAATCCGGCATGCATGAGACGTTTAATTCTAAAA
>CAZHAD010000069.1:1204-18011 GCA_964529965.1 uncultured Leptospirales bacterium | reverse complement strand
TATGAACGCGTACTACCTCCGCAGCAGGAACTTCGACCCGTTGTATAACCTTGCGGTTGAGGAATACATGCTGGACCATCTTCAGGAAAACACCCTTCTCCTGTTCCTCTGGCAAGGCGACAACGCGGTGGCGATAGGACGGCACCAGAACCCGTGGAAGGAGACCGATGCCGCTTTCATGATGCTGAACAACATCGCGCTCGCGCGCCGGATAAGCGGCGGGGGAGCGGTATATCTTGACCGCGGAAACCTGAACTTCTCATTCATCGCGGACCAAAGGCTATTTGACGCGGGCCGGCAGCTGCGGGCCGTGAGCAAAAGCCTCCTCGAATTCGAAATCGATTCAACAATCGGCAAACGTAAAGGGCTGTTCGTGTCCGGAAAAAAATTCTCCGGCAGCGCGTTTGCCTATCGTCACGGGCGGGCCCTCCATCACGGCACCCTTCTCATCAGCACCGATCTGGATATGATGCGCGCGCTGCAGGGACGAGTACACATAGCACGGCAACGGGGAACCCTTTCCGAGCATTCTGAAATGATCAACCTGAGCATGATCAGTCCGGCCATTTCCGTCGAGGGCGCGGCGGGCTCGCTCCGTCACGAGTGCGAGAGGGAATTCGGGTACCGCTTCCAGAAAAAAGAGATTTGCGACCTATGCGAAACGGCAGCGATTTCCGCCTTGTATGAAAAATATGCCTCATGGGAATGGAGATACGGGGCGACTCCTCCATTTGATGCTGAGTTCAAAAGGGACGGCGCGGGCATTTCTGTTCACGTGGACAAGGGGTGCGTGGGCCGGGTCGTCCTCCTGCCTGAAGGGGATATGCTGCTTGATGCGGAAGGGACTTTACCTTTCCATGTCGACGAGGTCAAAAACTCTTTTAAGGGTATCAACGATCCGAGGGTCTCCTTGATAGGAAACGATATATTTTAAACCAACTGGAATCCCCGCATCACTGATTCCGCTATATCCTGATGACCGACATAGCTATTTTCTGATTATGGTTTGTTTGATATATTTTCATTTAATATCATTGTTATTCGCTGAATTGCATCATATATTAAATTCGTCACGCGCTTAACCCATCCTTTTTTCGTGTGCCGAAGGGTGAGGCGGGACGTTAAATTGAATGACAATTTTTGTTTCAAAGTTAAAACAATGGCCTGCGGACATTTAACGTTACGAAACAACGGAGTTGGCGAGCGATGAGCCGGAAAACCCGTAAGGAAAAGGACGTATTGGGCGAAGTGGAGGTCCCCGCCGAGGTATACTGGGGGGTGAACACCTTTCGTGCGGTCCAGAATTTCAGGATAAGCGACAAGAGGTTCCCCGCGGTGTTCCTTACGTCGCTTGCCGAAATAAAAAAGGCGTGCCTGCTCGTCAATATGGAGCTTGGAATCATTGATCAGGAAAAGGGAAACGCCCTGCTTCAGGCGATAAAGGAATTGCACGAACAGGGCCGCTTCCTCGACCAGTTTCCCGTTGACGTGTACCAGACCGGCTCCGGCACACAGACCAACATGAATATGAACGAGGTGCTGGCGAACCGCGCGAACGAGATTCTCGGTTTTCCCATGGGGAAAAAACAGCCCGTGCACCCCAACGACCATGTCAACAGCGGCCAGTCGTCAAATGATGTAATACCCACCGCGATGCATATTTCAACCCTGCATCTGGCGAAGGAAAAGCTGATTCCCGCACTGGAAAAACTTCACAATGCGCTCGTGGCCAAGATAGAGGAATTCGAGGGTATAGTAAAGGTCGGAAGGACGCACCTTCAGGACGCGGTCCCCATTCCCCTGTCAATGGAGTTCCAAGTTTACCGGCGCCAAGTCGAAGCCGGCGTCTCCCGCATTGAGCGCGCCTGCGATGAGCTCATGATGATTCCGCTGGGCGGTACCGCCGTGGGAACCGGGATCAACGCCCCTCAGGGCTTCGACAGGCTCTCGGTAGAAAAGCTTTCCGACATAACCGGGTTTCCCCTGGAGCCCAACCCGGTCAAGGCGGAGGGAATCTCCTCGCACAATTCAATCGCGGGCATGAGCGCGGCGGTGCGGCAGCTCGCCCTCTCGCTCATGAAGATGGCCAACGACATCCGCTGGATGGGAAGCGGACCAAGGGCCGGGCTCTTCGAGCTTATCCTGCCCGCAAACGAGCCTGGATCATCCATAATGCCGGGCAAAATCAATCCGACCCAGTCGGAGGCGCTCATCCAGGTCTGCATTCAGGCCCTGGGGAACGACGCCGCGGTATCCATGGCCGAGGCCTACGGCAGCATTCTGGACCTGAACATGTGCAAGCCGGTGATGATCTATAACCTGCTCGATTCAATCGAGATATTGAGCAACGGGGTATCTTCGTTTGTGGAAAAATGCCTCGTGGATCTGAAGGCAAACAAGGAGCAGCTGGCCTCACATCTGGCAAGAATGCTCATGACCGTCACCAACCTGAGCCCTTATCTGGGCTACGACCGGTGCTCGGAGATCGCGCAAAAAGCCTTTAAAGAAAATAAAACCATAAAGGAAGTATTGACAGAACTGAAAATTACGATTAATGGGAACATCGACGAGCTGCTCGATCCGGGAAAGATGGTGTAGCGGCCCGTCGCCAGCCGTTACATGACGGCACGCTTTAACATACATAAACGTTCGCACTCGGAGGTTTGCATGAAAGGTACCATAGCCGAAAAAATATTGAAAGACCACCTGCTCGAAGGCGAGCTTGCTCCCGGAAGGGAGATCGGCATTCGCATCGATCAGTCCCTGACCCAGGACGCCACCGGCACCCTGGTGTACCTGGAGTTCGAGTCGCTCGGCATGAAGCGCGTGAACATCGAGCTGGCGGTGAGCTACGTCGATCACAATATCATTCAAACAGATTTCAGGAACGCGGATGACCATCGCTTTCTCCAATCGGCCGCGTCGAAATACGGAGTGATCTTCTCCCCCGCCGGAAACGGCGTTTCACACCACGTGCACCGCCAGCGCTTCGGCGTTCCCGGGAAGACCCTCATCGGCTCGGACAGCCACACGACCACCGGAGGTTGCCTCGGGATGCTCGCCATGGGGTCGGGGGGCATCGAGGTCGCCTTGGCCATGGCGGGAAGGCCCTATCACATAAACACGCCTGTTATCTGGGGCATGCATGTTGAAGGGAAGTTCCAGCCGTTCGTGTCCGGCAAGGACCTGATCCTGAAGCTCCTTGGCGACTATACCGCAAAGTCGGGCATCGGAAAGATCATGGAGTTCTTCGGCCCGGGCCTGAAAAACATGGACATGGCGGCGCGCGCCACCGTGGCGAACATGGCGGTCGACATGGGGTTCACCGCCTGCATATTCCCTTCCGACGAAATCACGCGCGATTTTTTGAAGAGAAGCGACCGGGAATCCGATTTCAGGCCTCTCGCCGCGGATAAAAACGCGGAATACGACGAGGTCACCGAGATTAAATTAGACGAAATCGAGCCGATGGTGGCCTGCCCCAGCAATCCGGACAATGTCAAGCCTGCGCGCGAGCTCGCCGACGTGCCCGTGCATCAGGTCATAATCGGCTCCTCCTGCAACGGCGATTACAGGGACTTCATGATCGCGGCCAAGATGGTCGAGGGCAAGCTGAAGCACCCACAGGTGAGCTTCGAGATCAACACGGGAAGCCGCGAGACCCTGGACAACGTGCTTGCGGCCGGCGGGCTTCAGCGCCTGCTCGAGGCGGGTGCACGCGTTCACGAGCCCGGCTGCCTGGGATGCATCGGCATGGGCCAGGCACCGGCGACCGGCACCAATTCGCTTCGGACATTCCCCAGGAATTTCAAGGGCCGCAGCGGCACAAAGGACGATGCGGTGTATCTCTGCTCGCCGGAAACGGCGGCCGCATCCGCACTGACCGGCAGGATCACGGACCCCCGCACCATGAAAAAATATCCGGTGATCGAATACCCGAAAAAATTCATCCATAGCATGTCATGGTTCATCCAGCCCGCCGGGGATCCTTCATCGGTGGAGGTGATCAAGGGGCCCAACATAAAGGAATTTCCGATATTCAACGAGCTGGAAGACGACCTCAAAGCCGAGATCCTTTTGAAAGTCGGCGACAACATCAGCACCGACATCATCATGCCCGCGGGCAACCGCGTGCTCCCGTACCGGAGCAATATTCCCGCCATCAGCGGGTACGTGTTCGACATCGTGGACGAAAACTTTGCGAAACGCGCAAAAGAGAAGGGAAACGGGGTCGTGATCGGCGGCGAAAATTACGGCCAGGGATCGTCGCGGGAGCATGCGGCGCTGGCGCCCCGCTACCTGGGGGTGCGGGCCAAGATCGTCAAGAGCATCGCCCGGATCCACAAGTCTAACCTCATCAACTTCGGCATTATTCCCCTGATCTTCAAGAACAAGGCCGATTACGACGCCGTCAAACAAGGCGACACTATCGTCATTCCCGGCGTCAGAAAGCTCATCGAACAGGGCGCGACCGAAATTCCGGTCGAGGTGAACGGAAAAAAAATACTTACGCTTCTGGACGTTTCCGACCGTCACCGCCAGATTCTCGTGGCGGGCGGCATCTTAAATTTCGCACGGCAGGGATGATATGGAAAAGGTCAGCATTATTGGCAGCGGCAACGTGGGTGCGAACACCGCCTTTTTCATCGCCGAAAGGGGGATCACCAATGTATGCCTCTACGATATCCAGGAAGGTATTTCCTTGGGCAAGGCGCTGGACATGATGGAGGCCTCGCCCCTTCGCAAATACCGCAACCGCATTACCAGCATCGAGGACATCGGGGAGATCAGGGATTCCGAATCGGTCATCATCGCCGCGGGAAGCGCGTGCTCGATCGGGGCGAAGAGTGAAAGCCTTTTCAACAGCAACTGGGGGCCGGTCTCCACAATCGTCGAACAGGTCATGCGCATCGCGCCTGAAAGCATCATGATCGTGGCGACCGAGCCGGTGGACCTTATCACCACGATGATCGCGCAGAGGTACAAGCTCCCCCGCAACAGGCTGCTCGGCCTGGGGGGCATACTCAACTCCGCCAGGTTCAAATCCGCAATTTCAAAGGAGCTTTCAATATCACCGGAAAACATCACCACGATGGTAATCGGACGGCATACGAGCGACATGATCGTTGTGCCCGAATATACCAGGATATCGGGAGTGCCCCTTTCCATGGTCATGGAGGAAGATATAATCAAGGTGTTGACGAATGAGATACGGGAGGCGGGCGATCTCATGGCGGAGCTCGCAGAATGCCCCGGGACCTACTACACGCCCTCGGCCGCGGCCGCCGAGGTGGTGGATTCGATCCATATGGATCTGAAGAGGATTCTGTCAGTGACCGTGGAGCTGCAGGGAGAATACGGCATAACCTCGGCCGCCCTGTCGCTTCCCTGCATGATCGGGAAAAACGGGGTGGAGAAGGTGCTTACCCCCGTTCTGACCGGGGCGCAGCAGAAAGCCTTGAAAAAATCAGGAGAAGCGGTCAAAGATTTCATAAAGGGTGCAAAGCCATGAAAAAAGTGAGCGTAATCGGGGCCGGCCACGTGGGGGCCACCGCGGTCTACTACATCGCGGAGAAGAATATCGCGGATATCGTCATGCTGGACATCACCGAGGGGCTGGCGGATAAGAAAGCCAAGGATTTCCTTCATTCCGCCACGCTGCGAAGCTATCACATCAATATCACGGGCACCAGCGATTACAGCCTGATCCGGGATTCTGACGTGGTGGTCGTCACCGCGGGGGTCGCGCGCAAGCCGGGCATGGACCGCATGGACCTGCTGAAAACAAACGTGTCGATCGCCAAGGGAGTGTCTCAGATGATCGCCCGCTATTGCCCGGATGCGGTGGTGATCGTGGTCACCAACCCGCTTGACGTGATCGCCATGGTGGTGCTCAGGGAGACCGGGTTCGCCCTGAAGAGGGTCATGGGCATGGCGGGCGCGCTCGATTCAACGCGCTTCAGGTACTTCATCGCCGACAAATTGGGCGTATGGCCCGGGGACGTGATGGCGATGGTACTGGGCGGCCACGGGGACGAAATGGTGCCCTTGAAAAACCACACCTCAGTGGGAGGAATTCCCGTGACGCAGTTTCTTGACGACGCCACGATCGAAGAGATGATCCAGCGCACCCGCACCGGCGGCGGGGAGATCGTGAAATATCTTAAAACCGGAAGCGCGTTCTACGCTCCCGGAGCGTCCGTCGCCAAAATGGTCGAGGCGGTCATCAAGGACGAAAAACGCCTGCTGGCGGCAAGCGCCTTTCTGCGCGGGGAGTTCGGATATCATAATATATTTTTGGGCGTGCCGGTGCTGCTCGGAAGGAACGGGGTCGAGAAAATAATCGAAATAGACCTCACGCCCGAGGAAAAAAAGGCCCTCGACGCGTCCGCAAAAGCAGTGCAGGAGGGCGTCACCATGCTGGAGAGCTTCTATTCTCCCGGAGGGGGACGAACATGAAACATCAATATGAAGCGGTGATCGTGGGAGCGGGCGGAGCAGGGCTGTATACGGCCCTCGAGGCCAGCAGGACCGCCACAACGGCCGTGATTTCAAAGCTTTATCCGGTGCGCAGCCATACCGGTGCGGCGCAGGGGGGAATCGGCGCGGCCCTGGGTAACATCGAGGAAGACAAGCCGGAGTGGCACGAGTTCGACACCATAAAAGGGGGCGACTACCTGACCGACCAGAAGGCGGCCCGGATTCTGGCCGAGGAGGCGATCCAGGCAGTGTATCACCTTGAAAACCTGGGGCTTCCCTTCAGCCGAACCAAAGAGGGAAAAATCGACCAGCGCCGCTTCGGCGGCCACACCAGGAACTTCGGCGAGGCGCCGGTGAGGCGTTCCTGCTATGCGGCTGACCGCACCGGCCATATGATCCTTCAGACTCTGTACCAGCAATGCATCAAGAACGAGGTCGCCTTTTTCGACGAGTTTTTCCTTCTGGAGGTGCTCATCGACGGAAATAAATGCAACGGCATCGTGGCGATGGAGCTGGCCACCGGCGAGATACACGTGTTTCATGCGAAGGCCGTCCTGTTTGCCACAGGCGGGTTCGGCAGGATATTCAGGACCACCTCCAACGCCTACGCCAACACGGGCGACGGCCCTGCCTCGCTCGCCCGCGCGGGCGTCCCGCTCCAGGACATGGAGTTCTTCCAGTTTCATCCCACCGGGATATACGGAATGGGCATACTGATCACCGAGGGGGTGCGGGGGGAAGGCGGAATGCTCCTCAACCGGAAGGGAGAGCGGTTCATGGAGGAATACGCGCCCACGATGCTGGACCTGGCGCCCAGAGACATGGTAAGTCGCGCCATCATCACCGAGATCCAGAAGGGTAACGGCATACGGGGTGATAAAAAAATAGACGACTACGTGTATCTCGACGCCACCCGGATAGGGAAAGAGGTGATAGAGAAGAAGCTGCCCGACATAGCCGGCTTCTGCCGTACCTACCTGGGGATCGATCCGGCGGAAAAGCCGATACCGGTTCAGCCCACGGCCCACTATGCAATGGGCGGGATTCCCACCGATACGTCGGGCCGCGTGATCCGCAACGAAAAAGGCGAGGCGTACGAGGGGCTGTATGCCGCGGGGGAATGCGCCTGCATATCCGTGCACGGCGCAAACCGGCTGGGCACCAACAGCCTCCTGGACCTGGTCGTGTACGGCAAAAAGGCCGGAGGTGAGGTTTCGCGGTATGTCAAGGAGGCGGATTGGGGCACGCTCCCGTCATCGCCCGAAGAGAAGGCAAAAGCCAGAGTCAGCGCCCTCATCACCGGCAGGAAGGGAAGACCCAAGGGTGAAATGACGACGGAAATGCAGAATATCATGATGGAAAAGGTGGGCGTATACCGTAACGACGCGGGTATAAAAAATGCGATCGAGGGCATCCGGGGGCTCAGAGAGGAATTTACCGGGGTCCGCGTTCAGGACACGAACAAAAGGTTTAATACCGAGCTGATCGAGATCCTCGAGCTGGAAAACCTGCTGGACATTGCGTATGTGACGGCGGTCGCCGCCGGAAACAGGACGGAGACCCGCGGCGCCCATTCACGGGTGGATTTTCCCGAAAGGAACGACGAGAAATGGCTTAAGCACAGCCTCATATGGCTCGAGGCCGGAAAGCACAGAATCGCATATCGGGACGTGGACATATCTTTGTATAAACCCAAGCCGCGGGCGTATTGATAATCCCCTGTAGGGAACGGTCGCGACCGTTCCCTACAGGGGCGACCGTTCCCTACAGGGGCGACCGTTCCCTACAGGGACGGGGTGAAGGGCACACAAGGAGTAATCATGAAAATAACGTTAAAGATCCAGCGTTTCAACAAAGAAAAGGACAAAAAGCCCTACTTCCAGGAATTCGAGGTGGAGGCCGAGCCGAACGACAGGCTCCTGGACGCGCTGATGTTCGTGGTCGCCAACATCGACGGGTCGGTCGGCCTCAGAAAGAGCTGCGCCCACGGGGTATGCGGCTCCGACGCCATGGTGGTCAACGGCACCGAGAGGCTGGCGTGCAAGACATTGATAAAAGACGTGATCAACGACAATAATACGGTGATCACGGTGGAGCCCCTGAGGTGCCTGCCCGTGGAGAAGGACCTTATGGTCGATCAGAGCAGGTTCTTCGAAACCTACCGCGCGGTAAAGCCCTATCTGATACAGGACGAGCCGGCCGGAGAGAAGGAGCGCATACAGTCGCCTGAGGAGCGCGCCCGCTTCGACGACGCCACCAATTGCATTCTGTGCGCCGCCTGCTATTCGTCATGTCCGGTTGTGCAGGAGAAAAACCCGGCGTTTATCGGGCCCGCCGCGGTGGTCAACGCGGCGCGATTCATCTTCGACAGCAGGGACAACGGCCTGAAGGAGAGGCTTCAGGTGCTGGACCATGAGAACGGGGTATGGCCGTGCGAAAACCACTTCAACTGCACCATGGTGTGCCCGCGGGAGATCAAGGTCACGAAGAACATCAATATGACGAAAAGGGAAATCAAAAAATACAAAGAAGCATAGCCGGCATTCGAATAATTTGTGAAGCCAAACATGATTTAAAGACTTGTCGCATAACCACGCCGTTGCAGAGACCGCTGCGGATCAGTCCTTCCGGACTTCTGCAGCGAGCGGCCGTAATTTTTCGTGGAAAACGAAATTTTTTTTTGTATTATTATATAAGGAAACTTCCTGAAAATCTTCTGCGGTTGTTTCCTTGGGGCATATTAAAGGTGACCACAATTAGAGAAGCACGATGAAATTATATGAATATCAATCAGGCACATTGCTCGCCGAATACGGGTTACCGGTTCCGCACGGCGGGCTCGCCCGGGACCCTGATGAAGCCTTCCGCATCGCCGAACGGCTGGGCGGAAACGCCGTAATCAAGGCGCAGGTGCTCGCGGGAGGAAGGGGCAAGGCGGGAGGCGTGAAGGTCGTGCAATCCCCTGAGGAGGCCCGGAGCGTCGCGGGAACAATCCTCGCGATGACCATTCATGGTCTGCCGGTCAAAATGCTGCTGGTGACCGAGGCGGTCGACATCGAGCGGGAATTCTATGTAAGCGTGGTGGTGAACCGCGGCGCCAAGAGGGCCGAATGCGTATTCAGCGCCGCGGGTGGAATAGAAATCGAGGAGACGGCCGCGTCCTCACCCGAAACAATACGGCATATCCCCATCGATCCCTTCAGCGGAATAGACGGGCGCCTCCTCAGGAAGGAGCTGAAGGCCTCATTTGGAAAAAAAGAGCTCCTCGATCAGGCCGTTTCCATCATTGAAGGCATGTACCGGCTCTTCAGTGAAAAGGACTGCTCCCTGGTGGAGGTAAACCCGCTTGTACTCACCCGAAGCGGCCGTCTCATGGCGATCGACGCGAAAATCATCATAGACGACAACGCACTCATAAAGCATCCCGAGCTGGAAGGGCTGCAGAATCCGGAAGAGCACAGCAGGGACGAGATCGACGCCCGCAGCGCGGGACTGAGCTTCGTGAGCCTCGACGGCAGCATCGGTTGCATGGTAAACGGCGCGGGACTTGCCATGGCCACCATGGACCTGATAAAGCACTTCGGCGCTGATCCCGCCAATTTTCTCGATGTCGGAGGGAGCTCCAACCCCCAGAAGGTGGTAGACGCCCTCACCATACTCATGCGCAACCGCAAGATAAGGGCGATCCTCATGAATATCTTCGGGGGCATCACCCGGTGCGACGACATCGCAAAGGGCATTCTGCTGGCGCGGAAAAGCATCGATATACGGGTTCCCTTCGTAATCCGCCTGATCGGCACCAACGATACGCAGGCGCGGGAGATGTTGACGCGCGAGGGGTTCCACGCCTACAACGACCTTTCCGAGGCGGTCAAAAAGGTGATCGAAGCGGCCCGAAAACAGGGACAGGACAAAGGAGCATGAGCATACTGATCGACGAGAACACAAAAGTGATCGTGCAGGGGATTACCGGAAGGGACGGCTCCTTTCACGCGGCCGCCATGCAGGAATACGGCACCCGCGTGGTCGCCGGGGTTACCCCGGGCAAAGGCGGCAGGAAGGCGGGCTCCATTCCGGTGTTCAACCGCATGGACGAGGCGGTCCGGGAGACGGGCGGGAACGCCTCCATCATCTTCGTTCCCGCGAAATTCGCCTCGGCTGCCATACGCGAGGCGGCCGACACTTCCGTCGGGCTGATCGTGTGCATCACCGAAGGGATACCGGTTCAGGAGATGATAGAAAATTATTATTACGTCAAAGAAAAGCGCAAGGTCCTCATCGGCCCGAACTGTCCCGGCCTCATATCTCCCGGCAAAAGCAAGGTGGGGATCATGCCCGCGCAGATACACCGGCAAGGCTCCATCGGTGTCATCTCCCGGAGCGGCACCCTCACCTACGAGGTGGTCTACAACCTTACCCGCAGCGGCATGGGACAGTCCACCTGCATCGGCATCGGCGGCGATCCGATCGTGGGAACGGGCTTCACCGAGCTTCTGGGAATGTTCGAAAAGGACGGGGGCACGGACGGCGTCGTCCTGATCGGAGAGATCGGGGGGGAAGCGGAGGAGGAAGCCGCCGAATACATGAGCAGATCGTTTTCCAAAAAGACGGCGGTCTTCATTTCAGGCCGCACCGCCCCGCCGGGGAAACAAATGGGGCACGCGGGCGCGATCATCTCGGGCTCAAAGGGGACCGCCGGGGGAAAGGTGAAGGCCTTCCGGGATATCGGCGTGCCCGTGGTTGACCGGCCCGACCAGATCCCGGATGCGCTGCGCGGGGAATAATCATGCGCCATTCCCGTACCCTCATCAGGGAGAGCGCGGATCAGGACCGGACGCATCCCGGGCTGCGGACGAGAGGCGAAGCGGGGTCACAAGGAATACGTAATGTTCAATAACAACTTCGACATCATTGAAGAGCTCATCACCGGCGAGCGCGACATCGGTCTGATACTGGACAACAGGCCGGAGCGTTTCGCGGCCGTCCAAAAGCGCGCCGCCCCGGCCGCCTCCCCGGCGGACGGACGGGTGTTCAAACAGAGCCGCGTGGACAGCCTGGTCTGGGCCTACCGGGATATCGGCTATTTGTACGCGGAACTGAACCCGCTCGGCGAAACCTACAACAAGGAATTTACCCGCCTGGCCGAATTCCAGGAGCAATCATACCACAGGCTTTCCCCCGATGAGTTCGGGCTTTCCGATGCGGACCTCGACACCGAGTTCTTCGGCGGAAAATCCATCGGGGGCACCCTCCCCCTCCGCGAAATACTGGAGCGTTTCAGGCGGACCTACTGCTCCCACGTGGGCGTGGAATTTCTTCACATACAGAACAAGAAGATCCGCGAATGGCTCATCGACCGGATGGAGACCAGCAGAAACGCCACACCGTTTTCCCGGGAACGGAAGAAAATAAACATAAGCGATCTCATGAAAAGCGACGCCCTGGAAAACATCCTCCACCGGACGTTTCTGGGACAGACAAGGTTTTCCATCCAGGGGGCCGACGTGGTCATCCCGGCGCTCCACTACCTGGTGGACAGCGCCCGCACCCACCAGATCGATGAGATCGTCATGGGTACGAGCCACCGGGGAAGGCTTTCCATACTCTACGCGATATTGAACCTTTCCCCTGAGGATATCTTTTACCGCTTTGAAGAAAACTTCGAGCCCGGAATGTACGGAGGCAGCGGCGACGTGCGGTATCACATCGGATACTGCACCAGGCACGTGAACGACGACGGCACCTCGGTCAATATCACGTTGATGCCGAACTCCAGCCATCTGGAATCGGTGGATCCGGTGGTGGAGGGAGACGCGCGGGGGCTGCAGGACCTCAGGGGCGATGCGGAAAGAAAAAAAATACTGCCGGTGATCCTGCACGGCGACGCCTCCTTTTCCGCCCAGGGAGTCGTGGCGGAGACCTTCAACCTCTCGCAGCTGGCGGGCTACACCACGGGCGGGACCATCCATATCGTGATCAACAATCAGATCGGGTTCACCACCTCGGTTGAGGAGGGGCGCTCGGGACTTAACCCCACCGACATCGCCAGGATGATGCCGGTGCCCATATTTCACGTAAACGGCGACGAGCCCGAAGCGGTGCTGCACGTGATAAAGCTCGCGATGGAATACAGGCAGGCGTTCCACCGTGATGTCGTGGTGGACATATACTGCTTCCGGCGCTTCGGCCACAACGAGGGGGACGAACCTTCGTACACCCAGCCGCACATGTATGCCCTCATCAGGGACCACGAAAGCACCGCCTCCCTGTATCTGAAGAAATGCATCGGGGAGGGCGTCATCACGGAGGATGAAGCAGAGGAGATGCGCAACGGATTTAACCAATCGCTTTCTACCGCGCTCAAGCAGGAGCGGAGCGAAAAAGGCGAAACGGGCGAACCACGGGGGAAACCACACGAGGAGGAACGCACCGAGAAGAAAGAGGCCCCTACCGCGGTGTCGGAGCGGCTGCTCCTCGATACGGCAAAAAAAATAACGACGCCTCCCCCCGATTTTGAAATGCATCCGCGCCTGAAGAAAATCATAGAAAACAACTACAAGAAATTCAGCGAACAAAAGCTCGTGGACTGGGGAATGGCAGAGTCACTGGCGTTCGGCTCGCTCCTCCTCGAGGGAGTGCCGGTCAGGCTGAGCGGCCAGGACAGCGAGCGGGGCACCTTTTCACAGCGCCACCTGGTGTGGTGGGAGAAGGAAAAGGAGGGCTGCTGCCACTATATTCCGCTGGCCAACCTCGCATCCGAACAGGCGGAGCCGTCTTTTTACGACAGCCCCCTGTCGGAATATTCCGTGCTGGCATTCGAATACGGATACGCTACCGCCCGCAGGGACGCCCTGGTCATATGGGAAGCCCAGTACGGCGACTTCGTCAACGGGGCCCAGGTAGTCATCGACAACTACATCATCGCCGGCAGGTCGAAATGGAACATCGAAAACGACCTGGTGATCCTCCTTCCCCATGGGTACGAGGGCATGGGTCCCGAGCATTCCAGCGGGCATCCGGAGCGCTTCCTGCAGCTCTGCGCAGAGGGAAACATCAGGGTCTGTAACCTCACCACTCCCGCCCAGTATTTTCACCTGCTGCGGCGCCAGAAGAAGCTCCCGGACCGGAGGCCCCTCGTCGTCATGACGCCCAAAAGCCTGCTCCGTCATCCCCGGTCTGTTTCATCGCTCGATGAGCTGAGCGGAGGGGGATTTCACACGATACTCGAGGACGTATCCGGACCGGACGTCGAACGGCTCCTGTTCTGCTCAGGAAAGATATATTTTGATTGTACCAACGATTTCACCGAAAGAATGCGTGAAACCACGGGCATCGTGCGCGTGGAACAGCTCTATCCCTTCCCGAAGAATGAGATCGAAGGTCTCCTGGGAAAATACCGGAAGGTGAAAAGCCTCTTCTGGGTGCAGGAAGAGCCGCGCAACCGCGGCGCGTGGCGCTTCATACAGGAGCGGTTTGAGCGCTTCTTTCCCGATTCGGATTTGAGGTACATCGGCAGGGAGGCGAGCGCCAGCCCCGCGACCGGCTCGATGAAAAAGCACAAGGAAGAACAGCAGGCCATCGTGGCAAAGGCGATGGATAAATATGAAAAAAATTAGGACGGTGCGATGAAAGAAGAGGTTACCATACCTTCGGTGGGAGAATCGATAGTCGAGGGCGTGCTCATGGCATGGCTCAAGGAGAACGGCGATTACGTGAAGGAGAGCGAGGACCTGTATGAGTTTGAAACCGAAAAGGCCAGCGTCACGGTGCCCTCGCCCTTTGAGGGAAAACTGGAGATCATCGTACAGGAGGGCTCGAAGGTCTCGATAGGCCAGGTGGTGGCCACGATCGATACCGGCGCCGAGGCTGAAGAAGCCAAAGGGAAAAAAGAGGAGCCCGATCGGAAAAGGGCGAAGCCAGAACCTGCCTCCGAAAAAAAGGCAAAGACAGGCGGGGAGAAAAAGGCCGTGAAGGAGGAGAAAAAAGAGCCCCCTTCAGAAACGCTTTCCCCCGCGGCGCGCCGCATCGTTGAAGAGCATGACATCGACCTTGCCGGGGTGAAGGGTACCGGAAAAGACGGCAGGATCACCAAGGAGGACGCGCTGGCGGCAGCCGGGCAAAAGCCGCAGGAAAAAGCCTCCGGGGAAACGAAGCAGGAAGAACGGCCCGTTCCGGACGAATCCGGTCAAGAGGGGGCGCCCGCACGAAGGGTTGCGATGTCGACCTTCCGCAAATCCATAGCCAGGCGCCTGGTGGCAGCGCGGCAGGAAGCCGCGCACCTCACCACCTTCAACGAAATCAACATGGAAAAGCTCATCGAGATACGCAAGGCGCACCAGAAGCATTTTCAGGAAAAATACGGCATAAAGCTCGGGTTCATGTCCTTTTTTGTAAAAGCCTCGGTGGGCGCCCTCAAGGAATTTCCGGTCATCAACGCCAGGATAGAGGGCGATGAAATCTTATATTATGATTTTTACGACATAGGCGTGGCGGTATCGACCGATCGCGGGCTCATGGTACCGGTCATTCGAAACGCGGACGCGCTCACCTTCGCTGAGATAGAGAAAAAAATCGCCGACCTGGCCGAGCGGGCGCGGTACAAAAAGATCACGCTGCCCGAGCTTCTGGGCGGCACGTTCTCAATCACGAACGGCGGTATATTCGGCTCGCTCATGTCTACCCCCATCCCGAACCATCCCCAGCCGGCGATACTGGGGATGCACGCGATCCAGGATCGGCCCATGGCGGTCGACGGCGAGGTGAAGATCAAGCCCATGATGTACGTGGCGCTAACCTACGATCACCGCCTGATAGACGGCAGGGAGGCGGTAAGCTTTTTGTACCGCATCAAGGAATTCATCGAAGACCCGGAAGACATGCTTCTGAACATTTAAATAAAAGGAGGGCCCATGCAGGAAAACCTCACATTCGACGTCATAGTGATCGGTGCGGGACCGGGCGGATACACCGCGGCCATCCGCGCGTCCCAGCTCGGTTTGCGGACCGCAATCATCGAAAAGAACGCGTCCCTCGGAGGGACCTGCCTAAATGTGGGCTGCATACCCGCCAAGGCGCTGCTCGACACCACCGAGCTCTGGACCGCGATCAGGGATAAGGCGGGCACCCATGGGATCACTTTCGACAATCTTCGGTTCGATCTCGCCGCCATCATGGAAAGAAAGAGGCAGGCGGTGGACAGGCTCACCAAGGGAGTGGCTCTCCTCATGCGCGAAAACAAGATCGAGACCTTCCACGGCACCGCCCGGCTCGCCTCTCCGCAGGAGGTGAAGATTTCGAACAACGACGGGAAGGAATCGTCGCTGAAGGGAACAAGCGTGATCATTGCAGCGGGCAGCGCTCCCGCCTCACTCCCCACGGTGCCGTTTGACGGAAAAAACATCGTCAACTCAGACGAGGCCCTCTCCTTTGAAGCAGTGCCCGAGAGCCTTATCGTAATCGGGGCCGGCGCGGTCGGATTGGAGCTGGGGAGCGTATGGTCGAGGCTGGGCTCGAAGGTGACCGTGATCGAGCTTGTGGACCAGCTGCTTCCGGGCATGGACACGCAGACATGCAGGTCGCTCATGCAAATATTGAAGAGACAAGGCCTTGAGTTTTCCCTCTCCACCAAGGTCACCTCGTCTTCGCAAAAGAAGGGCTCGGTCGAGCTGAAGGGAGCGAACGACAAGGGCAAAGAGCTGTCCTTCAGCGGCACAAAGGTGCTCGTGGCCGTGGGGAGGAAGGCATACCACGAGGGATTGGGTCTCGAGGTCCTGAATATTGGATTAACGGAAAGGGGAAAAATCAGGGTGAATGAGCGGTATGAAACCTCGGTCCCGCATGTATACGCCATAGGTGACATCATCGATGGCCCGATGCTGGCCCACAAGGCCGGAGATGAGGGAATAGCCGTTTCGGAGCTGATCGCGGGAAAAGCGGGGCGAGTCAACTATGACGCGATACCCAGCGTGGTGTATACCTGGCCCGAGCTTGCCTCGGTGGGAAAGACAGAGGATCAGTGCAAATCAGAGAATATTCCCTACAACAAGGGGATGTTCTATTTCAGGGCGAACGGCCGCGGCATCACCTCGGATAACATGGACGGTTTTGTAAAAATCATCGCACATAAGGACACGGACAGGCTGCTCGGGGGCATCGTGCTGGGACCATGGGCGTCCGACCTCATCTCCGAGATAGTTACGGTCATGGAATTCGGCGGTAGCTCGGAGGACATTGCGCGCACCATGCACGCACACCCGACCCTGAGCGAGGTGGTCAAGGAGGCGGCCCTGGATGTGGAGGCGCGCTCGATACACGCGCCCCCTGGTCC
>CAZHAD010000069.1:0-1104 GCA_964529965.1 uncultured Leptospirales bacterium | reverse complement strand
CATGGAACAGGCGAGTTTCTCTAAGGGATTGGAAGGCGTCGTCGCCGCAACAAGCGACATATGCAGAATAGACGGCAACGCGGGAAAGTTATATTACCGGGGATATTCGATAGAGGATCTGGCGCGGCATTCCTCCTTCGAGGAGGTCACCTTTTTGCTGCTGAACGAGCATTTGCCCACGGAATCTGAGCTTAAGGAGTTCCAGGAAAGGATGCGCAGAAGCAGGGCGCTCAATCCGGAGATCCTGGAGATGATCAGGAACTTCCCGTCCGATGGCAAGCCGATGGAGCTCCTGCAGGCGGTCGTTTCCTACCTGAGCGGTTACGTGGAGCACAAGATCCAGCACTCCGCCTTCTGCGATTGCCGCATCACGCTGCACCAAGTGGTCCAGCTCGCCAGCGTCGTGGCCACCTACCACAGGTTCAGGCAAGGAAAGGACTATGTGGAGCCCGACATGAGCCTGTCGCACGGCGGCAACTTCCTCTACATGATGCGGGGGGAAAAGCCCGAGGATTACGAGGGAAGAATCATGGACGTCGCCTTTCTCCTGCACGCGGAGCACGGCTTCAACGCCTCCACCTTTACCGCGCGAGTGGTCGCCTCGACCATCGCGACCTGCTACAGCAGCATCTCCGCGGCCATCGGCGCGCTTTCCGGACCGCTTCACGGCGGGGCGAATGAAGAGGTGCTGAAGATGCTGGACAAGATCGGAAGCGTTAAAAACGTGGACTCATGGTTCACGAAGGCGATTGAAAACAAACAAAAGATCATGGGATACGGCCACAGGGTATACAAAACAAAGGACCCGCGCGCAAAAATCATCGAGGAATTTCTACAGGAACTGTCGGAGAAAAAAAACGACTCCAGGGATTACGACATTTTGAAAAAATTGGAGACGAAGGCCCTCACGGTCCTCGGCACAAAGGACGATCCCGTATACCCGAACGTCGACTTTTTCTCCGGCTCGGTGTTCAAGCTTCTCGGCATACCCCCCTCACTGTTCACGCCCATATTCGCATGCGGCAGGGTGGCCGGCTGGCTCGCGCATATCCTCGAACAGCGCAAGGACAACCGCATCTACAGGCCGAAGAGCCTGTACCACGG
>CAZHAD010000068.1:0-18398 GCA_964529965.1 uncultured Leptospirales bacterium | reverse complement strand
GCGGACGCGGTATGCCACGGCGCGACCGGAAAGGGAAACGACCAGGTCAGGTTCGAGATGACGTATATGGCCCTCGCCCCGCAGCTGACGATAATCGCGCCATGGCGGATATGGGACATGGACTCGCGCGCAAAGCTGTTCGAGTACGCGAAAACGCACGGCATACCCGTGCCCGTAACGAGGGAAAAGCCCTACAGCATGGACAGGAACATCATGCACATATCATACGAGGGGGGCATCCTGGAAGACCCCTTCCGGGAGCCGGACGAGGGCATGTTCATACTCACCAGGTCGCCGGAGAAGGCGCCGGACAAACCCGCATATCTCGAGATCGGGTTCGACCGGGGCTCGCCGGTATCTTTAAACGGCGAGAATCTCAATCCGGTCGAGCTGATGAAGCGGCTCAACAGGCTTGCGGGCGAGCACGGCGTCGGCCGCGTCGACATCGTCGAGAACAGGCTCGTGGGGATCAAGTCCCGCGGCGTGTATGAGACACCGGCTGGGACCGTGCTCCACGCGTCCCACCGCGACCTTGAATCCATCACGATCGACCGTGAAACCCAGCACCTTAAGGACCGTCTCGCGCACGAGTACGCGGAGATCGTGTACTACGGGCTGTGGTTCACCCCGAAGCGCGAGGCCCTTGACGCCTTCATGGACGCGACGCAGAGAAACGTCACCGGTATCGTGCGCGTCAAGCTTTACAAGGGAAGCTGCACGGTGGTCGGGCGCACCTCGCCGAAGTCATTGTACGATCCAGAGATCGCCACCTTTGATGCGGGATCCATGTACGACCAGAAGGACGCCGGCGGGTTCATGAAGATATTCGGCCTACCGCTCAGGGTAAGAGCACTGCTTGATAGAAAAAGATAACTGATAATGGGTATCCAAGAGGGATTGTTTAAAATTTAAAAAATATTAAATATTTATTATTCAATTGATATTTAATAAAATACATAATAATAAATTCCTTGCCAATACCGTCTCCCGCTCCGACACTATCCGCATGTTCGACAGCATACAAAGCGCCATCGACGGGCTTGCGGAACAAAAGTACATCGCCTCAGAGGAGATCGCGACCGCAGTGTTCCTTTCGCTGAAAATGGAAAAGCCGATACTGGTCGAGGGGCCGGCGGGGGTGGGTAAAACGGATCTGGGAAGAAGCATCGCCGCCGCGCTTTCCATGGATCTCATCCGCCTCCAGTGCTACGAGGGGCTCGACGAATCAAAGGCCCTGTACGAATGGGAGTACGCAAAGCAGCTCCTGTACACCCAGATCCTCAAGGACAGGCTTTCGACGGTGATGAAGCACGAAAAAACCCTCGCCCAAGCGATCGACCGCCTCTCGCGGGAGGACGACGTCTTTTTCTCGAACAAGTTCCTTCTGCCCCGACCGGTCCTCAGGGCGATTACGAGCGAGCGCCGCTCCCTGCTTCTGATCGACGAGATCGACAAATCCGACTCGGAGTTCGAGGCGTTTCTCCTCGAGGTGCTCTCGGACTTCCAGGTGAGCATACCCGAGATCGGCACCGTACGGGCCCGTCTCAAGCCGTGCGTGTTCCTCACCTCAAACAGCTCCAGGGAGATGTCGGACGCCCTGAAGCGCCGGTGCCTTCATCTCTACATCAACTATCCGAACCGCGAGCTTGAGGAGCGGATCGTCTCCCTCAAGGTGCCCGAGTGCGGCGAAAAGCTCCGTGCGGACATCGTCGAAGCCGTCCACAAGATCAGAGAGCTCCAGCTTAAA
Organism: uncultured Leptospirales bacterium; assembly: GCA_964529965.1. Lineage (GTDB taxonomy): Bacteria > Spirochaetota > UBA4802 > UBA4802 > UBA5550 > RBG-16-49-21. Next base: position 16,651 of record CAZHAD010000068.1, on the reverse strand, counting down.
AAGGAGCCCAGCATCAGCGAGACCCTGGACTGGGCCCGGGCCCTCGTCATACTCGGGATAAGGGACCTCACGCACGACGTGGCGGTGGAGACCCTCAATCTGATCCTCAAATACGAAAAGGACATCGAGCAGGCGAAGCAGAATTCCAGAAGCATATTTCTTCACTGATCCGGAGGCGCATGACGGAAGCCGCCGCTCTTGAATACAGGCTGTTCGAGTTTATCGATATTCTCCGGGACGCGAACATCGCGATATCCGCCGACGAGGTGCTTGCCCTTTTCAGCGCCCTGCCCCACATCCGGATACTGGAAAAAAATATCTTCAGGCAGACGCTGAAGACCTGCCTGATCAAGGATTACACGGACATCCCCGTATTCGAAAAATGCTTCAACGATTTTTTCGGCTCCTCCGGCGACGCACAGGCAGAGGTCGTGGGCGCATTCAGGGATATGAACGCACGCGAGATCATGCTGGTGGAATCAGGGGCGCTCCCGCACGGTCCGGCGGCGCTTGAGAAGGCGCTCGCCGATTTTCTCGGCTCCCTTCCCGGAGAATTCATTCTCGGAAAAAGCCCTGAAGAGCTGACCGCCGCATTTCTGGGAATGATGTCGGGTTCCGGTTCGTCAGGTGGAGTCGGCATGACGCCCGACGGCAGACTTAAAAAAAGCGCGCAGCCACAGCAAGAGGGACCGGTAGGGGACGAGGGAGTGCGGGACACATACGGCCGGATCCTGTATGCGGTCGAAGCCATGATGCGCGACAGGCTGTCCCGAAAGACGACCGGGGTACGGATCCGCGATCGTGAAGAATATCTTCTCCACAAGCCCATATATAAAATAACCCAGGATGAAATAAAGGAGATGCACGACCTGATCAGGCGTTTCGGGCAGAAGCTTAAAAACAAAATCTCCTTGCGTAAAAAGAGGGTCAAGCACGGCGGCCCGGACATCAAACGGACCCTCAGGGCGAGCGTGCGGTACGGCGGCATGCCCTTCAGGATATTCTTCAGGGACCGGAGGATAGAAAGACCCCGCCTCGTGGTCCTGTGCGACATATCAGGATCGGTGAGCCAGTATTCGCGGTTCATGCTCCTCCTGACGCATACCCTCCAGGGGCTCTTCTCCAAGGTGCGAAGCTTCGCCTTCATAAGCAACATGGTGGAAATCACCCCCCTTTTCACCGAGATGGACCCCGAGCGCGCGCTGAACACGATATTCAGTGATACGAATTTCACCTACGGCTGGGGGAGCAATTACGGCAGGTGCTTCGAACAATTCATCCACGATTACAGCGATTCGCTTACGGGCAAGACCACGGTGCTCATACTGGGAGACGGCAGAAACAATTACCAAGACCCCGGCCTGCGTGCGTTCATCACGATCAAGGAGAGGTCCCGCAATATCCTGTGGCTGAATCCGGACAAGAGGCACCTTTGGAACTGGGCGGACAGCATCGCATACCTGTACGGGGAATACTGCGATACGATGAAGGAAGTAAATAATTTTCTTGACCTCTCAGAATTTATTGACAAATTGTTCATAGACATATAAGGAAACTTCTAAAAGCCTTTTATGATAGATAATGCGTGATTGCTCTTTCCCCAAAACCGGCGGCGATGCTTCGCATATCAGAGGCGTGATCGGCGATCGGCCGGTTTTTCCCAGGAGGAATGGATGGAAATCGAATTCAGAGACATCGGCGAACACAAAATAATCCAGGTAAGCGGCGAGGTGGATCTCTACAATGTCAGCGAGCTCAAGAAAGCGCTCTTCAGCATCACGGACGGCAAGCATCACAGCATCATCGTCGACATGAAAAACGTCAACTATATGGATTCTTCCGGAATCGGCGCGCTCGTCGCCGGGCAGAAGAAGATGAGGGCCCATAATGGAAGGTTCGCCCTGATGAACATCCACGAGGACGTCCTCAACATACTCAAGCTGGCCACGCTGGACAGATTCTTCAAGATATACGAATCGGAAGACGAAATAATTTAATTAAGGATCGCGGGGCGAGTATCGAGGGCCGGGTGATATTCAACGGATGCATACTCGAAACGCGATCCTCGACCCTCGGCATGAATCAGGATATTCTCTTCAATACAAGCATGGTCGTGTCGTCGTGGGGGGGCTCATCGCCGCGGAACTGTTCGAGGTTGTTCACCATAAGCTCGACGATCTGATCCGCGTTGAGCCCATGATTGTCGACGATGAGCCGCTGCACCCGCTTCATCCCGTACTCCTCCTGCTGCGCATTTCTCATCTCCGTAACCCCGTCCGTGTAAAGAACCACGATATCGCCGGGGTTTAATTTCACCCTGGCCTGCTTGTATTCGGAGTCTTCCATGATGCCGATGGGAACCCCGTCGAGCTTCGAAACCGTGCAGGTTTTCATGGACGCACGGTAGCAGAAGAGCGGCCCGTGCCCGGCGTTTGAAAACGAGAGCTCCTCGGTGGTGCGGTCGTAGATCATGAAAAAGAGCGTGGCGAATTTATCGATGGCAAAATCGGCGCCCAGGGAATCGTTTATCGCCCTTACCACGCTGGCGCAGCTCACGTCACTGCGGGAAATGTACGACGTGAACACCGTGCGGATCATCACCATGACCAGCGAGGCCGGGACCCCCTTGCCGGAAACGTCGCTGATGAGCGCACCCACCTTGTCGTCGTTGATGTCGATATAATCGAAGTAATCGCCCCCGACGCCCCGGGCGGCTTTCGTGTAGCCCTTGAGCTGAATGCCGCCCTTATCATAGTAGCCCATCGGATTGAGGCCCTCCTGTATCTCCTTGGCCATCTCGATCTGCTCTTCCATGATCCGCGATTCGATCTCCTTCTCCTTCGCTTCCTTGATCTGGGCGGTCATCTGGTTGAACTCGCCGGCGAGCCTGCCCAGCTCGTCCCTGGTTTTAATCTCTATGCGGTAATCAAGGTCCCCCTTTCCGATGATCTCCGCCCCCTTCGTAAGCGCCTTCACCGGCCGTATGGTTATGCTCGCCAGCACCACCGCGCCGGCCACCGAAATCGCCAGAAAAATCAGGGATATGGGTATGATGAACTTGATAAGATCCTCCCTCTCGTTTCGGATGACGATATCCGAGAGGCCGATGATCACGGCGCCGATCTTTCTTCTGTCCAGCTTGTTCAAAACTGTTTTCGAGAAATCGTAGATCCTCCCTTGCGGATCGTTCGGGTCAGGCACGTTGAGGATCACGGTATTATCGCTGGTCGCCCTCGCATCAAGATTACGGGCGACGTGATCATCAAGGGACTTATCGATCGTCCGGATTTTACGGCGGTCGAAGTACTGGATGATCATGTCCTTACCGTCCAGGACAAAGGCGTATTTGATGTAATCGATCTTTTTCAGGGAATTTATGGCCGCGACGATGGAAAGCTCGTCCACGCCAATGGACTGCTGGGCGGTATTGGCAAGGTGGGCCACCTCCCTGTCCACCGCCTCGATCACCTGCCTTTTGAGAATATTGCTCTCACGCCACAGGAAATAGAGCGTCATGGAGATGATGATGATGCACACGAGGGATATTATGGCGAGGGAAAATTTCAGCCTGATCCCGAACCTGATGCCGGATCCCTTTTTCTTCTCATCGGCAGGGGGTCCGGCCTCTTGAGTCCGGGCTCCGCTCCGCTCATCCCCTTTTGTTCTGTCCATACGCTACCGCTCCATGAAGGCCAGCACCTTCCGGATATTGTTCCTCGCCTTGACGTTGCCCGGATCAATCACAAGCACCTTGCGCCATTCCTGCACCGCCTTGGGGAAATTGTTGTTCGTATAATAGTTGATGCCGCTGTAATAATATCTGTTCACGAGCTCTCGCTGCCTGTCGGTAAGCGCCTGTGCCCGCTCGCCCTCCCCGCCGATGCGCAGCTCCGATTCGATCTTGTTGACGACGACGGCCGCCTTGATATTGTTCGGGTCTTTTTGCACGACGATGCGAAACTGGGCTAACGCCTTCTGGATGTTCTCCTTGCCTCCCCGCTGGTACAGCTCCAGGCCTGCCTGGTATCTTCGGTTCAACTCACCCGCGTCGGCTGCGGTCAAGCTGCCCGCCACCTCCCTGTTGAGCCCGGTGGTCGCTTCCGCAATTAAATTGTCGACTCCCGGATAGTTACTGTCAATAGATTTTATGATATTGAACGTCTTCAGGGCCGCCCGGTAATCCTTTCTGTCCATAGACCGCTTCCCCTCCAAAAGCCTCTCTGCCACCAGGCGCGCCTTGCTGTCGGGATTTATCCGTATGTCGCACCGTATTAAGTACTCGCGCGCGATCTTGTTATTGGGGAAAAGCTTCAGTATGCTGTCCCATTTTTTCCTGGATTTCGCATAGTCCCCCTTTTCATACAGGCTCATGCCGGAGATTGTGAGGGAGTTCACGATGCCGTAATAGGGGGAATTGGGTCCCACCACCTCCTCCTCTTCAAGCCGGAGCGCTTCACGCGCCCTCTGAAGATACTCCAGGGCCAGCCCGTTTTTTTTGTCCAGGGACAGGGTCGCGACAAAGGCGTCGATCGCCACCCGGTATTTCCCCTGCGTGTACGCCAGGATCCCTTCCTGGAATTTCACATTAATCTGCTCAAGCCTTTTACGCCGCTCGCGGTCGGCGTATTCCTTTTTGAGCCGGTCGATCTCATTGAGAAGGGCCCGCGCGTCCTTATAGTCCTTCACGAGCGCAAGGGTGTTCTCGAAATCATCTTTTGCCGCGTCAAACCTGTTGTTCTTCAGATTTTCCACGCCCGACCGATAAAAATTCTCCGCCTGAAACATCCTTTGCTCATAAAGGCTCTTCTCATGGAGGAGCTCGACGATCTTCTCAATGTAATCCTTTGCATCCCGGTTTCTCGGATCGATCTTCAACACCTCTTCAAACTCTGGCCGTGCGCGCCTGTAGTCCTTTCCTTCAAAATAGGCCGTGCCCCTCGCCAAATATCCCCGGATCCTTTCGAATTTGAGCCTGTTGTCGATCGCGAACCGACTCTCCCTCACGCCCTCCAGCGCCTCCCTGTCCTTCGGCACGTATGAGAGAACGTCCTGCCACAGCTTCAGCGCCTTTGTATAATCCGGATATTCCCTCGACATCTCCTCCCGCGCCAGCCGTTTCAGTCCCTCAACCTTTTCCCTCATCGCCCTTGACAGCTTCAATTTTTCCTCCGCCGCCTTGATCTCAAGGTCGAGGATTCTCATTTCATCGATCATGGATTTAATTTCATCATCATTGGGATCGATCCTGAATGCATCCGAAAACTCATCGAGTGCGATTGTTCCAGCAACGATGCCTTTCGTGATCTCGTCGTCGCTTTCCTCCCTCAACTTATTTCTGGCAAACCGGTAGTTCAATTTTGATTTTTGAAACGCGATGTCCTTCCTCTGTTTTATATCGTACACCAGCTCGATCTTCTTCTGTATGCGCTTATTGCCCGGTTCGATTTCAAGCGCGCTGAGCCATAAATTCGTAGCCTGACTGTAGTCCTTCTTATCGTAAAAGGCCTGGGCATCGCGGTCCATCTTTCCGATCGAATCCGCAGCAAGGCCTGCAGACGCCAAGGAGAAGAGCAAACCGATGCTTAAAATTTTAAGGAGGACGGCTGAGTGTATGTGTCTCATATCTGCTAATAATTACCGTACGGCGCCAAAATTTTCTTGAAATAATTCATACATCATAAAAAGCTATCTTTAACATTGCGATTGTTGTTTTTCTGTGGGAGTTTCTCGATACTGCCCATAGTGCACTATCATGCGCGGGTGTAATTCAGTGGCAGAATGCCAGCTTCCCAAGCTGGACGTCGTGGGTTCGATCCCCATCACCCGCTCATCCCTTCTTTTGTTTGAACAATAACCGACAGGCCAGCCTCATTTTGAACAGCAGCAGACGGAAATAAAAGCGTATCCGCCTTCCGTACCCGATGGTTGTCGCCGCGACGGCCAGGCCGAAAAGGGCGACGCTCATAAAGCCTAAACGGGTTGAAAGCCTTCCCATCGCCAGCTCGGCGTAGCGCACGTAGGGCGAGCGCTCGGCAGGCAGTTCGATCGTTATTCTCGCAAGGTAGGGACCGGTCCAGCGGTATCCGCCTGAGCCTCCATCCGCTGCCGAATATTTGCATTTAACGCCGATATAGTATTCACCGCTTATCAAATTCCGCACATCGATGACGGCATCCCGCATATTGATCAGGTCCGATATCTCCCGCTTTTCCTCGCCGACATACACTGAATAACCGGCGATACGGTCAGAGGGGATATTCCTGCTTATTATGAGCGCCTTGAAGGATTCCTTGCCGTAAGGCTTGCGTATATCAAAAGGAAATCTTATAAAAACGTATGGAGTCCGGACGACGGCCTCGCTCACGGGCGGGCGGATGTATTCATACCGCTTTTCAAACCTCTTCTCCGCCTCGGCGATCTTCTTGTAGTAATCCGGGCCAGTCTGCCCGGCGCCGACGATGAAATCATAGGTGGCGACCCTGCCCACCTGGTTCGATTTATCTACCGCGGCGACGCTGAAAAAATAATTCCCTTCCGTAAGCCCTTTGAACCGTATATCCGTGTCCGTGGTGAAATGCTTCGGCATCGTTATGGTGTCCCGCGAAAGGCCGTACACAAAGCCCTTCACGCGCTCCATACCGTCGATCTTCCACACGAATTCGGGCGCGGAAGACTGGTTCGGCTTACCATGCGGGTGCGTAGGCGAGGCGATCGCCGGCTCGGGCATGGGATTGACCGCGACCTGCAGCTTGTAGTGAACGGTGCGGCTGTAATTTCCCGCGTTGTCGACGGCGCGGATGTGAAAGTACGATATGCCGTCGCTCAAATCCGTGATTCTCTGCATGTTGACATCAGGCTTAAGGTTCATGATGGTCGGGTTAAAGCCGGGCTGATCATTCGCGATTGCCGCATACCCGGCGATTCCGGAATCGTCCCGGGGAGAACGCCAGCGGATAATGGCATAGGGAAGCCTGGACCAGCTTCCCTCGGGGTTCGTCTCGGAATAGACGCGCGGAGGTTCGACGGAAATGTCGGTCTGTTTGGCCATGATGACATTTTTTTCGCCCCAAAACACGAACGACCGCTTCCCTATCGCAAGAAGCTCGGGGCTTTTCGGCGCATACAGAGCGTCAGATACGGGGACCTCCGGCATGAAGGCATTGTCCTTTATTGAAAACTTTCTTGAGTATATTTTTCCCGCCCCCGACCTCGAATCATACCACACGATCAAGATGTCGGTTCCGGATAGTACGGCCGCGGGAAAATAGCAATTGGCGACCGTCGTGGATACCCTGAGGGGTTTTGAGCTCCATGACCGGCCGCCGTCATCGCTTATTATCATCCTGATCGCCCAGTTCTTCTCATCGTTGTTTTGATACACGACATACAGGGAATTCCCGTACTTCACCGCAGCGGGCACCTCGTTATTCCCTCTGCTGCGGGTGATGCGCTCCCTGGAGCTCCAGGACCGGCCGTAATTCGAGGATTTTATGAAAAAGAGCTCGTCTGAAAAATCCTCCTCCTTTCCCTGCCACACGATGTAGAAGTCGCCTCCCGAGATGCAGATGGACGGGAAAAACGCCCCCCTCATGTTGCTCGTCAGCCGGATCAGGGACCCGGTCGTCTCGAAATCCCCTCCGCTTTTGCGCTCCGCATGAAAGAGGTTGATGTGCGTGCTTACGCTGCCGTGATAAAACAGATGGAGCACGTTTCTGTCGTCATAATATACCCGGGGCAGCATCTCCATCTGCTTTCCCAGGACGAGCTCCCGCGGAGGAGACCATGTTGCTCCAAAATCACTTGATTCGGTTCCGAATATCAACGTGGTGGACCGGCTTTCCACGTAGCACTGCCACATGACCGATACGGCGCCGTCCCGGGCGATCGCCACGCTTGGACGCAGCTCCGTTTTCGAGGCCGCGTCCGCGATTTTCATGGTCGGGAGAAAAGACGATCCCGCGTTAAACGATAACGAGGCGTATATCCCCCGTCCCTTTCCGGAGATACCCTCGTACACGACCATGATGAAGTCATCCCTTGCCGCCACCGCCGCATTTGTTGCCGCCACGTTGAACGAAGAGAGCTGGAAGCTCCGCTCCCATCCGACCGGGTAGGTCGATACCTCTGTGTTCTGGAACACGAGGGTCGCAACGAGCGTAAAAAATATCAGCGCAATCACGGACCACGCCGCCCTGCGCAGATATGACCAGCGGAAATAGCAGTTCGTTATATATGAAAAAAGTCGCATCATATAAGCTTTATGAAAAAAATTATCGAATATTGTTCCATCTGTCAACAGAATCAACTTTGGGTATTCATGAAAAAAAAATTTTTCCCTTACATTCAACGAAAAACAACGCCTTTTTGATGAAAACGCGCTCCTCATGAGTGCGCATAACCGATAATGCGCAGCACAACCGCTGACAATTCATGCCGGGTGTTTCCCGTATAATAATCGTCATTTTAAATAAAAAATATTATTGCAATATATCCTTGTCCTATATATTAATGATTTAAAAGAAGCGGGTTATGATCGCAACAATCGACGGCTCGCGGCGGGATTGGAAGAAAACCGTGTCGTTTCTACCCGTATGCAACAATCCGGCACATTGATGGAATCGATATGGAGATAAAGGACATAATCAAAACCGACGCCGACCGCCTTTTCATCGTCGACCCGGAATGCTACATCATATTCACCGGTGAATCGAAAGACGATATCCAGCCGTTCATCCGGATAGGGAATTGGATGGACCTGCCCGTCAAGTTGATTCCCCTGATCGAGAATATCATAATCACCGACAGCCTGATCGGAAACCCATCACACGAGCAGTTCAATATAGACGTCCGCTACCTCTCCACCAACCGCTACATCGGAGGCAGGTCCACCGTCGCGAAGTTCCTAGAATTCCAGAAAATATTCGGGCTCGACCTTGCCAACGCATCGGTGGTCGACATAGAGAAGGACCTTCCCCTGCTCTCCGCGGAAAAAAATATTTCGCAAAAAGACCAGTTCATAGGCGTTTTCTATCGCAACGGGGACTTCAAGGTATTGCTGAACAAGAGCGCTATCTTCGACCTGAACGAAATCATCAGAAACCCGATCACCAACCATAACTTTCACGACCTCCTGTCCGAGGCGTACAAAAAAAGCGCGCGTTATGACGGTGCGGGCCTCGTTGTGGTCGGACACAACCCGATCTTTTACTTTAAAAAATACTTTTATTCATATCTCTTCCCCGCGGATTATTTCAATGATTTTTCCATGCTTGGCATCGATCCCGTCAACATCCGGGCCATTCTCCATCCCTCTCCGAATCTCATCAATATATCGAAATTCTTCAAGTGGCTTAACCTCGGCCGGAGGAGCATAAGGATTTTCACCAACACCTCTGACATCGCGCTCGTCAAAAAAATATTTTCAAACTGCACCATAAAAAACGAAAAATTCAGCTCGCTTGGCTATAAAAGCGGCTCGGGCCTTACCATAAAGAATTACCCGGGGGGATACAACCTCAAGCTTCGGTTCGATGCGGTCCCTCCAAACGGAAAAAGCGTCACCGCCGCATTCATCAAGGGGTCTTCCGGCGTCAAAACCGTCATCAAAGAAAAGCTCGACGCGCTCATCATTACGTATACGGCGTTCGAGGACATCAACCTGATGCTTAAATCCGCGACCGTTCCATTTGTCATCGTGGACGACGGGAACAAAAACCTCGCCCGGCTCGGTGCGGGGGGCCACATCATCCTGCACCACGGACTCCAGTATGAATTCCGCAGGTTCGGAAGCATCAACGAGGTGCTTGCTCTGCCGGCGCTGGATAACGCCGCGCTCCCTGAAAAGAGATCGGACCCCGAGGCCCTTGCCGGCCTGGCCCAGGACGCGCTCAAGCACAAGGGAGCCGATTTCAACCACGAAAAAAACCTGTTTAATCTGCTATCGATCGTGCAGATGCACCGTACGACCACCGATGACAGGAAAACCTCGGTCAGGCTCAAAAACATCGCCCTGGAGCTCGAACGGTCGATCAGGTTGCCGGCGCTGATCGAGAATGCATCGCGCTTCGGGATCATACTCGCGATCTGCCGCGGCTCCATCTTCCCGGTCATCATGGACCATGTGCCCCGTCCCGGCGAACAGTCGATACGGCTGTTTGATGAAATCGCTCGGGACAGGAAGGACGGCGGCATTGAAGAGCCGCCGCAATACATGAGGAATCAATATAACCGCATACTCGCCGACCGCGACAGGCTGATGAAGCTGATCGAGATATACATGGCGTCGGAACAATACGGCGGGAAAAACAAGTCCGAACTGGACGAGTTGGCCAGGGCGATCGCCGCGCGCAAGGAGCACTACAAGGCGGAAAGGCTCGGCCTGGACCACGGAGCCGCGCACGAGCCCGCCCCCGGTGCGGCCGCAATGCAGGAAAGAAAGGCCAGGCGTGAGAGCAAAAAGGTCCAAGCCGCAATCCCCGTACCGCCGGTTCCCCCGGCTCGCGCGCACGTTCCTGAATTAAAGCCGGGAAGGAGATCATTCGCGGCATGGATCGGATCGCTGCCCAGATACGTCAAAATACTCGTCCCCCTCGTCATTCTCCTCATGATCGCGGCGCTGTTATATCTTGCCAACTCGGACAGGATCAACCGCCTGCTGGTGGCTGAAAAAGAACGTGTCGTCCAGAGCCACGAAATAGACACCCGCTTCCGCGAACTTGCAAAAAAGCAGAATATCAAAATAAGGGATTACGATATAATGAATTACGCGAACCGGGTGGCGATTAAAAACGGGTATCATAAAATATCCGAATCGAAAAGCAGGTATAAAAATCCGGATTGGATTTATCCCGACAACGTCTTCATCATGCTGGACGGCCAGAAGGTTACCGTGAGCAACGGGGACACACTGTGGAATCTGTGCAAGAACAAGCTCATTGAAGCGACCATCACGTTCAATGAGATCATGAAAAAAATAAAAACCGCACACGGAGAAGAAAAAGCGGAACTCATCCGGCGTGCGGAGAAGTATGCATACACCGCGCAACAGCAGAAACAGATCAAAAAAATAACCCCTGAAACTATCCTTCCGCCCCCCCCGGAACCCCATAAATGAATATCGACCGGAATAAGCACTATTACGTCGAGCCGGTCGAAATTGAGATTTATCTGAAAAAAGCCGGAAAGGTGCGGACCGTGATAAAGGACCTGCATGTCGAATTGATCCCGGTCGAGCCCGTTAGTGAAAAGAGCAAAATGGTGTTCGATACGTTCGGAAAAAGGGGCGAGCCGATCGATATCATGGAGGTGCAGAATTACTTTCCGGAATTCATCAGGATTATATACGACTCATATTACAAAAACATGGACTTGTATGAAAAATTGAGCATTCACTTTAAATCCGGCCTTGCCGGAAGCGTGGATTCGTGGAGGCTGTCCCTCTATTTTACCGAGCTGCTGCTCAAATACGAGCCCACCATAGCCTCGAATGCCATCGGTGACTTCCAGACCTACAACCTGAATTACCTTATCATCAAGCTGAACAACCTTAACGAGCACTTTCTGCTCGAAGACTCGACCGTGGCCTATCTTATTAAAAGAAGGAACGCCGCTTATCAGAATCAGCAGCGCGACAAGGAGTTCGACAAGCTGGTTGAGCTGTGGGAATATAACGTAAAGGAAAAGTTCTTTTAGTACGCGCGAATGGATACGACCTCGCCGTTGTCGAGACCGACAAAGGCGCTCCCTCCCGAAACCGTAACCGGCGTATTGATGCCCGATGCAAACCCCTCCTTCCATCTGAGCTTGCCCGAGCCCGTTTCCACCGAATATATGGTGTTGCCGCTCGGGATCAATATGTTCTTCCGGAAGACATCAGGGCCGGCCACGATGCGGGCTTTCGTCCTGAATTCCCATAGCCTTTTCCCGTCGCCGACGCCCAGTGCGTAGAACATGCCGCTCTCTGATCCGAAATAAACCGCGTCGTTAAAAAATGCAGGAGTGGAAAGAATAGCCCCTTTGGCCGAAAACTTCCACCTGAGCCTTCCGCTGTCCGCCCGGAGCGCGTACATGGTGCCGCTGTAACAGCCCACGAACAGGGTCCCTTTGTACACCATGGGCGAGGAGTAAAAGACCCTGCTGTCGGTCTTGAACTCCCATTCCACATCGCCGTCGTCCGCGTTCAGGGCGTATACCCTGGACCCGTCGGTGCCCACGTACAGGATCCCTTTCGCGTAGGCCATGGGGCTGAATATACCCTCCTCAAGGTCCTGTTTCCACGCCTCCTTCCCCTCAGGGGTGAATGCCTGCACCACCCCGTAGCTCGTTGCCACATACACCCGGCCTTTCTCGAGTATCGGCGCCGACCCGTAGAGGAGCGGTCCTTCTACCGGCCTGGTCCATTTGACCGACCCGTCCGCGGTGCCGACCGCGTACAAGAGACCCTTCACCGTCACCACATACGCGACTCCTCCCGAGGCCGCGGGCGTCGATTGTGCGGAGCTTCCGAGGTTTATGCGCCACAGCCTCGCACCGCGCCTGCTGATCCCGACCAGAAATCCGCTCCTTGTGGTTGCAAGCAGCATGTTGTCATAGAAAACGGGACGTGACAGGACCGCTGACGCAAGGTTGACCTTCCATTCCACCCTTCTCCCCTTTAATCGCTCTTCCTCCTTCGGCGTCCCGGCCGCGGTCTTGACGCTCCCGGCCTCCTTCTTCTCGATCCGTCCGGGCATCTTCCCGGCTTCCTCACCTATCGCGGTTTGTTCCTCCTTCTTCGCCGGCTGTTCCTTGACGGCTTCCTGCCCGCCGGCCTCGCCCTTCATCTCCCCTGTCGCCTCGCTCTTTTCCTTGCCCGCTGCAGGCGCCGGCTTCTGGATATCCTCGGCCTTGGCGACGATGACGCCGTCCAGGCTCACGTACAGCGGCCGCGCCATGCTTTCGAGAAGCGTGTTTCCATTCGTGTCAACGATCCCCACGCGCCAGAAATAAACGCCGGGGACGAGTCTGTCCACCGCGACGCGCTGGTCGACGAGGGTGTCCGACTTTTTGATCTCGAGAAATCCGACGTCGCCTGAAAGCTCAAACCGGTATTGCGCGGGCACGCTCGCCTTGGACCATGAGAAGAGAATCTTCGCGTACACGGCTTTCGCCGGCGCCGACGAGGCAAGCACGAGCGGATCATTGAGACTCAATTCCCCGACCTGCACCACGTCCAGGCTATTGGCCGAGGAGACCGCCTCTTCGCCGGCACCGGTTGCCGCAACGACCCTCCAGAAGTATGTGCCCGGCTCAAGCGGCTTGTGAAGGGCATGGAAATTTTCACCGCTCCCGATGCGGTATACCGTCTCCTTGAAATCCCTGTCCCTTGATATGATAAGATCGTAATGTTTGATCTGGCTGTTGAAGCTCCAGCTGAAGATGAAATCCTTTCCCTGATTAAACATGGCGGTGCTCACCCTGCGGCCGTCATGAGGGGAAAGAAGAACGGGCGGATTGATCAGGACGCTCTTTTTGATGTTGAGCCGGTAGACCGGGCTTGCACCGGAATATGAAGCCGAGGCCGCGGTTCTCGTCTTTACCCGCCAGTAATAGGAGCCTTCCGAAAGAGAATCGACGGCTATGTCCTCCAGCAGGGTCCGTTCGGACCGCACCGCGGTCTTGAACGAAGCGCTGTCCGATATCTCGACGGTGTATTCTGATGCAAGCCTGTTTTTCCTCCAGCGGAAGCTGATCATGGGAGGGTTTGCAACGTAGGTCACGGTCTCCCCGTTCCTGGGGGCGATGAGCTCGATCGGATCATCGTGCAGTATATGGAATCTCCGTGTATCGCTGTAATCAACCTCTTTGGTCGAGGGATCGACCGCCCTGATGCGCCAATAGTAGCTCCCCTCGCCGAGATCTTCAGCGATGAAATCCTTTTGCACGCGGCGCGCGGCGATTTCATCGGTAAAGCCGGGGTCCATGGCAATCTCCAGGGTCGTCTCGTAATCGCCGGCTGCGCGCTCCCACGAAAAGCCGACCGTGGCGGCGCCCGAGGCGGTGATGATATTCTCATTCGGGAGGGGGGTCTTGAGCGCAAGCTTCAATTGGAATACGCGGGGGGCCGCGTCCGCGGCGATCACCGCCTTCTCGTCCTTCGCGATGGTTTTTTCGCCCTCCGGGGTCTTGATCTCGGCACTTCCCTCCGTGACCGTGATGTTCATCTCCTTGTCTCCGGTCCTCGAAAGCTTCACTTCCCCCTTGCCCACCGAGACCACCGCGTCCATGGATCGTATCTCCACGCTGTCCGGTGCGCCTTCAAGGGCTTCCCCGCGGCTTGCGTATATCGTTCCGTGTGAAAAATCTATGTTGATCCTCCGTCCCGCCAGCGAAAGCAGGATCAGGCTGTTTTCATCAAGGTCGATACTCGTGCCGTCGGCGAGGGTGATGACCGCCTCTGAGAGGTCCGCGGTCCTGATCGAATCGCTGTCGTATACCGGGGCGCTCTGGTCCACGTCCTCCCACAGCACCTGTGAGGCGTATTTCCGCTGGGCGACCTTCCTCTTGTACGATATGGTGCCGATCTTCTTCGCCCCCGATATCTCCACCCTTCTGTTGAGGTCCGCATACAAGAGTGCGGAACAGGCAGCAATGATGGTCAGCCCGGCCCCCAGAACGAGAAGGTCCCTGTTTATACTACTCAAGAATTTCATATTTCACTTCATCTCCGGCCGGCAGCTCCGCCTTGAAATCAACGTCGATTCCGAGCAGGCGCCTGAGCTCGCGTATGTCTTTTGGAGAAGCCGGATCGTCGATCCTGCCGAGCACCGCGTATATCTGCTGCGGATCCGCCTTCCCCTTGACCTTTATCTTTTGCATCGGTTCCACGCGGTAAATATCCTTTATCAGCCCGTAACTCTCCTGGGAAATCAGAATGTCCGTGCCGAAGGGCTTGTTCAGCTGCTCGATCCTCGATGCGAGATTGACCGTGTCGCCGATCACCGTGTATTCCATCCTCTCCTCCGAGCCTATCTGCCCGACTAAGAGAGGGCCGGTGTTTATTCCGCACCCGATCTTGATGAATGGTTTTTTATCGCCTCCCCTGCCCCTGTTGAATTCGGCGAGCTCCCTGCGCATCATAAGCGCGCCCTCGATCGCGTTTTCCGTGTCATTGCCGTACGACACCGGCGCACCCCACACGGCCATGATCGAATCGCCGATGAACTTGTCCACGACCCCCTTGGTGGCGTTCACGCAGTTGACCATCCTGGTCATGTACTGGTTGAGGAACTCCACCACCTCTTCAGGCTCAAGCTTCTCGGAGATCGCGGTGAATGCGCGGATATCGGAGAAGAAGACCACGCCGGTCTTTCGCTCCCCGCCGAGCTTGATCTCCCCCTTGAGCACCTTCTCGGCCAGCTCTTTGTTTACGAATTTGCCGAACGCCTCCTTCATCTTTTCACGCTCCTCCAGCCCGATCCCCATGGACACGAACGACCTGGTGAGCTCGCCGATCTCGTCCTCGGAGCTCGGCTCGATATCGACGCGGAACCTCCCCCCTTCGATCTCCTTGGTGGCCCTGAAGAGCCTGATGATGGGCGTCGTGATGGTCTTGCTGAAGAAGTAGACGATCAGTATCGCGACCGTAAGCACAATGATCATGATCCAGATATTCTGCCGCTGTATCTTATACACTGCGGCATAAGCCTTGTCCTCGCTCACCGTGGCGATGACGCCGAGCCCCGCGAAGCCTATCTTCTTGAAGGAGCCGAGCCGGTATCTGCCGTCGATGCCTCGAAACCTCTTCTGGCCGTTGTCAAGCCTGCTTGTCAGCATTTCTTTGACGATCGGCAGGTTCAGCAAATTTCCGTGGGACATCACGATCCCGGTGTCCGGGTGGGCGATGATGTCGCCCTTCCTGCTCACCATGAAGGTTTCGAAGATGTCCCGGGTCTGAAAAGCCTGCAGAAGCTTGTCCAGCTTCACGTAGCCGACGATGATCGAGGCGACGCTCCGGTCCGGACTCTTCTGAAAGGGAAGGGCGATCGCGATGACCGGGGCTTTGAAGCTCTTTGATACATTCTGAACCGAGGCCTCGTCGTTGAAAGCCGTTGAGAGCGCGTCGCTCCACGCGGCATTAATCGCATGTATCGAACCGAGGGTGAGGCGGTTTTCTGCAAAATAAGACTTGCTGTAGACGGCGTTCTCGAATCCGAGCCGCCCCCTTATACGAGAGCCTATGCCCACGTATATCAGATTCGGGTCGTTCGTGAAGAACAGGTCGGTGAACAGCGCCTTCTGGGGGAAATGCTGGATCATGGTATTTCCCATGAGGTTGAGCTTCTCTACCAGGGCGGAGAAATCCGTCTGTATCGTCATGGAGATGACTTCGGCAATCTTCTGGTTGAGCTCGTTCGCGCGCACCTCGGTGTCGCTTTTAAAAAAATAGGTGGCGAGAAAAATCATGCCCGCGAGCGCCGTGACGATTATCAGTGATATAATCGAAATGAGCTTCGCACGGATTTTTAGTTTGGAAAATAATTGTTTAACCTTCATAGATCCTCCGCAAGGGTCGGGCACACGTCAATACCGCAGCCAATACAGTATGTCCAGAAAGACGACAATAATAAAAACGGCGGAAAATGACAGTATAAGTGTCAATAGAATTTTTTTA
>CAZHAD010000067.1:0-18406 GCA_964529965.1 uncultured Leptospirales bacterium | reverse complement strand
ACGCCAAGGACAAAGGCGCGGAGATAACCTGTTCTTTCTGCACGAAAAAATACTTCTTCAATGAAAATGAGCTCCAGAGAATAATCATGGAAAAAGCAAAACCCTCCGGTTCAGACGAATCCGCAGTCCGGAATCGGAAGCTGCATTGAGTCCACTCATTCATCACATTCATAGGAGTCCGGAATGAAATCACTGACCGACTATCTCACCTTCAATACGAAAAACCGCAGGGATTATATCAACATCACTCACGACGTGGAGAGGATCCTGAAAAAAAGCGGAGTGATGGAGGGGCTCTGCCTGGTCAACGCGATGCATATAACCGCATCGGTCTACATAAACGACGCCGAAAGCGGGCTGATCGCCGACTTCGACGACTTTCTGGAAGGGCTTGCGCCGCACGAACCGTTATCGCGCTACCGCCATAACCGGACCGGAGAGGACAACGCGGACGCGCACATAAAAAGGAGCGTTATGGGCCGCGAGGTCGTCGTGGCGGTGACCGGCGGCAGGCTCGATTTCGGGCCGTGGGAGCAGATCTATTACGCTGAGTTCGACGGCAGGCGACCGAAGCGCGTACTGGTAAAAATCATCGGTGAATAATTGTATGCGGCTCGTGGATGCGCACTGCCATCTTGAGAGCGTCCAGTTCGAAGGGGATCTCGAACGGATCATCACGGAATCGCGCGATGCGGGGGTCGTCAAGCTCGTAACATCATCCATCTCACCCTCACAGTGGGACATCTCCGCGGGCATCGCGCGTCGCTTCACCGAGGTTGAGTTCGCGATCGGGATACATCCCTGGTATGTCAGGGAATCCGACCTTGTCCATATCCCCCGCCTGTATGAGGCGAGGGAGCGCGGGGCGGTGGCCATAGGAGAGATCGGCATCGACCGGCACGCGGACGAGCCCGATTTTTCGCTGCAGATGAGATCGTTCGAGGAACAGCTCGCCGTTGCGCGCGAGATCGGGCTGCCGGTCGTCATACACTGCAGGGGAGCGTTCAACGATCTCATCAGCACGCTCAAGCGCGTAGGCGCCCCGGGCGCGGGAGGAATCATCCACTCATTTTCGGGCAGCGCGGAGATCGCCGGGGATTTGATGCGGTTCGGACTGAGCTTCTCCCTGGGAGGGATATTGACCCGGCGCAACAGCGCAAAAAGGGCAGAGGTAATGAAGAAGATATATCCGGACCACTTTCTCCTTGAGACCGACAGCCCTGACATACCACCTCTGCAGAAGCAGGGAGGGATAAACTATCCGAAATATATCGTGTACAATCTTCAGGCGGCGGCGGAAATAGTCGGCGATTCAATCGAGCATGTGGCGGAGAATACGACGAGAAACGCGGTAAGGATATTTGACCTGAAATTATAAATGCACGGGAAGTTATGGACTCTTCGCGCACCGAGATACTCGTGGGAAAAGAAGGAATGAAGCGGCTCTCCGGTGCCTGCGTGGCCGTCTTCGGCCTCGGGGGCGTCGGGGGGTACGCGGCCGAGGCCCTCGTTCGTGCCGGGATCGGACGCATGGTGCTCGTCGACTATGATGACGTCGCCCCCTCCAATATCAACCGGCAGATAATCGCCCTGCAATCGAGCATCGGGATGCCGAAAACAGAGGTGGCTGAAAAAAGGTTCAAGGATATCAATCCGGACCTGGAGATACGGTCATACCGGATGAGGATCGATCCCGTCAACGACGGTGGCGCGCTCGCGGATGGCATCACCCACGCAATCGACGCCATCGACGAGGTCGACGCGAAGGTGGGCCTGATCACCGCGCTGCACCGCTCGGGAACGAGCTTCGTATCGAGCATGGGGGCGGGCAGCAAGCTCGACCCGTCCGGTATCAGGCTTGCGGACATTCGCGACACGCGCCACTGCCCTCTCGCGCGCGCCGTGCGCCATCGTCTGAAAAAAAACGGCATCCATACCGGAATCAGGTGCCTCTATTCAGAGGAAAATCTCAGGCGCTTCGAACGCGGCGCGCCCGGACATCCGGGCAAAGCCGTGCTCCAGGGCACCGTCTCCTATATGACGGGGATGTTCGGTCTGTATGCTGCGGGGATCATCATACGCGACATACTGGGCATCGGGTAAGCTCAGCCGCACCGGGCCCTTCCGATGCAGTAATAGGTGAATCCCTCTTCCTTGATTTTGGCGGGATCATACTGGTTTCTGCCGTCGAATATGACGGGGCTCTTCATCAGGGATTTCATTTTATCGAAGTCGGGCTTTCTGAAATGGTGCCATTCGGTCAGGAGCAGAAGGGCGTCGGCGCCCTCAAGCACGTCATAGTTGTTGTTCAGGTATTCGATGTTCTCATCGCCGATTATGCGGCGGGCGTTCTCAACGGCTATCGGATCATAGGCCCTGAAGCGCGCGCCCAACGCACGCAGCTCGCGTATAATGTTCACCGACGGGGCCTCCCTCATGTCGTCGGTCAGGGGTTTGAATGCCAGCCCCCACACCGCAAAAACCCTGCTGCTCAGGTCCTCGCCCATGTGAGCGGCCACCATATCGGTAAAATACCTGCGCTGAAGGAGGTTCACATCCTGCACCGCGGCCAGGATCCTCGCTTCAAACCCGTGGTCCTTGATGGTGTGGATGAGGGCCCTGACGTCCTTGGGAAAGCAGGAGCCGCCGTACCCGATACCCGCATACAGAAAAGCGCTGCCGATGCGGCTGTCGGAGCCTATCCCCCGGCGTACGCTTTCAATATCCGCTCCCGTGACCGCACACAGCCTGGACAGCTCGTTCATGAAGCTGATCCTGGTCGCCAGCATGGCGTTAGCGGCGTATTTCGTAAGCTCGGCCGAGGGGATGTCCATGACGATCACCCGGTCACCCTTCCGTACGAAGTCGGAATAAAGCTCCCTCATGAGATCGGCGGCGCGGTCGCTGTCGGCCCCTATAATGACGCGGTCGGGCTTAATGAAATCCTCGACCGCGTCCCCTTCCTTTAAAAACTCCGGATTGGACACTACGTCAAAGTCGACATCCCTCCTCCCCCTGGCCTCGAGCTCTTCCCTGATCGCGCTCCTGACCCTTGCCGCGGTGCCCACGGGCACCGTGGACTTGTCAACGATAACCGTATATTCCTCGAGGCACCTGCCGACCTGCTTCGCCGCCGCAATCACATGCTGAAGGTCGGCGGACCCGTCCTCGTCGGAAGGCGTTCCCACCGCGATAAAGGCGAAAACGGATCCGTCAAGCCCCTCCTTCAAATCGGTGCTAAACCTGAGGCGGCCCTCATTATAATTTCGCTTCACAATCTCTTCGAGCCCGGGCTCGAATATGGGAAGCACGCCCTTTTTGAGCCTCTCGATCTTCGCCTCGTCAATATCGATGCACCATACGTCGTTGCCCATGTCGGCAAAACAGGACCCTGTTACCAGGCCGACGTAGCCGGTACCGATTACCGTTAATTTCATTCACTCTCCCCCGTGGTTGAATGCGCGTCAGTATTTTTCCGCTTTATAAAATAACGAATCAATGTAATTTTCGAACAGATCAAGACATTTTCTGAATTTTTTATTAATTTTTCTTGTCATAACGCATGATAAATAGTATGTGCGGGTTTGCTCAAAATCAATCAGCCGCAGCGTCGAGATGCGAAATCGAAAAAGGCTGTGGGGAAAACAACCTGCCGGATGTCCATGCTTACTGATATGACGGACCGAGACATGCACAACGTCCTGGTGGTCGATTTCTCGATATTCAAGAACTCGATAGTCAAGATGTTCAGGGACAAGGGGTACGGCGTCGAGCTGTGCGAATCAGCCTATGATGCGATGATGAGGCTGAGAGCCGTAGACTTCGATCTGGTGATCGCCGACGTCGAGCTTCCGGGAGACAATGCCTTTGACCTGTATAAGTACGTATCGGTCAACTATCCCCAGATCGCGACGATCATGACGACCGAAAAAAGCATCGACACCTTTTTTGACATCATATTCAGGGAGGGCATCGGCAACGTCCTCTCCAAGCCGTTCAAAAAAGAAGAAATTCTCAATCTCGCGGACAAGTTGATTACGAAAAAAAACATCTTCGGTCTGAACAATTACATCGGCAATATCGTGGAAACAAAAAGGGTCAGGATAACGGGCTCCGCGCAAATCAAACCGGCGGTGTCTGCGGTCATCGGCGAGATCAAAAAGTGGGGGTTTGTCATAAAAAACGAGATCATCCTGAACCTGATCCTCAACGAAATGATCATAAACGCCGTGTATCATTCGCATGGATTGACCGATGAAAAAAAACAGCGCATCCCGGTCAGGCTCGGAGAGAGCGAATTCGTGGACGTCTTTTTCGCGCGTTCGGCCGAAAAATACGGCATCGCGATCAACGACTATAAAGGCAAATTGTCCAAAATAACCATACTTGATACAATAAACAGGGTGATCGTTCAGAACACGATGATCAACAAGGCGGCCGAAAACAATGACGACGTGTCGGAGCTCGTATCCGAAACGGGCAGGGGCATCGACCTCGTCAGGAAACTAGCAGGCGAATATTACTTCATCATCAAAAGAAACGTCAGGACAGAAATTATCATCATCTTCGACACCGTGTATGAAAACGACACCACGTCGACCTACTCATCCCTGAAAATCATCGAGGACCAGTCCTCTGAATAAACCCGGTCATCCCCCCTTCCCTTTCTCTTCTATGCATCCGCAGTTTCCGCCGCTGTCTCATCGGGCGGGGGATTTTTCGACCGTTTCGAAATGACCAGGTTGATCAATATGCCGGATACAAATGAAATCATAAAACCAATCGGCACAAACCAGGGCCACTGCAGGGTACTCTTAAAATAAATAATCAACATTGCGACCACGCTCACCATGGCGCCCGCAATCGACGCCTTGTCGCTGAAATTCTTGAACAGGCTCGCCTGCAAAAAAATTCCGAGCATGCAGCCGTAGGTTATTGACGCGATGTTGAGCGCCAGCTCGACAAGGGGACTCCTCGTGCCCTTCAATAGAAGGGCGATGCCCGCAATGACGAAGGTCCACATAATCGAGATGAGACGCGACATCCTCAGCTTCTGCTTCTCGGACGACCTGGCTCTGGATATCATGAGAATATCCATAACGGTTGATGAGGAGAGTGAATTTATGGACGAGCTTATGGTCGACATCGCGGCCGCCAGAATGCCGGCAAGCATGAGTCCCTTTAAGCCCGCGGGGATGTAATGTATGATGAAATAAGGCATTATCGAGTCCGGCATCTCGAACCTCCTCCCGCCGAGGAGGCTGAAAATAAAAAGGCCGAGCATCAGGAAAAGGGCGAACTGGCAGAACACAAGGAAACCGCTGAAGACCATCGCCTTCTGCGCGGACTTCAGGCCGCGGCATGAAAGCACGCGCTGCACGATGAGATGATCGGTTCCATGGGAGGCGAATGAGAGAAGCGCTCCCCCGATTATCCCTGAAAAGATATTGTATGACCCGAAAACCCCGCGCCATCCTCCGTCGAGACCGGTGGAGAACAGAACTTTTTTCAGTGGAGGGAGCCCCTGCCAGATCGACGTCGGGGGCAGATTGAGGATATCCGATATGATCCATAGGCTGACCGCCGCGCTCAGGAGATAGATCCCAAGCTGCACCGCGTCGGTCAATACGACCGACTTGATGCCGCCGTATAACGTATAGATGAAGGTCGCCGCTGCGATCAAAAGTATCGACTGCCAGTACCCTTCGAAACCAAGAAGAAGCGACAGGGGTATGGCGGTGGCAAAAAGCCTGATCCCGTCCGCGAAGATCCTGGTTATGTGGAATATCACGGCGACGACACGGCGCGAGAGCAACCCGAACCTGTTCTGCAAAAACTCGTACGTCGTCTCGAGCCTTCCCGCAAAATAGCGGGGCAGGAGGACGCCGGCAACGAGAAAACGTCCCGCGATGTAACCTGCGGCAATTTGAAGAAAGCCCATGTCGGTGATGTAGGCGAGCCCTGGTATTGAAATAAAGGTGAGCGAGCTCGTTTCAGTCGCCACTATCGAAAAGCAGGCGACCGGCCAAGGTATCGAGCGGTTACCGAGAAAATAATCGTTCAGCGACCTCGACCTTGAGAATGCCAACCCGATGATATTGATAACGATTATGTAGACCGCGATAACGATGATATCCGGAGCCATTGCTAATCCCGGTAAAGGTGGAGCTCTTCTTTAATGGAAAGAAAATGATTCTCATCAGCCTCCCACGCGCCCTCTAACCGGCCAAACGGGGTCCCCGACTCGATCATTCTCCTCAGGGACGGTCCTCCGGCAAGGAGATCAAAGGCCGGATGATCGGCATTGAACTCGTACACGCCCTGCAGAAACTCGAATCCGGAATAATGTGCACGCAGCAGGGACACGAGTGCCACGCCCGTGCAAAACGGTTTAAAAGCACGGCGATCCCTGACATGAATGCAGACCCCGCCGGCAAGAGCGCCGCAATGCTTCCCCGACACGGGTCTGAAAAAAACGGGCCGGAAATACACGCCCGGGAGGCCGATAGAGTTAAGCTCGCCTGAAAGAAGATATGGGTCTACCCACGGAGCACCCGCGATCTCAAATGGGGTGGTCGTCCCCCTCCCCTCTGATACGTTCGTTCCTTCAAGAAGGCACGTCCCCGGATATACGAACGCGGTATTGATCGTCGGCATGTTGGGCGACGGCGGTATCCATGCAAGCCCGGTATCCTCATAGCGCATGTCCCTTCTCCAGCCTTCCATCCCGATTATTTTTAAATTCAGGTCAAGGGCGAAATAGCTCTTGGCCAGCAACGCTATCTCGCCCGCAGTCAGGCCGTGGCGCACCGGAACCGGCAGGAGGCCGACGAAGGATTCGTAACCCTTGTCCGGCAGAGGGCCCTCGACCGAGAGCCCGCCCAGGGGATTCGGCCTGTCGAGCACGATGAATTCAATGTCCGTCGATTCGACCGCCCTCATGAACAGGGCCATGGAGTTGAGGTATGTATAATAGCGGGAGCCTATGTCCTGTATGTCGAACAGAACCAGGTCGATGTCCTCCAGATGAGATTTCATCGGCGACAATGATTGCGATGAATTCCCGTATAGGCTCGTTACCTTGAACGGGAATCGGGGTTGGATCCCGACCGGAACCTGGTCCTGTTCGGCTCCGAAGAGGCCGTGCTCCGGGGAAAAAACTTTTTTTATATTCAGCCCCAGGCGGGTCAGGATATCCCAGCTGTATGCAAGATCAAGGATGACAGAGGTATGGTTTGCGATCAGGCCTATATTTCTGTTTCGATACGATCCGGCATCGGCGATAAGGCGTTCCAGACCGGTCCGGACCACGGGATGATTGCTCACCTGCTTACTGCTTGATCACGTACACGATATCATGAGGACGGACGCGGTCCTTTACCTTGATCCCGATGGATGCCCCCTTGTCAGCGGCGGTGACGCCGGCGTGCTCTATCTGCATCGATTCCACCGTCTGCTCCATGTCCGTGCTGTGGCCCTTGATGCGGATGGTATCCCCGACCTTGATCGAGCCGTCGGTCAGCTCGATGGCGGCAACGCTCGGTTGCGCGAAAAATTTAGAAACAATGCCAACCTTAACTTCTTCCATAATATGCTCCTTGGTGATATAATAGTGGAGTTGCAGAATATATACCGCAATTTGAGTAGAAGTCAAGAAAATAAAAAACTTCGCAGCATACCATGAAGCCCCAAAAGTATCTTTTGATCATAAAATATTATTGTATAATATTATCAGGGCGACATCATATCTCAACGAGGCTGCTCTTGAGCGGCTTGCCCTTTGCGGGAGCGGCCGGATGTTCGAATGCAGCGCCCGTGTATTCATGCACAAAAAGGACGTTGCCGAAATTTGACATATGTTGATATATGTCATAATCGGGCAATGCATTATTAAAGTGGATTCAATAAAAAATTCATGGAAAATTCCTATCTTCTGTGCTATAGAAGCATTAATGATAAAAAATATCCCATGATGGAAGCATGAAGGTGACGGTTCGAAGAAAAAAAAATATCCCTGCCGTTTTGCTGAGCATGATTTTATATTCATCGACGGTGCTCATGAGCGGCGGCTGCGACTCAAACAATGTAAAATCCATATTAAGGAGCGACCGCCTCATCGGGATAAACCTTTCCGGATTTGACCTGTACAAGCTTGATCTGGAAAAAGTCAACTTTTCAAAGGCGAGGCTGATAGGGACCAACTTCAGCTTCTCCAACCTCAGAAATTCAAAATTTATAAACGCGGACCTCCGTCGGGCGGATTTGAGCGCCGCGGACCTGACGGGATCGGACCTGAGAGGGGCGAACATGCGCAGGGCTATAGCAGCGCATGCCGTGTTCAGAAGAGCGAGAATGGCTGACGCGTATTTATACGGCGCGGACTTGAGCAACACAGATTTACGGGATGCGTATTTTGTGATTCAGGCGGATGCGAACACTGCAGTTGATGAAATCTGCGAAAAAATCATGCACGGGAAAATGACGAACTATGTGCACTTGAGGAACGCCGATTGTTCAGGAGCCGCAATCAATTCACGATGGAAGTGTTTTATTCAAATACAGGGTGTGAGGAACTTCGACAAGATCATATGGGTAAAATGATCTCATGCGCCGTCGAAGTGGGACCTCTCCTGCCTCGAAAACCAGGCCTGCGGGTCCTCGATGTATTCGATTGATTCGCTGATTGAGCGGAAATGGCCCTCTTCCTCTATTACAAGCTGCGACAGAAATTTTCTAACGGTCGCATCGGTCGCGGATTTCATGGCGTTTTTATAATGAGCGATGCTCTTCTGCTCGAGCTTCTTGGCGAATGCCAGCGCTTCAATCTCGCTTCCCGCGGGCTGATCTGATTTAAAGTCACTGATGAGGGAATCGAACACCTGTCCTCCCTTTCCGCTGAGGCGTATGTCGTCTTCAGTTATCTTTTTTCCCTCCGTCAGCATTTCCGCAATCTGCCTGATCCTGTTATAATGAACCATCTCCTCCCCGGCAAGGCTCTTGAAAAGCTCCTTCGCGAACCCGTTTTTCGTCTTTTCCATCGAATCGATGTAATAACGATGGCCGTCCTGTTCAATCGTCTCGGCCTCGTGCAGCAGCTTGATGAATTCTTCCATAGCTTACTCCTACTTGCAGTCCTGGCAGACCATCAGGGTCTCGAGAGGAACATTGGTTATTTTCGATATATACTTGAGCTGCTCCACGGGTGCATGGTACCGGGAGCATACAGGGCACTGGGCGAGCGGGAATTTTTTCCTCCAGATCGTGCGTACGCCCTTGTCGTCCTTCATGAATATATGGCCCGTCGGGCACGCGACCACGCACGCGCCGCACGCGATGCAGGCGTCCGACGGCTCGTCAAAGGGAGTGGTCACCTTCTTGGCCATCCCTTTCCCGCTGAAGCCAAGGGCGGACACGCCGACTATCTCGGCGCACGTCCGTATGCAGATGTTGCAGAGTATGCACTTGCCCTTGTCGTGGTCCTTTGCATACCGGACGTCCTCCACGCCGAACTTTCGCGCAAGATGCTGCAAAACCTCGGCTTCGGGGCACCGGGCATAGAGCAGCTCGATCACGGATTTCCGGACGAGCATGACGTCGGGTGTGTTGGTGGATACCTCGATCCCCTCGGCTACCTGATACAGGCACGACGTCACGATCCTCTTGCGCGTGCCCCTGGCCACCTCGACCACGCACAGCCTGCACCTTCCGTCAGAGCCGAGCGTCTCATGGTGGCAGAGCGTCGGAATGTCGAAACCCTCGCGCAGGGCCACCGGCAGGATAAACTCCCCCTCCTGTGCGCGGACCTTTTTGCCGTCTATCATAAACTCAATCATCGCAGGCTCCTTGTTCATACGACCTTAACCGCACCGAACTTGCACACCTCGTAGCACATGCCGCACTTGATGCACTTATCCTGGTTTATCGTGTGAAGCTTCTTCTTTTCGCCGGTAATGCAGTTTGAAGGGCACTCGCGCGCGCACAGCGTGCAGCCCGTGCAATTTTCCAATATGGTATAGTGAATCAGAGGTTTGCATACTCCGGCTGGACACTTCTTGTCCTTAATGTGCGCCTCGTATTCATCCATGAAGTATTTCAGGGTCGACAGCACCGGATTGGCAGCGGACTGTCCGAGACCGCAGAGGGAGCCGATGTTGACCGCCCTCCCAAGCTCCTCGAGATGCGCGATGTCCTCCTCCTTCCCCTCCCCGTCACAGATCCTCTCGACGATCTCGAGCATGCGCCTGGTGCCCTCCCTGCAGGGCACGCACTTCCCACATGACTCCTCAACCAGGAATTTCAGAAAATATCTCGCCACGTCGACCATGCAGTTTCGGTCGTCCATTACGATCATACCGCCGGAGCCCATCATTGAGCCGAGCTCCCGCAAGGTGTCAAAATCAATAGGCGTTTCGAGGTATTCTTTCGGGATGCAGCCTCCTGAGGGTCCTCCGGTCTGAACCGCCTTGAATTCCCGGTCGTCTTGAATCCCTCCGCCGATGTCGTAGATGATCTGGCGAAGGGTAGCGCCTATCGGCACCTCGACAAGGCCGGTGTTTTTCACTTTCCCGACCAGGGAAAAGACCTTGGTCCCCTTGTTCTTTTCATTTCCGATCGAGGCGAACCATTCCCATCCATTATTTATAATAACCGGAATGCATGCCCATGTCTCAACGTTGTTTAAATTGCTTGGCTTGTCCCAAAGGCCGCGTTCGACCGTGTGGATATACTTGGCCCTCGGCTCTCCCGACTTTCCTTCGAGCGAGGACATGAGGGCGGTCGATTCGCCGCATACGAACGCACCGCCTCCCCTGACGATCGCGATGTCAAAATCGAATCCGGTATTGAATATGTTCGTTCCGAGCAGGCCTTGCTTCCGCGCCTGCTCTATAGCGGTGCTGAGCCTCTTGACCGCAAGTGGATATTCGTCCCTCACGTAGATGTATCCCTGGTTCGAGCCGATTGTGTATCCACCAATTATCATGCCCTCAAGAATGGCGTGAGGATTGCCTTCCATTAAAACCCTGTCCATAAACGCGCCCGGATCGCCTTCATCCCCATTGGCCAGTATATATTTGGGGCTGCCATGGGCTTCCTTGCAGGATTTCCATTTGGCGCCTGTTGCAAAACCGCCGCCGCCCCTGCCCCGCAGGCCGGATTTCTGGACCCATCCGAGAATCTCATCAGATTTCATCGTCGTCAATGCCTTGAACAACGCCTTATATCCGTCATGAGCTATATATTCATCGATATATTCCGGATCAATTTTCCCGACGATGTTGAGAATAATTTTCTTCTGGAACGAATAAAAGGGGATCTCCTTCACGGAGGTATACTTCTTCCCCTTTTCATGACTGTCCATCAAAAGTTTATCCGCGATCTCTCCGGTTTTGATGGTATTAATGATGAGCCTTATCTCCTCCTCTGCTTTCGCTTTCCTTTTCCCGATTGATTGATAGAAGATTTCATCATCATTCAGGATAACCAGCGGTCCTCTCTCGCAAAGACCGTGGCAGCCCGTGGTGACGACGCGAACCTTTGATTGAAGCGACTCGCTCTTTAGTTCCGCCTTCAACAGTTCATATATCTTCCTCGATCCGGATGCCTGACAGCCGGGGCCAAAACAAATCCTTACAGTTTTTTTATGCTTCCTGTATTGAGAATCGCGTTCTTTTTTGATATTCTCTAAATCATCGAGTGACTGTATCATTTTAGGCTCCGTGCTTGAATTCATTGATTATTTTCTTAATCGTTACCGGACTGGACTTGCCGAAATCATTTCCATCGACCCGTACCAGGGGCGCGAGCGCGCACGCCCCAAGGCAGTTGACGCTTTCCAGGGTAAACACGCCGTCTTCTGTGGTGCCGTCTTTCTTGATTTTCAGCTCACGCTCGAACGCTTCAAGTATCGAGGGGCCCCCCTTGAGATGGCACGCGGTACCCAGGCACACGCACACGGAATGCTTTCCCTTCGGCTTGAGCGAGAGGGACTTGTAGAACGTGGCAACCTCGTATCCCTTGACCACCGGGATGTCGAGCTTCCCGCACACGTACCGCACCGCCTCTTGGGGAAGATGGCGGTACTCCTTCTGAATGTCCTGGTATATGGCGAGTATCCGGCTGGACTCGCCGCCGTTTTTCCTTATTATCGTATCAAGCTTTTTCCTGTCGATATCCATCCGTCCTCCTAGTTGACGCCGCACAGGGCCTTCAGTTCTTCCCATTCCTTCGTGGTCCTCTTCTGAATCTTGTCGATGTATTCCTCCGTAAGGTGTCTGAACCTTCCCTGTCCCTTGAAATAGTCGGTGACCGGCCGCAATGGAGCGGGGTTGAGACTGAGCCGGTACTTGTTGTTTTCGACTTCATAAAGGGGAAATACCCCGCTTTCAACCGCGAGTCGGCCGTAGCGTATCGACAGGTCGGAGGCGGTCCTCCACCCGGTGGGGCACACGGAGAGCACGTGCAGGTATGCGGGCCCGTCGGCCATCTTCGCCTTCTTCAGCTTTTCAATGAAATCGAATGGGTATGACGGGCTTGCGGTCGCCGCATACGGAATGTTGTGCGCCACCGCGATCTTGACCATGTTCTTTTTCCAGGTCGACTGGCCCATGCTCAGCTTACCCGGAGGGCTCGTGGTCGTCATGGCGCCGAAGGGGGTGGAGGATGATCTCTGGATCCCCGTATTCATGTACGCCTCGTTGTCAACGCATATGTAAATGAACTTATGGTACCGCTCGAACGCGCCCGAAAGGGCCTGGAGGCCGATGTCGCTCGTACCCCCGTCCCCCCCGATGGCGACGATGTTGATGTCGTCCTTCTTCAATTTCCCCTTTTTCAAGAGGATCTTGAGCCCGATGTCCACGCCGGAAGCAACCGCGGCCGCGTTCTCGAACGCGACGTGGATCCAGGGGAGCGTCCAGTCCGTGGTGGGGAAAGGGGTCGATATGATCTCCATGCAGCCGGTGGCCATTGTCAGTATGGTGTTGCGTCCGAGCGCCTTGAGGGCGAATCTGAGCGCGAGTATCTCCCCGCAGCCCTGGCAGGCCCTGTGGCCCGGCACCGCGTACTCCTCTTTCGGTATTACATTGGGTGCGTACAGCTCGATATTAGGCAGTATCATTCTCTTACTCCAACCATCCGGTAGTTTGTCTTCGCATCTTTTACGAATGATGACGTTTGCGCAAGCGCCTCGCGGTAAATGTCAATGAACTCTTCCGGTTTCACGTCCCTTCCCCCGATCCCGACCAGGTAGTTTGACAGAACCGCATCGATGCCGCGGATATTCGCGAGGGAGGATATCTCGCTGAACACGGGCCCGTTCATGGCCCCGGCCGGCATCGCCCGGTCGATCACGATGATCCTCTTTTTACCCGTCAGGGCTTCAACGAGCTCATCTGACGGGAAGGGCCTGAAGAGCCTGAGCTTCACCAGCCCGGCTTCTTTTCCCTGCGACTTCAGCTCGTCCACGGCGGTCATGATGTTCTCGTTCATGGATCCCATGGCCACGAAAACCGTGTCCGCCTTTTCGCAGTTGTAGCACTCGACGATCCGGTACTCCCTCCCGAATTTGTTCCCGAAATCCCGCATGACCTCCTTGATCACCTCCCTCGAATCAATCAGGGCGTTCTCCTGCGCGTACCTCGCTTCTGCGTAGATCTCCGGCATGCCGAACGCGCCCATGGTCAGCGGCCGGTCGGGGTGGAGCGTATAAAGGGGTTCATAGGAGGGAAGGAACGCGTCAATCGGCTCCTGCGCGGGGAATACGACCGGCTCCACCACATGGCTGAGGATGAATCCGTCAAGGCACACCATGACGGGAAGGAGGACCCTCCGGTCCTCCGCGAACCTGGTGGCGATTATCATGAAATCGACCGCCTCCTGCCCGTTCTCGCAGAAAAGCTGTATCCATCCCGTATCCCGCTCCGCCATCACGTCGCCGTGGTCGTTCCAGATCGAAAGGGGCGCGGACAACGCCCTGTTGACGACGGCCATGACGATGGGCAGCCTGAGCGCGGACGCGATGAAAAGAATCTCGTGCATCAGCGCGAGCCCCTGGGAGCTCGTGGAGGTGAAGGTCCTGGCCCCGGCCGCGCTGGCCCCGATGCATGACGAGATGGCCGAGTGCTCCGATTCTATCGTGATGAACTCGGCCTCGAGATCGCCGTCGGCGACGAGCTCGGACAGGTGCTCCACGATGTGGGTCTGGGGGGTGATAGGATAGGCTGAAATGGCCTCGAAGCGGCAGAGCCTGACCGACTCCGCCAGAGCGATCGATACCTCTATTCCCTTGACGTTTTTCATTTTCAAAGCTCCATCATTGTGATTGCGCCGGGCCAGCATTCCCTCGCGCATATGCCGCAGCCCTTGCAGTAGTCGGGGTTGGCCTCGAAATAGCCGTCCTTCTTCTGGAATATCGCCGCGTCCGGACAAAACATCCAGCATACCCCGCACTTTATGCATTTCGAATCGTCCCATACCGGTTTTTGCACGCGCCAGTTGCCGGTCTTATACTCAGAAGCGCTCCCTGGCTCGTCCACGACGCAGCCCACGTTGAGCTCCTGCCACTTGTATTCTTCCATCGGTTTTGCCATTGGCGTCTCCTCTCCTATTACACGATTACGGTTTCGTTATACGCCCTGCGGCAGGCATTTATGTTTTTCTGTGCGAGCCTTCCGAACCGCTCGTTTATCGATTCTTCCATTGATTTCATGCTTATAATGTCGGTCGCCTTAATCAGCGCACCGATCATGGTGGTGTTGGCGATCGGAATGCCGAGCTCCTCCCTCGCCACGGAATACGCGTCGATCGCCGCGACCCTGAATCCGGGAAACATGCGCTTTATCTCCTCTGCGTTTTCGTGGGTATTGATGACTATCGTTCCCGAGGATTTCAGGCCGCCGGTGGGGTTCTCGGCCGTAACCAGCGAGGGATCAAGTACGACGATCACGTCCGGCTCGTATATCTTGGACCTCAATCGTATCGGTTTGTCAGACACCCTCAGAAACGCCTGGACGGGCGCGCCCCTGCGTTCGGGCCCGAAGCTCGGGAACCCCTGTGCGAACTTGCCGTCCTCGATCGCGGAAACGGCACAGATCTCGACCGATGTTACCGCCCCCTGTCCGCCTCTGCCGTGGAATCTCACTTCAATCATACCTGCTCCTTGTTTTATACTTAAGAAAAAATGCCTTTGCTTGCTTGCAATCAAAATTTAAGAAAACTTCTAAAAACTGTTTTTGTGTTTGTTTTAAAAACGAAAAAAGCAGCTTTTAGAGGCGCCCATAAATTGAATAATGCATGTTAAAATCGATCGAGTCAATAATAATGTGAAGTCGATTGTGAAATTTTTGTTACAGTGCGCTCGAGTGAGGAGAACTTCACAATGACAGTATGTCCCGATTCATGCGGCATGCGGTCCGCTATTGCTCCGTGATAGTTTCATCGACCGACATTCCGAAGTGCCGGCCGCCCTTTTCCACGTAGCCGAGAACGCGGCCTCCCGGCTGCAGCGCGGCCACGCTGACCGCCGCGCCGCCCGGCGCGGTGAGGCGTATGGTTTCCGCGTTTTGGAGTATCACCGAGTATTCAATTCCATCGTCGCCCGCCGCGTATACGACAAGAAGCGGCCGCTTCTCGATCTTCGACCTTCCCACGTACGCAATGTATGAGCCGCCCGACTTGTTCACGACGAGGACCTGGTCCCCGGTCTTGAGCTCGCCCAGATATCTCGTTACGCCCCCGGGCACCCGCACATACGAGTGCACCGCTCCGGCGTTTATCCTGAAAGGGCGCGGCGCGACGTACGGATTGTCGATATTTTCAGCGTGCACGAGAAAAAGCCCCTGGCTCGAGTTCCCCACCAGAAGCCCCTCTCCCAGGCTCAGGTTTGTGCAGGTATCGACGCAGACCCGGTCGCCGATCCCGATATTCCTGATGGAGGTTATTTCAAGCTCCGCAAGGCCGTACGATTCGCTTTCCAATCCCTTTATATACCTGACCACGCCTGATATCTCGCCCGGATCCGAGGTTTCGAGCACCACGCCCGAAACCCCTTTCTCAAGAATCCCTGCAGCAAGCTTCGCATCATCGAGGCCCCTCACAAAAGCAAAAAGACGATCTCCCCCGCGGGGAATCAGATTCTCGATCGGAATGATGTCCCAATCGGTGGTGCGCACGATCACGGTTTTCGACTTTAGCGCGTTCCCCGCCCTCTTCTCGTCATCCTTGTTTTTTATGACGACGATCTCGACGTCATCGGGCATCTTTATGTCACCAGCCCCATCCGACACGACCATGATCCTTCCGAGCTCCTTGATCCTGGGCACGAGCTCGGAAGCCGCAACGATCGCATCCGCTCCGGACTCAAGCGCTTCGGTCACGAGCCTCTTGTCCCAGTCCGTAAGATGCAGCCAGACCTCCTTCATTTCCTGCTTCCGTGCACGATTTCCGATATCTTCCTCACCATGGTCTCCGGATCATCGTGCTGGAATACGTTCCTGCCTATGGATACGCCCGCGCCGCCCGCCTCGATGGAGCCGCGGACCATGTCAAGCACCTCCTCATCGGTCTCCATCTTCTCGCCGCCGGCGATGACCACCGGGACCGGACAGCCCCGCACGACCTCGCCAAACGATTCCGGAGAACCGGTATAGTTGACCTTCACGATGTCGGCTCCAAGCTCGGCCCCTACCCTGGCCGCGTGCTTCACCACGGCCACGTCGTACTCATTCTTGATCTTCGCGCCCCTCGTGTACATCATCGCCAGGAGCGGCATGCCCCAGTCCCTGCACGATTTCGAGACCATGCCCATCTTGTTCAGCATCTCGGATTCGGTGTTCGCGCCGATGTTGATGTGGATCGACACCGCGTCCGCGCCGAGCCGCACCGCCTCCTCCACCGTGCACACGAGGGTTTTCGCGTTCGAGTCGGGTGCGAGCACGGTGCTTGCGGACAGGTGGACGATGAGGCCGATATCCTTTCCGGAGCTACGGTGACCGGTCTCTACCATTCCCTTGTGCATGAGGATCGCATTCGCCCCGCCGTTGGCGACCCTGTTGACCGCAACCGCCATGTCGATGAGGCCGGGGATAGGTCCAACCGTCACACCATGGTCCATGGGCACGATGATGGTCTTACCGGTGTTACGCTCGATTATCCTCTGAAGGCGGATCTTTTTCCCGATCATTATGCAACCCCTGTTGCCAGAAACAATTGATCAATTATTAAAATTTATTTTTTGAAGTCAAGTAATTTGAAAAATTGCAATGAAATTATTCGGGTTTGATTCGTTAAATTTCTTGTAAATAATAATTATTTTTGAAACAGCCCCGCCGCATATTATCAAATTTTATTTTAACATGTCTTTCAGGAATCGATCCATAAAATTATTAGACTTGATCCGGATTTTATAGTAATTTTAATATAAATAAACCAATGGAACCAAGGCCTTACTCACGCGAAAAATTTCGCGACTTTGATGATATATGGACATTCAATCTGCAGAAGATTGAAGGCATCCAGCATTCGGTTGAGGCACGGCTGCATGAGCTCGAGCACGCCCAATCTGATTACGGCGAGGTCTACGAAGACATCGCCGAGCAACTCGATCTGCTCTCCTCCATTTATTCGGGCTATAACACGGTCGAGGGAAACGAGTATATCTTGCGTCTCAAGTCGGTGCTGGAATCGCACGGAAAGCGGTGCGTCAGGGAAGGACTCGACTTCAACCTGATCCATTACCTGCTCGCCAAAATCTCGGACATGCGCGACAGGAGCGTTGAACGCTTCCCCCTGCTTTCCCATGCGGCATACGGGCCCGGGACGAGAAGGGGAGCGTGGACCGACGACGGCCGCACCCTGAAAAAATATAAATGGATTACCTTCGCCAGGAACCGGTCCTGGTTCATTGCCTCTTTTACGAATGTCCTCATCCTCAAAAACGGCGTCTACCCGATTGAGTCCTTTGATCCGCCGGATCTTCTGAATGTTAAAATCAACGATATCATATACAAAGTGAGGGACATATTCACAAAATTTCCGCGCCTGCAGGCTGCCCCCGCCTATTATCTCCTGATCGACGACAGGCAAAAAAATTTCGCCGCCGACGGAATCGGGAGGCGGATATACGCTGACGTCGATATCGTAACGCCCGGGATACGGCCATTCGCTAAAGCGGAGCGAAATTCCCTCTCCCCGGGCCGCGTGAGGATGTTCGGGATAAACCACTTACTTTTATATTGATATACTTGTTGCAAAACTGTCATTTCGACGAGCCGTGCAATGAAAAATCTGATTTAATCGAATCGATTTGCTCTGACCCTTCTATCTCAAAAATACACCGCAAGTCTCTTGAGATAAGCGTCTTCGTAGAATAAAAATCTTTTTACGCAGTCTTCAAAGGTATTTCCAAGCA
>CAZHAD010000066.1:0-18713 GCA_964529965.1 uncultured Leptospirales bacterium | reverse complement strand
CTCGTGCCCCCGTACTTCTGCACGATGATGTTCAAATCCGGCATGCCGTCCTCGATCAAGTGGCTTATGGGTACCTCTATAAAATACCTACGCAGCAAGCTGCGGGGTATTTTTTCGCATAATGTTTTGCGCGCCCAAAAGGAAACATCTATAAAAAAATTTTTAAAAGTTTCCTTATTTAAGGAGTAACATCGGCGAGGTCAATTAAATAATTAATGTTAGAAATGAAAAATAGAGGAAATAAAATCATCAAAAATCGATGCTGGTATTATTTGCGGGGTCTTTCCCCCTTCCGCCAATGGAAACATTGACCGGGTTGTTGATGTATGGAATGAACTGGTTGTCAATATATAACTCACCGTATGGAGCCGTTCCTGTTATCGGTACGTCAGATATATAGAGATCATAGCTTCCCGGCATCACGTTTTCAATGGTGTAGGATCCAGGAGAATCCACCCACACGGCGAGCGGGGGAATCTTGAAGCGGCCCACCTCTCTTGCATATGTATTCCATTCTTCAGTATACGCCGGCAATGTGGCGCCCGATCCTCCTGCGGTTGATCCGCTGAACGAAGCGCAGTCGGGCGCAACAGAAGCAGCGGGCCACGTACTTGGATCCCCGAACTTCAGGTTCCAGTCGTATCTGAACTTCTGAAGCTTGAGCTGATAGTCCAGATAATCGGAAATGCTCTGACCCAGGTACACCGAAGGAGGCCTCGGCATGTTGCAGGGGTTGTTTCCCCTTAAGTTTGCATTTGGGATGGTATAATTAGCTATATCCTCACCCGCGGGAATGGCGATCACGTGGGCGGGATGGCCGGTGGTATTCGTCCCGTGGATGGATCCGGTCAGGCCCGGGATATATGATCGGGCGACTGTGAGCAAATTTCCGCCGAGGGTGGTTTCGTCCGGCTGGACGTCCTGGAGCCAGTCGGAAAAGGCGTAGAAGTGGACATACCCGAAAATTTGATTCTCGCTGCTTGTGTTGTTTACGACCTCAAACTTCTTAATGAAGTTTTTAACCACGAAGCGTATCTCAAGCACGGTTACGGGAAATTCCTTGGTGAAGGTCATGCCAAAAGGGGAGGTCGGATCATTTATGGAGACGATAATAGGGAAAACCCTGTTGTACAGGTAGCTTTCATATCGCAATACGTCATAATTGGAATGCGACTGGAACTGGTTGAAATTGAAGCCGGGCACCAGTCTTTCGCTGAAGGAATCCAGAAAGGGCAATGGACTCCACGTTGAAGTGGGTATATACTTAATCGCGTTATCGAAGAGCATCTTGCGCACGTATATCATCACGGCAGGATATTGCGTCGTGGGCACATCGTCGTTTTGCATCAGCACGCCCACGCCGTTGAAAAAGGGCTCGGCATTGTTGAGCCCCATGGCGAAGGTCTGGCGTACGTTTGAAAACTTGAGCGAATGGCCTTTGGTATCCAGGAGCCTGAGCTCAGATAAGTCCAGCATAAAGGCAGTAGGATATACGTCCGGGGGACTTGGAGGACTCTGGACGATCACGACGGAGTCGTCTTGAACCAGCCCACCGGAAGATGGTGGGATGTTTGGGTCAGGATATTCCCACGGCTGGGGGCTGTTGGATTCGTATGTGCCCTTGATGATCACGACAAGCCTGTTCGTCTCCATCTCGGTCAGGAGCGGTATATTGTTGCCGCATCCTGCCACTGCGGCGATACCGCACACGAAAAGGACAAAAGCCTGTTTATTGAATAATCTCATAAAGCAACACACATCAATTACCATCCCGCATCCGGTTCAATGAATGATAAAACCATTAAGACCCGCCGTCAAAGATTAAAGTACAGCTGGATGCCTGAGTTCAGGACATGGCCTCCGGTTTTCGAGCCTTTTATATAACCCTCATATATATAGATATAATCGATTCGCAGTCCTATATTGAAGGTCCTTCCCGCGGGAAATGAAGCCTCAAACCCGCACATGAATATCGGGTCCCATTGGCCGATCTTATCGGGCTTGATATACACATACCCCGCGCCCGCGCCTCCCTTGAACTGGAACCGCACCGGGAAATCCACGGGGAGCTGAAACAGGAGATTCCCGTAAACCGGAACGAACGTAAGCTCGTTCACGCCCCTCGACTTATACTGTTGATACGACGAATCCACGCCGAACTTCAAGTACTGGTACGGGAACGTGAGCCTTGCGAAAATACCGCCCCCCAGCGCGGTCTCGACCCTGCTCGCGGTGGGCCCCAGGGGCGTTACGATACCTCCCCAGGCCCCGATCTGCGGACGCGAAAAATAATCCTTTCGTTCCTTGTACGCAAACAGATCGGTGCACCAGAGCACAATAAAAGAGATAATGATGACGTAAATAAATCCTGATCTCTTCATACATGAACAACAAAGCTGATGGATAATTAGTCGTTATTTAAATGAACGGGGCCGCACAAAACCCTTCCATCCCGCTCCCACGCTCTGCAGCATATGAAGGGGAACTCGACCTTATCCCCAGACCCTTACATGATGCGGCAGGATGGGGCTTGTTCTCCTCCCATTTTCTTATCCAAGAGAAGGAAGTGAAATGCAGAAGGTCGATATAATGTATTGTTGATATTGATTATAAATAAAGACTAATAAATAATTTGAAATTCATAAGCCGCAAAAAGTTACATGCGGCAGGCTGTACTTAATAAAAATCACGTATTTATGTCAATAAAATAATGAATTGTGACAACCAGACATGTTGTAAAACGCTAATTATTAATTCACCTTTGGCCCGCCGCCGAAGGCGGCGGGCCAGCAAAAAATAATCATTGAAATTCACAACAAATCGATCGCCGCATATCTAAAATGCGGACTCCATGTCTTCCAGACGTGGATCGTACTCGACTTTCATAAGATACAGACCGTATGCAGGTGCGGTCAGTCCGCTGAAGTCCCGGTCGCGGCGTGCGATGATCTCTTTGATCAATTCCGGATCGGTTTTCTTTTTATTCATCTCAACCATCGTGCCCACGATGATCCTCACCATGTTATGCAAAAATGCATTTCCGGCGATATCGATCATGATCTGGTCGTCCTCCCCATGGACATCCACTTCCGTGATACGCCGTACGGTATTGGTGTTTCGGGACTCACACTTCTTGCAAAAAGAAGCAAAGTCCATCTCACCGACAAGGTGCCGGGCCGTTTTGCTCAGTAATTCGCAATCGAGCCGCTCGTGAACCCACATCGCCCGGTTCAGCATAAAAGGGGTTCTCGTCGGATGGTTATAAATGCAATAACGATACCGGCGGCCTTTCGCGCTGAACCGGGAGTGGAATGTATCATTCACCCGATATGCGTTTCTCACCGCTAAGTCTCGGGGAAGTATGCCGTTCAGGCCGATGCAGATTTTTTGCAGATTGACCTGCGCCGGAGCGTCACAATGTACCACCTGGCCCAGTGCGTGCACGCCGGAATCAGTTCTGCCGGATGCAGTCGCCCTTGCCCTGGATTTTAATAAGACCTGCAGGGCTTTTTCAATCTCTCCCTGCACCGTCCTGCCGCTTTTCTGTATCTGCCAGCCGTTGAAGCAGGTTCCGTCGTACTGCACGACAAGCGCTATCCTTCCTTCGAAGCTTCCGTGTCCTCGTTCCATTCTTCGATCATAGCATTAATTTTATCATACAGGTCCCGGGTCTTATCAAGCAGGTCGCTCGGCCTGGCTTTTGACGTTTTCCCGACGCCGAAGAGCCTGCTCAGATATCGCTTGCACTTGGCGAAATTTTCCATTCTCTTGTCCGCATCCTGCTCCTTCGAGCCTATCTTCACGGTGAGCACCGCGGTAAGATAGAGAACCCCCTCATATCCCCAATTCTTGTCCGTATCAGGACCCATGGTGCCCACCGTTTCGATCGCCTCGCCTCCGGTCTGCATTAAATCCAGGACTTTGACGTATGCCAGGTAGGCCTTTTTGTAAAAAAAATCGGATATTTTTTTATAAGGAGATTCCGGGTTTCCTTCCGCAAGATCATTAAAAAGCCAGGCAGCCCTCAGGGATGAGAGGGCAATCTTGAAGGAGGGGGCCACCTTTTTGTTACGATAGCTGTAACAATCCACGGCGAGCAGATATGAAGCCGCTCCGGTCTGCAACTCACGATCGCCGTTGAAATCAATTCCGCCGAAAAATTTTTTTATCGCTTTTTTTCTCGCCGTGGTCAAATCCCGGAGCTTCTTTATCTCTTCGGGCTTGAGGCTCTCAAAATCCTTCGGATAAGCCGAGTAATAACAGCTCGGGCATACGCTGATCGC
Organism: uncultured Leptospirales bacterium; assembly: GCA_964529965.1. Classification (GTDB taxonomy): domain Bacteria; phylum Spirochaetota; class UBA4802; order UBA4802; family UBA5550; genus RBG-16-49-21. The sequence continues at coordinate 14,430 of CAZHAD010000066.1, read as the reverse complement.
GTAGGCAAGAGGGTATATCTTCCCGTATTTTTTGCTCACCTCATAATTCCTTCTCAGCTCATCGCTCAATTTTCCTGCTATCAGCCTGCCCCCCCCGGAGAGCAGATCCTCCCTGTGAAACTCGAAAGAGCATACAGGACAAATCGAGCTGTTCTTTTGACGATAGGAGATTTTCAGATCCATATTCAATTGTTCCCCCGCACCCTGTAGAAAATCGCAACGGTTTCAATGTATAAATGGATTTAAAAAAAAATCAATAATCTTTTTAATACTCCCTCATATACAAAATGATCTCCCTGCCGGTCTTAATCCCTGACCCGGGGGCGGGAACCTGGCCGTACACCCTGCCGGAGCCGTGTATTGAATAGCTGACCGCCATACGCCTTTTCATGTCAATGAGCAGAGCCAGAGCATCCGGAAGTCTCATGCCGCTGAAATCGGGCATGGTTACACCGTCGAAAGACGGCAACATGCGGTTTTTTTTAGCAACGGGAAACTTGGCCGATATGCGCTGTTTCTTCACCCCAAGGTGGAACAGCACCCGATCTATGATTCCTGAAAACACAGGCGTGGCAATCTGGCCGCCTGAAAGCTTGTCTGCCGGATCGTCGATAACGACCAGCACGCATACGGCGGGATCGGAACAGGGGGCAAGCCCGACGAAGGAAGAAAGGACCCGATCGGAATATCCCTTCGCCCTGATAAATTTTTGCGAGGTTCCGGTTTTGCCTGCGACGCAGTAATAATCGGATGCGGCCAGCTTCCCGGTGCCGCTTGCCACAACTCCCCGCATCATTTTCATTGCACTCGCGCATATGCTCCTGCTCACGATCCTTCGCTTCTTTTTTGGCTCGTATCTGTAAATATCATCGCCCTCCCGGTTCTTGATCGATTCAAGTATCGTGGGAGCGAGGTAAACGCCTCCATTTGCAATCGCGCAATATGCGGCCGCAAGTTGAAGTGAGGTGACCGAGATCTCCTGCCCGATCGATATCGAATATTTCGACAGCCCCGACCACTTGTTCAAATCGCGTAAAATTCCTTCCGTTTCGGCGGGCATTTCCACCCCTGTTTTTCGGCCGAATCCGAACTCGAGGAGGGTGTCATAAAATTCCTTTTTCGTAACGGACTTCATCGCCTCGATGACCCCGACATTGCATGAATACCGGATGATGTCATTCATATTGACCCTTCCGTGCACGCCGGTGCAATTGATCCTCGTATCGGCGATATCTATATACCCCTTGCAATAATAATAGTTTTTCATGATCGCCGGGTGGTGCTCGAGCATGGAGACAAGTGAGATGATCTTCATTGTGGAGCCTGGCTCGAACGAATCGATCACTGAAAAATTTCTCAGCGAGAACGCCGGATAACGGTAGAAATAGTTCGGATTATACGTGGGGTATTTGGCAAGCGCCAGAATGCGACCCGTTGCAACCTCAACCACGGCAACCACACCCTGCTTTGCGCGGTTGAGCTCTACGGCCTTCTTGATCTCCTGTTCGGCGCAGTACTGAATATAATGGTCTATAGTAAGTACAATATCGTATCCGAAATCTCCATCGCCTCTGTCTTGCGGGCCTTCAAGCCGTCCAGATAACGCGTCATCAAAGTTGTATTCAATGCCGGCAAGGCCGTTGTTGTCGACCCCTACGAATCCGACGATATTCGCGGCCAGAGAATCGTGGGGATAGACCCTCTTGTATTCCTTTTTAAAATAGAGACCCTTGATCCCGAGCTTTTGAATCCTGTCCGCATGATCGTTATCAAGCTTGCGCCGTATCCAAATAAATTTTTTTTTCTTTTTTAACTTTTCCTCGATCGCTTTTTCGGGGATCCGGAGCTGATAAGACAAAAGTCGGGCGACATGTTCCGGGTTTTCGATCTCTTCAGGATTGGCAAAAAGGGAATTTCTTTCGACCGACAGAGCAAGGATATATCCGTTTTTGTCTCTGATGTATCCACGATGCATATGAGCTTTGTTGTTTTCAGATAGAACAATTTTCGTCGAAAAATGGAGGGAAACAAGTCTTATAATAAACAGGATTGTTAAAACCGCGAAGGCGATGCCGGTGACATAGACGCGCCGTTTAAAAACAGATTGATTCATACGGAATGCAGCATATCCGTGGCTTCTCCATACCCCCCGTGCGTGCCGGGATTTCCGGCGATGTTAGTGAATCAGGCCGAATCTGGAAAAGTCACAATGTAAAATCTGGCCGGTGTTCCAATAAAGGACAAACGCCTTGCCCTTAATCCGGTTGATATTGAGGTAACCGAAATAACGGCTGTCCTGGGAATTCTCTCGGTTATCCCCCAGAACGACGACTTTTCCCGGAGGGACGATGCCCTGTATCTCATTGCTCTTGTCCGGCATGAAATTAAAGGTCCTGGTAATACCCTTCACGTACGGCTCATCCTGAGCCTTGCCGTTTATATAGACCCTGCCGTTTTTTATCTCAAAATCATCGCCGGGAACTGCAATGACCCGCTTGATGTAATCCTTGTCCTCATCAGTGGGCGGCCTGAAAATCACAATATCGCCCCTCTTTACTTTCCGTATTCCCAGACACCATAGGTGCAGGGGTTTTTTCATAAAGATCATTTGCGGAATAACTGGACCGTAAGTGATTTTCTCCACAAAGAGATGGTCGCCAACCTGTAGCGTATCCTCCATGGACCCGGTAGGGATATAGTAGGCCTGGATGACGTATTGGATGATATGGACTGCAAGAACCAGGGCCACCGCGATCGCGTCTACGAAATCCCAGATCTTCTTGAAAAAGAGAGTCCGCCGGGGGGCCATATCCTTGAAAAGTGATATCAGGCTTTCACGGTCCTGCTTTGAAAGAAGGTCCAAGGGAAAAGAAAAAATCCCGGATTTCTGCCGGATGAGCAGATTCCCTATTAAATTCCTTTCCAAATAGCCGATATCGGCGGCGGGTATCTTCACGACCTCGGATTTATTCCGAATCGTAATGCCATGCGGGGTGACCAGGATGAAACCGCCACCAAATTTAATATATTTTATGACCTGATTCACAAGCCGCGCCAGAAACACCGCGGTGGAGAAACCTCCGATGAAATAGATCGGAATGCTGGGGGTCTTTACAAACGGGATCGCCACTGCAACGAACAGGGTCGAATAGACGAACAGAATCAGATATCCCGCCTGTTTTAGAAAAAATTTACCGCTGCCCTTTCCCTTAATAATTGAAAACTTGGAATCCTCAATCACCGAACCTTCGAACCGGAGAAACTGGATCATTTATCTGCTCCTTCTCATATACACGCCCCTGGGTGAACCGTGTGAATCATGCGCCGAAAACGCAATTTCTGAACAACTCAAGACGGCATACTTTGCTTTTGTCCTGAATTCATCACCCCCACCTCAATCATCATAAAAAAAGGAAAAAACAAATGGGGCGGCACCGTCGCACGGAGGGAGGTCGTTCTCAACAATCAACAAATCACCTTCCAATACATTTACGCCGTCCGTCCTCATCAAACATGATGAATGACACCCATAAATGTATTGCATTTATAACAGCGCCTATATAAAATAGGCATAACAATGTCCACAACTTTTTTTTTATGAAAGAAATAAGCGAGACCATAAAAAGGATATCCGCAGAGGACCTTAAGGACCTGGCAGCTCGGCTTGAGTTGAAAACCAAATCAAAAAAGGACCTGATGGGGACCTTGCTGACCGTGACCGGAATGGATGCGATCCTCAGGAATCTTGATTCAAACAGCCTTAGGGTTCTCAAGCTGGTGTACGCCTTTCCTGAAGGGATCACCTTTATACAGATACATAAGGAGCTCAAAATCGAAATACAGTCTATTGAAAAAATTATCGGCAATCTTGGGCGGAATCTGCTGATATACGTCATAAAAAACAGACAGATGCTCAACATAAAACAGGACAAAGCTTACGGAATTTCAGAAGTCGCCGACCTGCTAAACCTGACTGACCCCCGGGCACTGATGGACAGACTCCATAAAAATTTCCTTAATCTCGAAATGCAGAAACAGGTCAATGATCCGCATAAAACGGTGAGGGACAGAAATATAAGGGAATTATTTGAATTCATGGCGGAATCAGGATGCATCATAACCCTTGACGCCGCAAGGGAAAAACTCCCCACCCGGTCCGTCGACAGGATACTATCCTCTCTGCTGCATCAAAACTTGATATATGTATACCATGCGTATCAGCCCGAATTCAATACCTATCTTGTCTTAAATGAGAAGATCAGTCCGTATATTGCCGGAATTCCTGATGCTGTGTCCGTCCCGAAGCATGTTCGCGTCCGCAACCGTTACTTTTTGCTGAACAACCTACTGAACGCATTCGATGTCATATCCACATTCGGCTTGTTTCTCACCAAACAGATGGAATTCAGAAAAATCGACATTCGCAGAATAGCTGATTCCATGCTTCCAATAAGAGACATCGCCGGCAACGAACTGACTTCTGAAAACCTGGCCCAACTTTCCATTTTCATCCTTAACCGGCTTGCATGCCTGAAATTGAACAAAGACATAGCCGGTATATCCCTGGCAGAGCTCAAAGACGACCTAGAGCAACCCCTTTTGCTGTTGACCAGGGTTCTGAAATGCACCGAAAACCCATCAACATACGACCCTTCGTTCGCCCCACCCTTTGACCTGCCTTCCTACGATTTCAGCAAATCAATAATCAAACTTCTCCATAAAATGAATTCGGTCACATACCGATACATGATGATCACCATGCTCACCAAATCCATTTCGGAAAGGGATGAGAGATCATACGCCGGCAGCATCATGTATATCAACGATGAAATGGAACGCATCTGGACGGCAATCAATTTCCTGTGCATCGCGGGAATAATCGATTTAACCGCTGATACGATAACCCTCTCTGATATCGGCAGGCAACTGGCAAACCATATTCTCAAGACGCATTCGGCGGAGTACGCCGAACCGATCCGGAAAAGCATTTATATAAATCCGGATTTTACGCTTGTGATCCCGACTCAGGAAATCAACTCTGACATACTCTATCATCTGATGTCCCATACCGACATCGTGAAGAACGACCTCATACTCAACGCGGTCATCACCAGGTCATCCGTCGTAAGGGCGCAAAAGCGGGGGATGTCGCTAGCCGTTTTTCTCGAGTCGCTTGAATCGAATTCAAAAAACAACCTGCCACAGAACCTTGATTTCCTATTGCGCGAATGGTCGAATCAAACCATCATGGTAAAAATTTCCCATGTGATACTCATGAAAACAAGCCATCCGGAATTCATCGATGAGCTGCTCCTCGGGCTTGCAAAGGAAGGCATCGTAGAGCGGATCTCCGGCACTCACGCGATCGTAAAAAAAGACTATATCGATGAAATTATAAAATTAGCAAGGAAAAAAGACACGGTCATATCCCTCTTCAATGAGATGGAGGATGAAAACTGATCGAGTGGCTAATCCTTTACCACTTCAATGATATTTTTTACCTTCCAATTCATATACTGCTGAAGGGCTTTTATGGTGCTTTCCCTAACGAAAAAAAGCTTGTGATTAAGCTTCACGAGAGCACCACGGTAATGGGTGTATTTCAGCTGGTGATCGACCCAGCCGAGCAATTCAACCTTCTTCCAGTTTGTCGTTGTTTTGAGGACCGGAAGCTTGCTTAAATGTAATTCTCGTATTTTGCCGTTCTGAACGGCATCAGCCAATATTGATTCCCATTCCATATTTCTCTTGCTCGGACCGGATTTATTATTCATGAGGGGCGCGCCGCGCCCCTCACCCAGAAACTATGAACATACATAGTATAATATTTTCGTGTTAAAAATCCTTCAAATTATGATTCATCGTTCTGCCTGTTCATAAACGCGACGGCGCTGCCCTAACGGCCGGCCTCCGCCCAATTTTTCACGTAGGCCCCCTGTTCTCTGATTTAAGCCGTTCGATCTCCTCGGACATTTGATGGTTCAGACTCTTCAGCCGAGATATCTCCTTGTGAAGCTCGATTATCTCACTCCTGGAAAGCTCTTCAACCCTCTCCCTGGCGTTGATTATTTTCTGCGCATCGTACAATTCCTTTGCCCCGTAGTCGATCACCGACTCCTGTGCGTGAATCACCTTATGGGCGTCCATAAGCTCTGCGCGGCGGAGGTCCGAAAGCATCTCCTCTGCCTTGATCCGGTCCCGCATGTTGTACATATCCATCTGCCGCAGAAGGGTGAAATCGCGGATTGCCGAGCTCAGGTTTGTCTGCTCCTTCATGAGCCTTTTTTCATAATTCAAAATTTTCTCAAATGCAACCTTTTCCTTGTTCGACTCGAACACATTCTTCCGGTTTATGTCCATAAGTCCCTCATATGCCTCGATCCTCATTTCAGACTCTCGTGAGATGAACCTCATTATCTCGCGATAGCGTTCGACGATTATGGTTTTTTCCAGTAACAACATGAACTCCCTTCTGTCCACCGGCCTGTTCAGGAATTCCAAATGCATCAGGTTATAATTGAGATTGGAAATCTCCTTAGTTTGATTTTTTTTGATCATTACAAATTTCAAAGAGCTCCTGATACGCTCGTCCTTGGCCAATTGATCAATCAATACCGACAGCTCAATCTCCAAGAGATCGAATATGAAAATATTGATGTCATCCTCAATTATATTGGCGTGATCCAACGAATGTCCTGAAATTAGATTGAGGGGCAACCCGAGTCCCGTTATGGCGTTCGTCAACTTCGTGCCGCTGTCGTTGTCGGTGAGATACCATATAGTAACCTGCTCCATCGCCATCTCCCTCAGTCCTGAAGTCAATTGAAATGAAATTCATACAATTGAAAAATTACAACTATTTTTTTATTTCTTGTATTAGAAGGCCTCCTGAAAAATTTGATTTCTCGATATATGCCCGCACACGAGTGACTGCTATCAGAACGATAAAGTTACTTACAGGCAATGTAACGAAAAGCCCCCATTTTTTCAATAAGGAAAACCTCTTATTTACCGTTTGTGGAGAGGTTTTATTTTTTAACCCCCGAATAATCCATGCAAACTAACGACAAAGCGAAGGCAAAATGAGTTTGCAAAGAATATGTTGACGCCAATTTTTTTAAAATAAATATGTTTTTCAATTAACACCGTGGGAAGCTTGACGTCTTAAATATATTATTGATTTTATATTGAGCGTACTTAAAAAAATCCAAGGGGGTATAATATGTTATTACGAAAAGTCGTGATTATCATTTTAGCTACTATACCCGCGATTATTTATACGAACAAAAAGCTCCTTTCATGGGAGCTGTTTGAGCTCTTCACCGACTCAAAATTTACCCGCGAGGGGCTAAGCAGGGTTGAAAATTTTAATCCGGATAAGGATATACTGTACCTGCCGACCCTCAAAGGCAAGAATCTTTTTCAGGCGGTCGGAGACTTATCGATCACAAGAAAAAAATCCGTTCGCAAATATATATATTATTATCTGACCAGCGGCCGGAAGTACTTGATACGATCCATAGAGCGGTCATACCTGTATGAGGATATAATACAGGACGTATTCAGTAATAACAGGGATATTCCGGAAGAGCTGTCGCTGCTGCCTCTCATTGAGAGCAGCTTTGATCCCAATGCCGTATCGGAAAGCAGGGCCATGGGACTGTGGCAGTTCATACGCACCACGGCGAGCACGCTCGGCCTGACACACAACCATTGGATCGACGAGCGGCGTAACGTTAAAAAGTCCACGGAGGCAGCGGTGGATCACCTTCGCAACTTGTACGGCATCTTCCACTCATGGGGTCTTGTCCTTGCCGCTTACAACGGAGGCGCCGGATATATTAAAAGGATCATGGATAAAACCGGTGCGAAAGACTTCTGGGCGCTCGAAAAAAGCGGACTTTTGCGAAAAGAAACGCGAGATTACGTTCCGAAATTCATCGCACTTCTGATCATTTATAAAAACCAGAGACTGTTCGGCATAAGGGACGAAATCGACATTCCGGAAAAAAGGGACGATGGATATGTTACGCTTAACAGAGCGGTGGATCTGCACCGCGTTGCTGAATTAACCGGCGTTTCCGTATCAATGATAAAGAAGCTGAATCCCGAGCTTAAACACGACATTACCCCTCCATCGCCTAAAAAATACCGCCTCCTGTTGCCCGCGGAGGGAAAAAAGAAACTTCAGGAAAACAGGAACCGGCTGTATACAAACAGGATCAGAGACGCGTTTGAATACCGGATTAAAAAGGGCGACACCATCGGAGATATCGCCCGTCGCTACAGGACCGGGGCGGGCATGATCATGAGGATCAATCATATAAGAAACCATAAGGCGCTGCGTCCGGGGAAAGTAATTCTCGTCCCGTATTGATTTAATTCACCGATACACAAAAAAACCCTTGTCAGCGCATAAAGGTTCACTATTTCTGTTGTCCAAAAGCTGAATGAGAATTTGAACGAATGGTGCGGGATACCTGCGGCAAATAAGACCATAACAGCGCGGAGGGATTTGTATGGACACGTACCTGATAAGGGGGGGGACGAGGCTTTCCGGCGAGGTGAAAATCTCCGGCGCGAAAAACGCGGCCCTTCCGATCATCGTGGGGAGCCTGCTCGCCGACGGCGAAACCGTGCTCGATAACGTGCCCGATCTCAAGGACATCCATACCATCATTCAGGTGATCCGGTGCCTCGGTGCGGAGTGCGATTTCGACACTGCCGCGAACCGCCTCACCATAAAGGTCAATTCCATCAAGAACGCCGAGGTGCCGTACGAGCTCGTCAAGACCATGCGGGCCTCCATCTATGTCATGGGTCCTCTCCTGGCCAGGATTGGTCAGGCGGACGTTTCCCTGCCCGGGGGATGCGCAATCGGCGAGCGGCCGGTGGACATTCACCTGACCGGATTCGAGGCCCTGGGTACGACTATCAGCCTGGAGCACGGTTACATCAAGGCACGCGCGGGCAGGCTCAACGGCATGCAATTCAAGATGCGCGGCATATCGGTGGGCGCCACTGCAAACATCATGATGGCGGCAGTCCTCGCCAGGGGAAAGACCGTGCTGGAAAACTGCGCAAGGGAGCCCGACGTGGTCGACCTTGGCAATTTCCTCGTCAAGATGGGGGCTAAAATCTCCGGACTGGGATCAGATCTGATTGAGATCGAGGGAGTCAAAAGGCTCGAGCCGGTGTCATATTCAATCATCCCAGACCGTATCGAGGCGGGCACGTATCTTATCGCCGGAGCAGCGACCAAGGGAGAGATAACGGTCAAATCCGCGATCCCGGAGCACATTGTCGCATGCATGGATGCGTTAAAGGACATGGGTTTCGTCGTCGATTCCGGTGCGGACAGGGTTTCCGTGAAAACTTCACATAAGCTCTCGGGGACCCTGGTCAAAACACTCCCCTATCCGGGTTTTCCCACTGACCTGCAGGCGCCCATGATGGCTCTCTCGGCGACCATCCCTGGAATCAACGTGATCGTCGAGACGATCTTCGAGAACCGTTTCACCCATGTGGCGGAACTGCGGCGAATGGGAGCGGACATCACGGTGGAGGGGAACGTGGTCATCGTCAAGGGGGTGGAGAAGCTCTCTTCCGCGCCGATCATGATGTCAGATCTCAGGGCCGGGGCCGCACTGGTGATCGCCGGACTGATCGCGGAGGGCGAGACCGAGATACGCAGGATATACCACTGCGACCGGGGATACGAGCGGCTCGAGAATAAGCTTTCCATCCTTGGTGCTGATATCAGGCGGGTCAAGGGAGGCGGATTATAATCGGGATTCCCCGATGATTTTGCTATAGTAATAAAGAACGATATTTATTTCAGACTTATTATTCAATTACCGGCGATGAGCGGTAATTCATCCACGATGCTTCGGCTTTTCAACGATCGGTTGGATCGCATCAATATGCCTGCTCTTTACTTCATTCATGAATTCCACACATTGAGAAAGCCACTGGAGCCTCTGCTCTGGAGTCAGGCTCTCGAATTCAGTATGGCCGTTAAAATCTGAGGGGAATGCGCACTCGAGCAATTTTTTGAACTCGTCAAGCTCTGTCGAATAGGTCGTCATCGCTTCTTCCTCTCATTATTTAGGATACGCTCGAGCACCCGTATGTCGAAAAGGTCCTTGTCACGGGGAGGCTTGATCGCCTTTTTCATCTCCAGCAGTCTTTTCTTCGAAATAAGGTTCATCTTTACGCCGCCGATATCTAGCGTTTCGACATGGTCAAGCAACGAATGATACGAAAAATCATCCGTGATGAACACGTCGACCTGACGGAATGGATTCTTCGTATCGATGAAGGTGAAGACCAGGGCGTTCTTCTCTTCAGTCATCATCTTCCTTTTTACGGGATCGAGAATTGACTCGGCCGGAACAGGCGCCCGTGGTGTAAGGCCGAGCCTTTTCATGACGGCCAGAAACCTCTCGAGGTTCCCCGTGTCCATACCTACGGAAAGGTCCAGGTCGAGGGTCATCCGCTCGACCCCGTGAAGAACCAAGGCAACCCCTCCGCATATGATGAAATCAACCCCTTGTGCGGCCAGCACATCGAGTATTTCTGTTAAATAATTGTTCTTTTTATGAAACATTCCATGTATGACGATGGTAATGGTACGCTTTTCCTTTTTTCTGTCAATAACAATGTAATGGTTTGGAAATGTCGCATACACCGATAATAGGAGCGGTCCTTTTGGTAATTAAGGATCAATAAGCATGTCGGATGCAACCTGGATTCAACCCGGTCAATCGAGTTGCGCTTTGTCGTTGACACTGATGTGCGTGGCGTATTAAGTAAAATAATCTTTAATATCCACATTATTTCTGCCGATATTACATAAAAGAGAGGGATTGTATGGTTCGGGGGATATATACTGGCGCGAGCGGCATGATCGCCCAACAGGCCAGGCTCGATGTGGTGGCGAACAACCTTGCCAACGTTGACAAGACTGGTTTTAAAAAGGACATCGCGGTGTTCAAGGCCTTCCCCGACATGCTCATACGAAGGTTAAACGACAACGGCCTGGGGATCACGCCCGCGGGATCGTATGATACCATGCCGTACGTGGGAAAGCTCGGCACCGGCGTTGAGGTAAACGAGGTGTACACGGAGTTCGAACAGGGCCCGCTCCAGCGCACCGAGAACAATTTCGACCTTGCGCTCGAAGGCAGGGGATTCTTCACGGTAAAAACCGACAGGGGTGAGCGCTTTACCCGCAACGGCTCGTTCACTATTGACCAGAACGGGATACTCATGACCCATACCGGATACCCGGTCCTGGGCGAAAACGGTCTCATCCACGTGCAGGAAAACAACTTCATCATAAACGAGCGGGGAGAGATCATCGTAAACCGGGCCATCGATCCGAACGACCTGGCGAGCATGGCAAACAACGACTGGAGCCAGCCGGTGGTGCTCGACCGATTGAAGCTCGCAGACTTCGAGCATATTCGCGAGCTTAAGAAGGAGGGAAACTCGCTGTGGCGCGACACCGAATTCTCAGGCCCCCCACTTCCGCCTGAAAACCTGAAGGTAATACAAGGCTTCGTGGAAAAATCGAACGTGAACATGATCCGCGAGATGGTGGACATGATCGAGGTGCAGCGGAGCTACGAGGCCAACCAGAAGGCGGTACAGGCTCATGACACCGAGCTCGGAAGGCTCATCAGCGACGTCGCACGATAGACTCTGTTACACCTTTACCACAACCTTCACGTCTTTCGATTTTCCCGAATGGAGGTCTTCAAACGCCGCCTGAACCTCGTCCATACCTATGGTTCTGCTCACAAACCGTTCAGTCTTAAGAGCACCACGCGCGATGAAATCGATCGCGGAATCGAATTCGCTGGGCAGATATGCATATATCGGCTTTATCGTGATTTCCTTTGCGAGCGCGATCAGCGTCATGATCGACTGGGGCTTGAGGCTCACTCCCGCGAGTATGAGCGTGCCTTTCGGCTTGAGGAGGAGGAGTGCGGAGTTGATTCCCGCATCCGCCGCCGACGCGTCTATGGCCACATCGACCCCTCCCGCCGTGGCCCTTTTTATTTTTGAATTGAGCTTCTCGTCCCTCGCGTCAAAGACCTCGTCCAGATCCCCGAGCTTACCCGCCAACTCCCTTCTCTCAGCGTTCACCTCGGTCATGGCGGTATAGGAGGCTCCGCATATCCGGAGCCATGCCGCACATAAGAGCCCTATGGTCCCCGCGCCCACCACCAGGCATCGGCTTCCTGGCCTGAGGTTGGCACATGCGACCGCGTGGAAAGCGACCGCCGATGGCTCTATCATGCTCGCGGATAAATCGCTTATCGAGTCGGGAAGCTTCCTGACCATGTCGGGACGGACCGCTATATATTCGGCGTAAGCTCCGGGGCTGTTCAATCCCGGATGGGGCCGCTTCACCACATTAACGCAGAGATTATAAAGTCCATTTTTGCAGGGGCCGCACTCGCCACATGGGTTTCCCGGCACCGCGGTAACCCTGTCTCCCGGGGTCAGATCATTCCTTAAGCCGGGGTCCTCCAAAACCCCTCCGAATTCATGACCCATGATTAAATCCTTGGCGCCCCCCATCCCCTGACCGTCCTCCCAATAATGAATATCCGAACCGCAAATGCCGCAATTGATGACCTTGATGATCGCACTGCTACCGTCGGTTGAAGGTTTGTCCACCCCGGCTACCTCAAGCTTTTTTTTTGCGACGAGTTTGACCGCTTTCATTTTCTACACTCCTTATTTGTCATTTATGAATTTACCAATGCTTACTGGGCTGCAGGATTTGTTGATACTTGAAGCTTTCGAATTTTGTCACCTGAAAACTCGTTGATCGCTACGCCCAGGCTTATCCTGTTGAGCTTCACTTGCAGCTCGGCGCGCTGAAATTCGTCTCTCGCGTTTTGCAGGGAGGTAAGCGACGTCAAAACATCGAGGATGGTCACAAGGTTGAGCCTGTATTCTCTCATAACGACCCGATAATTATCTTCAAATGAGGAAAGCGCCTTATGATACGCATCAAGCTCCATCTTCGAGCTATCCCAAGTCTGAAACGAGTCTATAATATTTTGCCTGGCCTGACGGACCGTCTGAGACAAGGTCAATTCGGATTGGCGCTTTTTTGAATTCGCCTCCCTCACCTTTGCGAACGTGATGTCTCCGCCGAATATGGGAAGCGTCGCACCGAGTGTTATGTTTAATGGTGGATATTTAAAGGAAGAACTGCCTGACAATAAGCTTATAGGCGACATACTTGCCTCTAAGGCCTGTAGCCAATTGGGAGTATTGACTGTTTTTTGATATAAGTAGTAAGAACCTTCGATGTAGAACGAAGGAACATGCTTCCCATATGCGGCCAGGACCCCTGCTTCGTCGTATTTGACCTGCTCACGCGCAGCGAGCACGTCCCAGCGTCCGTCCACCAGCTTTGCGGTATCTGCAATGGAATAAGCGGGGTCATGAAGAACTGTGGTGTCGGCCAGGCTGAAATCAGCAGGTGCACCGATGAGGGTGGCAAGTACCAGCTTTGCATGTTCATGGTTGGTGCGAAGCGACTTGATCTGGGCCTGCAGTGTATATATTTGCGCATTTGTTCGCAGGATTTCGCTCTTCCTGCTCCTTCCTAGCTTTACACGCCGCTGCAATTCGGTTATCGTCTGGTAATAAAGATCGAGCAGGCTTTCATTGGTGGCAAGGTCCCTCTCAATAAGAAGCACATTGTAAAAAGCCGTACCCACATCCGACAAGAGTAACCCCGCGTTATTGTTTAATTGATATTCCTTTACCCTCCTGTCAGACCATGACGATTTTATTTGGGAAATTTGATCGAGGCCTGTAATAATTGGTAGACGGGCAGTAAAACCGGCTGCTGAGCGGTTCTGCAGCAAATATGTGCTGCTGGGTTTCGGATACACGGCATAAGACCCATTGAGGGAGAGCGTCGGCAGGAAGGCCTCGATCGCCTGCAGTTTCCGCTCCTCAGCCTGGACCGAATTTTCCCCTTCTATGGCCAGGCGCTCGGTCTTCTGTACCGCAAGGGCATATGCGTCAAAAAGGGTTATTTTATTTTTATATAACGCGGCTTTTACGTCATCGTCAGTGACCCCGGTCGCTTTTCTGAGCAATTTTTTTACATGGTCGTCCATGGCGTAAATATTGATCGCCAAGGCGCATATAATGAATATGAATATTACATATACTAAAGCTGGGGTCTCTCTGTTTGCATTCAATGAGAATAATATATTGATTTTTTTATTGTACCGCATTATTAACCCCGTGCAATTGAGTTATGGTAAAGCATAAATGTTGTTTTTCTTCCTCCGCGAAAAACCTTCTTGAATATACTTGAATATCGTATTTACAATGAGTTTTTACAAGGAGTGTCAGGCTATGTCATATTGAAAAAATATCAATCAAAAT
>CAZHAD010000065.1:3525-19449 GCA_964529965.1 uncultured Leptospirales bacterium | reverse complement strand
TCAACCGGACCGTATGATGGCAACCTCACGACCACATTTTCAAACAAATCGCCGCGGAATGTCATCGACGGATATTGCGTGACCGCAAAAAATAATTCATATCCTTCACTTCCCTGCGCGAACGTGCACGCCTTCATCAGCATAGATGCAACCGATGATATCGCGAATATGAAGGACAATTTCGGGGTGCCGGATAATAAAAAGATAATTGGTCCGACCAACACCCAGACCCAGATAGCAGCTAATTGGGCGAGCCTTTTTTCCGGCATGATTGACGCGCAGCTCCAGAATGCCGGCATCTCCGACACCTTCTGGTGGTCCGGATCGGACTCCGCCGGCATTTATCTGCCCCAGGAAAGCTGCGCGGCGACTAGCACCAGCCCGAGCTGGACCGACGACGGATCAAATAAATCCGTGGGAATGTCCGGCGCTCACAATAGCACCAATTCGACCTGGATAAGCAACGGCACCCGCAATTGCAGCAATTCCCTCAACATCCTCTGCATCTGTTGGTGAGTTTGATTTAATGAAACGATTCGGTCCTCTCATCCTGGTTGCGTTGCTCGCGGGCGCGGCGGTTTTCATCTTAACCCTCATCAACATCCGCTCCGGACCGGATTCGGATGCCGCTCGTAAACATGAGTTTGCTTCAAGGTTCTACGCCGCCCGGCCGGAGGAGGTGTCCCCGCCCGAAAGCCCGATGTCGGTCGGCGATCCGGGCGCACCGGTCAGGATCGTCACCTTCATCGATTTCATATGCCCCGCCTGCCGACAGCTTTTCGAATCGGAAAAAAGGCTTGCGTCGCGGTTCGGCGATAAGGTAAGAATCGATTATTATGCATTTCCGCTTGACAGGACGTGCAACCGGCTCGCGCCGCGGAGCGTGTATCCCAACTCCTGCGTGGAGTCGAAGGCCTTTATCGCGTCCGCGAAAATGGAAATGTTCGGCGAGGTCGCGGCGTTCCATTACGCGCATTACAAAAAGTATTTTGCGCGTATGAGACAAGGCGACGTGCTCGCCCCGATTCAGGCCTTTTTTGGGGGGCGCGGCAGGAAAGAAGAGTACCGCAGCATGCTTGAATACATGCGCTCGGGCCCGGTGCAGACGGTCCTGTACGACGGCATCGAGGTGGCGCGGACCCTTCACGTACGCGCGGTGCCCACGATCTTCATCAACGGGAGAAGGATCGAGGGCGCTCCCGGGTATGATCTGCTTGAGTACGTGATCGCGGAAGAGCTGAAAAAAGATTAAGCATTAATACGAATCCCGGTCCGGTATGAGTACGACACGATCAACAATTATTGCGCTGATGCTCGTTTTCATGTTCTCAAGCGCCGTCTTGGCGGACGAGCCCAAGGCAAAGCCGCACGACAATATCATTCTTGGCGTGCAGGGTGGGTATTCGTTTTTTCAAGGCCATTATAAAAGCATGTTTACCGGATCATACTATTTGGGTATATCCACGCTTTTCTCGAGGCCCTCCCTTGTAAAATACCTGGCAGGGGAGATCGAATTCGCCTATGCCAGCTATCCTGTGAAGGAGGGCGGCGGCTCTTTCATGCAGATGTGGTCGGTGAATATCGGGCCCGTGTTCTACTGGCCCGTGGTTTCCTACTTCCAGGTGTACGCGGGAGTTTCCGGCCAGTGTTCCTATCTGTATCTTCATACCAGCAGGTATGACCGAAACGAGAGATCATTCAAGCCCGGCTTGGCCGCAAGGGCCGGCGCGTTTTTTCCCGTTAAATGGGGTGTCAGGCTCAGGCTCGGAGCTGAATATAGCCTCCATTACCTTTCCAACAGGCCCCTCCATGCGCTCAACTTCATCGGCGGGATATACTACAATTTCAATCCTTCGGAGCGGTTCGCCGCGCCCGAGAAGGCGGTGGACACCGCCTCGCAGGTCGCATGGTTTCAGACCATGGGGGACCAGGCGCTCCAGAAGGGAGACGTACGGGAGGCGAAAGCGAATTATTCCCGTATTCTGGCAATCGATCCGAACAACGGCGAGGCGAGGGAGAAGCTGAACGGCATCATGAGCGCAGAATCGGACTATTCCAAAGCCAAGGGGCTGATTGAGGAGAAGCAGTATTACGATGCCCTTCCTCTTCTGGAGCGCGCCGGAAAGTATCTGCCCCCGGCAAGGCAGGACCAGGAGAGGGTGCGGAAGATACTGGCGGAATCGGGAGAGATCGCGCTTCTCGAGCAAAAAGGGATCGAGCTGTATGAGAAAGGGGATTACCGGGGATGCATCGCGGTGATGAGGCGTCTTCTCCTCATCGACCCGGGAAACAGGACCGGCCTGATCTACCTGCCGCGCGCGATCAAGCGCCAGGAGGCGCTCGATCGGCTCAGATAATTATCGGGCCGCTCTTTTTCAGACTTTCCGCGTGGTATGTACTTTCATCCCATCACCGCGCCGCCGTCCACGTTTATGGCCTGGCCGGTGATGCTCCCCGCCTCTTCCGATGCCAGGTATGCAACGAGGCTCGCGATGTCCTCAGCGGTCTGCGCCCGCCGCAGCGCCGTGTGCGACCTGGCCCTGATTTCGAAGATTTCTTCCAGGCTCTTGTCCGCGAGTGAGGATACGGTTCCCTTCAATATTTGAGCGAGCTTCTCCCACCCGGGCGTATATACATATCCGGGGCATACGGCGTTCACGGTGATCGAATAACGCCCCAGCTCCGTGGCCAGTACCTGCGTCAGGCCCAGGACGCCGAACTTGGCCGCGCAATACGCGCCCATGAGGGACTCACCGAGCTTCCCCGATATAGAGGATATGTTGATGATTCTTCCCTGCTTTCTCTCCATCATCGCGCGCGCGACCTCCCTGGAAAATAAAAACGCGCTTTTCAGGTTGATTTCGATTGTCCTGTCCCAGTCTTCAACCGGGTAATTGGTGACGAACGTCGAAGTCGTCCCTCCGCCCGCGTTGTTCACCAGGATATCTATGTGTCCATACGCCTCGATGGTTTTCTTGACCGTGCTCCCGACGTCGTCCTCCCTGGTTGCATCCGCCTGCATCGGCATCGCCCGCTGGCCCAGGGCGGCGATCTCAGACGCTACGCCCTCGGCACGTTTCCCGTTCAGGTCCGCGACCACGACCGCCGCACCCTCCCGGGCGAGGCGCACGGCTATCGCCTTGCCGATTCCGCTTCCCCCTCCGGTGACGATGGCCGCCTTGCCTTTTATTTTCAGATCCATAAACAGTACCCGCCTCCCATATCAAATAACGCAATTAACGCCCTTCCTGTTTTGTAATTATTTATCCGGCCGGCCGTGTCAAGCAATTCACCGCTTCGATAAATCCATTGACATAATTTTGGAATAAGAGAAAAAAGATCGTAAAAAGATTGCGGGTATGAAGACATAAATTTTGAGCTGACTGCCGTGATTATAGGGTTCAACATAGGAAACACCAGCACCACCGCGGGTTTTTACCCGGATGATTCGATCGTGCCGGAGCTCACCCACCGGTATTCCACCATCAAGGACATCGATCCGGACTGTCTGACCAGGCGGGTCTTTGAAGGCCTGCCCCGGGCATCGTTCACGAAGGGGGCGGTCGGGGTCCGCGGCATCGTGTATTCAAGCG
Organism: uncultured Leptospirales bacterium; assembly: GCA_964529965.1. Classification (GTDB taxonomy): domain Bacteria; phylum Spirochaetota; class UBA4802; order UBA4802; family UBA5550; genus RBG-16-49-21. The sequence continues at coordinate 15,856 of CAZHAD010000065.1, read as the reverse complement.
TGGTACCCGAGCTGAACCGCGTATATGACGAAATGTCAGAAAAGACCTTCGGGGTGCGCGCGTATGGGATTACGTGCGAAAGCAGGCTCAATTTCACGATTGCATACAGGGACCCGCGCGAGCTCGGCGTCGACCGCATCGTTAACGCGGCGGCTGCGTTTCACGAGTACGGCGGCGGGGACATCGTCGTCGATATCGGTACGGCCGTGACTTTTTGCGTCCTCCTGGAGGAGGGGGTTTTCGACGGCGGCGTGATCGCGCCCGGCATCGATACGGCCATACAATCACTTTCTCAGCGGACCTCCCGGCTGCCGGAGGTCCCCTTTGAGAAGCCGGACCGGGTCGCGGCGCGTGACACGGTCAACGCGCTGAAGTCCGGATTTTTCTACGGATGGATATCCCTTGCCGAGGGGATCATAAGGCGTATCGAAGAGGAATACGGCAGGGGCTTCAGGATCATCCTCACCGGGGGGTACGCCCCAGCTGTTGCGGACCACCTTTCATATGAGCACGTCGTTGATCCGCTGCTGTCGATGAAGGGTATCAAGCTTATTTACGACATGAACGCCCGCGGCGGCCTAGGCGATCGCATCAAAGAGTGAGCCGGGCCTGAGCTCCGGGCTGAAACCGAGCGGTTTCCCGGTTGAGGTATATCCGCGCCCCGCCCGATTGTTCATCAGCTCGAAAATCTTTTCCCGCTCCGCGGGAAGCGGCTTGGTATAGAAGAAGTCGGGCTTCTTTTTCCCGGCGGCTCCCCTGATCCTGTCGATCCTGCCCGCGTGGTACTCCGGCCAAGTGTACGCCTTTCCCGGGGAGACCCTGCCGCCCTGCTGATAATTAACGCCGATTTCCGCCATGCCGGTGGAGATTCTCATATCATGGGTATCGGCGTTTTATGCGGCGTTCTTGAGAGGAATTACCCCCCCCGGCGCCCTCTCCTTTTAAAAAATTCTTGTAATTATTCCAGCAGGGATTCAACTGAACAGTGCCAAATTCGAGCCTATGGAATCAACAGAACCATTGACGCTGTGCCAGCCTGACGACCGCAAAGGGTGCTGTGCATGCTGCGGCCTTTTCAATCTCAGGGACCTGTCGCGGCAGGGGCTGTCATTTTTTTTAAGCCGGGGAAGGGAAAGATCCCCGGCTAGCCGGAAGGAGCGCGCGGAGGCGGATGCGGCCGGTGAATCCCTTGTGAGGGACGTAACCTCTTATGTGTGCCCGCATCAGGGGTTCATTGTTGAGGGAAGGCCCGGATGCCTGCTGCATCCTTTATACGGGGGGGGTGCGGATAGGAACGCCTCATTTTTCGGCGAGAAGATATGCGCTTCGTTTCTCTGCCCCGCGCACACGATATTAAGCGATGCGCAGAAAAGGCTCATCATTTCGCATGTCGATGACTGGTATAATTACTCGGTCGCGATTGTGGATCCGGATTCGATTCGATGGCTTTTTGCGCTCCTTGAGGATGAGTACGGCCATGACCCGGATCGGAGCGGCCGGATGGGAAGGATACTGAATTCATTTCTGAAGATTCACGCGTCGTATCTTGCGGCGCTTCAGTGTCCGGTGTTTTTTTATTCCGCGCCGGAATATGCGGCCGGCAGCAGATGCTTTTCCCTGATATATGACGACCTTCGGTTTAAGCGGGAAAAGGAGGAAATCCGCGCCGCGATCGAATCAAAGCTCAGCGAAGGCCCGCATTTTTGAGAAATGCGGCGGCCCTGTCCGGGAAATCGGTGAATATTCCATCCACGCCCGCCTTTATAAAAAAGAGATCGAGCAGTTCGTCGAAGCTTTTCGCGTACGAAGGGAGCGAATCGAGCCTGAAGGTGTATGGATGGACGCACAGGCCCCTTTCATGTGCCCGTTTCACCAGCTCCGTGATTCGCGGATCCTTTCCTTTCCGGTCCGGCACGATCTGGTTCATCCACGGGCCGATTCCGTCCGCGTAACGCGCCACCCCGTCAAGCCCCTCCGGCTCGGTCATGAGGCGGTAGTCGACGCCGGGGGTGTCATCCCAGGATTCATCGCCGATGAGCTGGATCATCTTCAGGTCGCTCTTCAGCTTTTCGCGCATGTGGATGATGCTCGCGGGCTCGAAGCACTGGATGTAGCAGTTGGAATCCCGGCCCGTGTAACCGTAGCGGCCCAGCACGTCGAGGACCGTTTCTTCGATGCGCATTCCCTCACGCGCGTGAAACGCCGGGGCCTTGAGCTCGGTGTAGATGCCGACGTTTCTTCCCCTGCTTTTATTCAAACCCTGGATCAGCTCGATCTCCTCTTCAAGGGTGGGGATTTCGAAAAGAGTCGCCGCGTGTTCGGGAAAACGCTCGGGAAACGCCGACCTGCCGGTGGCCAGGTCGATACGCTCGTGCAGGCGTAGCGTCTTGACCTCTTCCAGGGTGAAATCTATGGCATAGAAGCGGCCGTCCTTTCTTTTCTTCTCCGGAAAAAGCTCGACCACGTTGCTCACCGTGTCAAGGAAACGGTCGTGCACCACGATGGGCCTGCCGTCAAGGGTAAGGACCACGTCCTGTTCGAGAAAATCCGGGTCCATGGCATGCGCCATCGCCTTGCATGCGATGGTGTGCTCGGGCAAATATCCGCTTGCGCCGCGGTGCGCGATGATGATGGGCCTTGTTTCCATAAGTGCTTAAACCCCGGTCCGGATTTGAATCAGAAAATCCTGTCGAGCGCGTCCCGAACGGAGCGTACGCCGGTCACCTCTCCCTCAAATCCGGCGGCTTTCGCCTCAGGCAATTCGATTTCGGGAATGATGAGTGCGGTGAATCCCGAATGCCTGAACTCCTGGATCCTCCGTGCGCACATGGATACGGGCCGGATCTCTCCGGAAAGCGAGATTTCTCCCAGAAACCCGAGTCCCTGCGGCACCGGCAGGTTTTTCAGGCTTGACGCGATGGACATCGCGACCGCGAGATCCGCGGCCGTGTCGTTGATCTGGAACCCGCCGGAGACGTTGATGAAGACATCGAAGGAGCCGAGCTTCAGTCCCGCGTGTTTTTCCAGAACCGCGATGATCAGGATCAGCCTGTTCAGGTCGAAGCCGTCCGCCATGCGCCTGGGGTTCGGAAAGGTCGAAAAGGTCACGAGCGACTGGACCTCGAACAGGATGATCCTGCTTCCCTCGACCGCGGCCGAAACCGCGTTCCCGGGAGCAGAGGAGAGGTAGGGGCTGAGAAAAATTTTGTTCTTATCGGTCACCTCGATCAGTCCCGATTGTTCCATCTTGAACAGGCCGATCTCATTGACCGATCCGTACCGGTTCTTGAAGGCGCGCAGAATACGGAAATCCCTGGAAAAATTCCCCTCAAAATAGAGTACGGTATCCACCAGGTGCTCCAGGAGCTTCGGTCCGGCTATTGACCCGTCTTTGGTGATATGGCCGATCAGGATCAGCGCAGCCCCGATGCTTTTGGCTGCATCCGAAAGCCTGGACGCCGATTCCCGTATCTGGCTCACCGAGCCCTTGAGCCCGGGAACGGCGGACGAATAGAGCATCTGTATGGAGTCGACGACGAGGCACTGGGGCCGCGCGGATTCGGCGAGGCCGATGATCTGCTCGACGTTGGAGGCGGTCGATATGAGTATGTTTTTGATATTGCAGCCGAGCCGCTCGGCGCGGAGACGGAGCTGAAGGGGGGACTCCTCTCCGGATATATACAGGGTGCTGAAGTAGCCGGCTATCTGCAGCGCGAGCGTGGATTTGCCGATCCCGGGCTCGCCCCCGATCAGAATGACGGAGCCCGGTATAATGCCTCCCCCGCACACGAGATTGAACTCCCCGATCCCCGTACGGATTCTGTCCGCGGCACCGTGCTCAACCTCGGCCAGGGGGATGACGTCGGGGGGAGGCCCGTGCACGGCCGCCGGCGCCGACTCGGATTCCACGATCGTGTTCCACTCGCCGCACGCGGAGCATTTCCCCTGCCACTTGGCGAAATCGGCCCCGCACGATGCGCATACGTATATTTTCCTCTGCCGGGCCATCGATCAACTATTGGGATCTGAACAGGAGTTTCGAGGGGTCCTGCCTGAGCTCGCGGAACAGGTCCTTCGCCGCCAGGGAGGCGTCCTTGAGATTATTGTAGATGTCTTCCTCGTTCAAAAGCCTACCCAGCGTGCCCCGGCCCTTTTCTATTCGAAACACGATCCGGTTCAGGTTGGAGGATATCTCGGAGAGGTTCCGCAGGGTGATCGAGATGTCGTCCTTGTTCTTTTCAGAAAGATCCGAGAGGTTTTTGGATAAGGTGTTGATGTGGTTCATCATGATCTTGGATTGGAAATTCAGATTCGCCATCATGTCCTTCGCTGACATGATCGTCTGGCGGATGTCGTGCTGGTTGTCGGTGGTGATCTTGTTAAGGTTTATCACGAATTTTTTGGAATTCTGGAATATCTCGGCCAGGACTTGGCCCCCGCTTTCGTTCTGCATGAACGACTGAAACGTCATCATCATCTGGTCGAAGCTCGCGGGGTCCATTCCGATGATCTTGTCCCCGTCATTGAAAAATTCCTCGGTGCCGATCGAGGGCGGGATGAAGATGTTGATGTATTTTTCGCCGATCAGCCCGGATGTGAATATGGAGAACTTCGAGCTTTTGATCAGCTTATACTTCCTCTCGATCCAGAGTGTCACCTCGGTCTTTTCGCCGGACTGGTGGATCGAGTGCACGTATCCGATTTTTATTCCGCCCCCGATTTTTACCGGAGCACCCTGCCGGAGGTCGTTCAGGAAGCCGAAGTATACCCGGAGGGTGTAGCCCGATCTGGATATATTGATTTTGGCCAGCACTCCCACGAGTATGATCAGGATGGTGATTCCAATGGTGATCATCAGGCCGACCTTGGCTTCGTTTTTGAGCTTCATATCTTTCCTCCAGAAAAGGTGACAAGCATGGGGCGATATCTAGTATAACATGCATATTTTTCAATAAAATTGCAACCATATTTCAGCATCGTCGGGAAATCCCTCAGTGCATTTTCGATTCTGTTTTTTTAAGTTGACAAGGTGGGATGATAGTACGTCCTGTACTGCACGGCTCCGGCAGCCGTCCTGGCTGCCTACTCATGAGATATGTTCGCCATTATAAATACGGATGCTGCATGTTCATATTCGGTGATATTCAGGTATACTAATACGGAGGTTTACGCGATGGGTAAGCAATACAACGCCCGCGTAAAAAGGCAGCGGTCGAGACGCAGGATCAAGAGAAAGAAAAGGATTCTAAGGGAAAAGCTGGCGAAAAAGTACTGATGTTGAATCGGCTGTATATCAGTCGACCGTGAAATCGACGTCCAGGATCCTGGAGTCCCTGTTGACCTTCATGCTCTTTATCCGGTATCCGTGCGTATCAAACGTGCGCACGAACGAGTCGAGTGAAGACACGCCGGAGTCGTTTATCGACACGATGACGTCGCCTTTTTTCAGATTGTACGGTATGCTCTTCGGCGACAGGTACGAAATGACCACTTCGCCGGTCTCCGCGTTTTCGTCTATCTCGATCCCGTAGAGGTTAAAGAGTATGTTCATTCCCTTTTTTATTTTGTCGTACACCGTCCTTTCACGCAATACGAGACTGACGTGCTTCAATGCTCCGTTCCTCGAGAACATGATGCCTATGGTCGAACCCACGGTCTTGTTCCCAACTGATTTGATCAGGCCGCCGAGGGTTGTTATTTTTTCACCGTCCACCTCACGAAGGATGTCGCCGCTTTTCAGACCCGCCGATTCGGCGGGTGAATTCTTGATGACCGAAATGATCTTCAGGTAATTTCCGCCATACGACGAGCGCATCCTTTTTTCCTTCGCCAGAAATCCTATCCATCCCCGCCTCACCCTTCCGTGCGCGATCAGCTCGCGGCAAACCTGCTTCACCATGTTCGATGGAATTGAAAAGCTGATGCCCTGAAATCCGCCCGATTCAGACCGGATGGCGGTATTTATACCCACCAGCCTTCCTCGGAGATTGATAAGCGGCCCCCCCGAGTTCCCGGGGTTTATCGGCACGTCGCATTGGATGAAGTCCTCGATGTCGGTAAACCCGATATTGTCCCTGCCCTTGGACGAGACGATCCCGCTGGTGATCGTCCGGCTCAGGCCGTACGGGTTCCCGATCGCCAGAACCCACTCTCCTTCGGAGAGCTTGTTGGAGTCCTCGAACTCCACGGGCTTAAGCGCATGTTCCATCGGGTTTTTTATTTTCATCAGGGCGATATCGGTCTTGGGGTCGGCGAGATAGTAGGAGCCGTTTCCGAATTTCATGAGCCTGAGGAGCTCGTTGCCGTAGAGCACCTGGTAATACGCGCCCTTCATGACCACATGATAGTTCGTGACGATGTATCCTCCTTTGATGATCGTGCCTGATCCGTACGCAACCTTGGCGAAATGGGGGATTTTTCCCTCCATTTTTCTCTCATATATCGTGATGCTGACCACGGAGTGCTTCACCGCCCGCGCCGCATTGATAAATAATTGATTGATGTCATCGGGCGCGGCGCCGCACGGCAGGATTAAAAGAACCGCAGAGGCGGCAATCCATATGCGGCGCACGATCGCGCTTCTTTCGATAGTGTTGACATTGCGGTCCATATTCACCCTTCTAGTCATCTGAAACCTCGTCGAAGTAAGTTTTCCCGCCTCCGGTCCGATATTTCGAAAGTTCCAGCTTTTTTCCCCTCGGGAGGTATCTGAATTTTGTATCCTCCGGCGCCATGCCCGCCAATAAAGAATAAATGCCCATGGCGATCCCCTGCGCGATCTCATCCTGCCTTCGGGTAAGAAGGAACCTGTCCCTGGGCCTGCTTAAATACCCGAGCTCGATAAAGGCGCAGACGGCGTTGACGTGCAGGGGCATTATCCAGGTCGAGATATAGCTTTTGCCCGGCTTTTGCAGGCGGTTGTCCTCTCCGTGGATATGGAGGGAATAGAGGATGTAGCGCGCGATTTCGTAGGAGGCATACGCATTATCCCCGCCGAACCCCTCGGGCCCCCCCTTCCTCCTGAACCGCTCGTATGCGGAGCGCTCCCTGTCCCAGAATTTTCCCTCGGGTTCGAAGTCCTTTATGGAGTCTGAATACCTGGTGCCGGGCAAGTGGTATTGTGCCGGGTATTTCCATCCGGGAGCATCGGCGTAGGACCACTGAATCATATTGTACCGATACCCTTTAAAATCACGACGGTCCGGTTCGAGGTTTTTTTTCAGCGGGTACCCGGTGAAGTACAATGAGGTATCGTTCAGAAACCAGGCAAAGTCCGACCTTGATACCGATTCCACAAACCATTCGAGACCGGGCTCATTATAATAAAAACTCCTTTTTGCAATGTTCCCCTTCAGATATAACAGGCCCTTGTGGAGAAGATCATAGTATGGAGTAATGACCGGATTTATCCCCTCAAAGTTCCTTGGCGCGCGGTTTGCCAAATGGATGCATACGACCAGGTGTGGTCTGATCTCGTTAATACGCGTCAATCTTCCGGGTCTTATCGACCCTTCCCGGTCGGGATAATCGAAAAGCCGGTACGGCGCATTCGGATCGTCTCTATCCGGACCTTTCCTGTCCGTGAGCGATTGTTCCCTGCTCATGTATGTGCTGATATTGATTTTCCTCGGTAAGTCCTTTGAATATTCTTCAATAAGCTTGAAGAATCCGCTTTTATCGGCCCCCGGCGCCAGGAGTTGTAAATACTTTTTTGTTTTAGATGCAATTCGGTATACAATCTCTCCTTCATGCAAACCGCCCCGCGACGCACCCTCTTTGTAGAAGTCGAGATATCTTCCGGATATTGCGTCAAACCTGTCCCCATGGAGCGACATGGGATTTTTTCCGATGCCTCCGTGGCCCGGATCGAGCACGACCCTGAATACGGGGAATTCATACCCGGGAGGCCGGTCCGGGTTCAGCAGCAGAAGCATGGTGCAGAAGGGAATCACTATTCTACGATTTTGAATCAGATACAGGACGATATAGAAGGCTTCAATCCCCAGGTGCTTCATTGTATTGATAATCCGAAAAGCCTGATTCATATCATCCATGTCTCATTTTAATAACAATGGCTTTCATAAGTGCACCCGACTCTTTCGCTGCGCAGTTTCGGTATATCGCGGACCCAAAAGCATGCAATAAAAAAACTCCACGGATTGGTGCGGAGTTATTAAAAATGAAGAAGCTGGATTATGGGACACGTCTTTGTTGGATTCATCGATATAAAAAAAAAAGGGGATTCTATCCCCTTTTTTTTTATATTACTAAGAACGTCATTTTTTCACCGGCTCCTCTTTTTTCACCGGCTTCTCCGCATAGATCCTGTTTAAATCGTCCGCCTTGGCGACCTTATACTTGTTTTCCACCGCCTCCCTTTCCTGGGGGGTCGCCGAAAGGTCTTCCAGTATGCTTATGGCGTAGGCTCTCGCCAACCTGAGATGATATATCGCGCCTACGTAATATTTGTCCCACACGGCGGACTCGGCGTCGTCGAGCTGCCCGTAGGCAACGCGCAGTCGTAGCTGATTCGTGTACAGGGCGTCGAACCTGTTGGGATCGATCCGCGAGCTTACGTCAAGGTGGAGCTGGAGCACTTTGCTTGCGCATTCTCCCAGCAGGGTCTCGGCCTGAATTTTATATTCATCAATGATTTTTTTGAAAAGGTCGCGTATGTCCTTCTGGTTTTGTTCAAGCTTTGCCTGGGAATAGATTATATTCCTCTTATAGTACAGCTCCATCCCCTCTTTGTATCCGTTGTACAGCTTGTCATAGTCCGCATTCCATCCCTTGTCAGGAAAATTGGAAACGATCACCTTGATGAGGTAAATTTCCTCGAGGTTTTGCTTCATCAATTTACTGACGACGTCTATGGCATGGAACTTCGCGAGATAGCTGTCATCCGGCCGTGTCGCTTCATCATAGCCCTTTGCCCGGTATGAGCCGTCAGGCATTTTTATGATATCTGCTTTTTGGGGCTGGGCTCCCTTCTGTTGGGCCTGAGCGAGAGAAATCATAAAAAAGCTTATTACAAAGAAGATCGATCCAATCTTGAACATTTTTTTCATAGTCATATTGATTCTCCTCACTTTCATGATGTTTCTATAAGTTCAATAAAACTTTGCTATTCAAATCCATATGTATGTTATACTAATTAATAAATATAAATAATCAACTATTTTTTTCCCGTTTGCGGGATTTTGCATGTGTGTTTATGTCACACAATGAGCATAATCCTCACATCCATGACGTTTGTGTTCGTCGGGCCCGTTATGATCAGATTATCCAGCTCTTTATGGAAATGATATGAATCATTTCGCTTACTATATATTCGGATATCCATTCCTTTTTCTTTAGCCCTAAAAATTGTCAAGCCGTCAACCACAGCACCGGCGGCGTCGGTTGGTCCGTCCGTCCCGTCGGTTCCAATGCTCGCCACCGTGACGTTCTTCAGCCCGTCGATGAATACGGCGGCGTGGAGCGCAAATTCCATGTTTCTTCCGCCGAGACCGTCTCCTGAAACGACAACGGTCGTTTCTCCTCCGCTGATGATGCAGGCGGGCGCATGTACCGGGTTTGACGAGGCCGCGACCTCGCGTGCGATGCGGGAATGCCAAAATGCTGCGTCACGGGCGTCGCCCTCCACCATGGAGGAGAGGATGATGCCGTGATAGCCCCTCCGCGCCGCTTCGGACTTTGCGGCCTCAAGGGCGATGATGTTCGAGGCCACGATGAGGCTTGTTACTTTTTTGAACACCGGGCTGTCCGCGCCGGGATTTTCTTCAATTTCACCCCGGACGCCCCGCCTGAGGTGGTCCGTCACCGACGCGGGCGCCTTTTCGACGAGGCGGTACCGCTCGAGGACCCCGAGCGCATCCTGAAAAGTCGAGCCGTCCGGAGAAAAGGGTCCGGATGCTATGACGCCCAGGTCGTCCCCGACCACGTCGGAGACCACCAGATTCAGAACGGCCGCGTTCCCCGTCGCTTTCGCCAGGTTGCCTCCCTTGACCAGGGAAAGGTGCTTCCGTACCGCGTTTATTTCGTGTATTCCCGCGCCGCTTTTAAGCAAGAGATCCGTGGTCGCGCGCTTTTCATCCAGGGATATCGGCCGTGGCGGCAGGGGCAGGAGCGAGGACCCGCCTCCTGAGATCAGGGATATGACGAGGTCCCTTGTGCCCGCGGACTTTAGAATATCCAGTATCTCCTCTGCGGCTTTCATTCCCCTGGCGTCCGGGACCGGGTGGGAAGCCTCGATGATGCGGATTTTCGACAGCTCGGCCGTGTACCCCTGCTTGACGCATACCAGCCCCCCGGTGATTCTGTCCCCCGCAATGCACTCGATCGCCTTCGCCATCGGAGCCGCGGCCTTGCCCGCGCCCACCACCAAGATGCGGTCGAAATCTTTCAAGTTGACTTTCCTGAAGAGCCCCGCATTCGTATACAGTCTGAGCCTGCCGCCCCGCCGCTTTACGCGTGCTTCGATTGCCCTGTTCGGGTCAACCGATGAAATTGCGGCGGTGTAGATCTTCTTTAGATCGTCTCTCGTTTTCGACATGATCATTCCCTCACCTTTTTAAGCCTGACGGATAATACGATGAAAAGGAGGAGCGCGGCCGCGGCAAGGGCGTATCCTCCAAAGCTCTTGTGAAAGATGAGCATTCCGATTGAAAAAAGGGAGGCGTACACGAGCATGATCCCGAGGAGCCAGTTTACGAAAAGACCGGTCAGCGGCTCGGGATCGGCTCCAGTTCCTTCTAATTCTTTCCCGATCTTCCTCCATCCGGGGCCTCCCGGCCTCACCTGCGTGTAGAAGCCGACCAGCTTTTTTTTGTCCGTCGGGCCGGTTGCGAAGGTGACGGCAAGCCACGACACCGTGGTGATACCGGCGATGAAAAAAAGGCTTTCGGGAAAACGCGTAAAGGAGGCATACCAGCCTCCCCGGATTCCCGCATATACCGCCGCGAGCGGTATCGCGTACGCCAGGATCGGCGCGGTCATGGCGGCGATTTCGGACCATGCGTTGATCCTCCACCAGTACCAGCGCAGAATAAGGACGAGCCCGAGCCCGGCTCCGCACTCGATGATGAACTCCCACGCTCCGGTTATGCTTGACATGAACTTCATGACAAGGCTCGAGAGCACTGCCAGGATGATCGTGGACGCGCGCGAAGCCCGGACATAGTGCTTTTCACCCGCGTCCCTTTTTATGAACCGGCGGTACAGGTCGTTGACGAGGTATGAGCTTCCCCAGTTCAGGTGGGTCGCGATGGTGGACATGTACGCGGCGAGGAACGCGGCCACGAGAAAGCCGAGCAGCCCGGGTGGAAGGTGGTCCCTCATCGCCAGTATGTATCCCTCCCGCGGGTACCTGAGTCCCGGGTACAGGACGAGGGAGGCGCATGCGACGATTATCCAGGGCCAGGGTCTGATCGCGTAGTGGGCCACGGCGAACCAGAGGGTCGCTAGCATGGAGTGCCGCTCGTTCTTAGCGGACATCATCCGCTGGGCGACGTATCCACCGCCTCCCGGCTCGTTTCCCGGATACCATGAAGACCACCACTGGACCCCGATGTGGGCGATAAAGGCCGAGGCGGACAAGGCCATCACTCCCGCCCCGACGGCCGTGGGCGTAAGCGAGACGGAGGGGAAAAAGTCGAACACGTGGTCCGGAAGCGAGGCCATGAGCCCCGATATCCCCCCGATTTCGGGAAGGCCGGTGATCACCACGGCGAGGACCACGCACCCGGCCATCGCGATGATGAACTGGAACATGTCGGTGAAGGCGATGCCCCACAGGCCGGAGACCGCCGAATAGGCGGCCACGACCAGCATCGATCCGATGATGTACCAGAAGACGATGTCGCCGTCGATTCCGAATATGATCTTCAGTATCGAGGCCATCGCCAGATTGACCCATCCCATGATGATGACGTTCAAGAACACGCCCAGGTACAGGGCCTTGAAGCCCCTCAGGAAGGCCGCGGACTTTCCGGAATAGCGGAGCTCGATGAACTCGACGTCGGTGAGAACGTCCGCCCTGCGCCACAGCTTGGCGAAGAAAAAGACCGTGAGCACGCTTCCGGCGACCATGTTCCACCAGAGCCAGTTTCCGGCGATTCCGTGCTTCGCCACCATCTCCGTGATCGCGAGCGGCGTATCGGCGGCGAAGGTGGTGGCCACCATGGCGGTGCCGGCCAGCCACCAGGGAAGCCTTCTCCCGGAAAGAAAAAAATCCTCCCTGCTGCCGCCCGCTCTCCTGGTCAGAACCAGCGCGATCGCGATGCTAAGGATGAAATAAACAATAATAAGAATGATATCAATCGTAGCCATA
>CAZHAD010000065.1:0-3425 GCA_964529965.1 uncultured Leptospirales bacterium | reverse complement strand
TGAACTGAAGGAAAGATTTATGTTCTCATACAGGGTTTTTATGGCGATGGGATCATCGTTGAACTCCGGGGCGTTCAGGCGCAGGCTGTGGTTTGCGTACTGCATCTGGTTCGCAAATGTGCCGGTGATAAGGTTCGCGAGCTCGCCCGCAATGTCGCCGTGGCACCTCCTGATTGTCCTGAGGTTTTCTGAATTGATGAATTTCATGGTGATCCGGTCTAGAGTTTTTTTCGGCAGATTGATGATGATCTCACCGACCATGGTGCCGCTTATCTCGACCGCCACCTGCGGATCAGCGTACCCGGCCTGGGTTTCAAATATCTCCTCGACCGTTGAGTCGTCGAGAAAATACCTGAATATATGACCCACGGACCTGACCAGATATCTCATGTACCGGTCGTCATTATTCATGTGCATGCTCCCGCCATGCGTAACGGTATTTTTGAAAACAACCCGTGTCAATATTTTAATGTATTATGTCTCAGGAAACATGAGGGATTGAAATATGCTATTTTTCAATCATATTTTTCGCCAGATTCACGGCATGGTCGATCGCCTTCGCCAGCCCTGCAGGTGATTTCCCTCCCGCCTGCGCCATGTCCTTACGGCCTCCGCCGCCGCCGCCGATATGCTTTGCCGCCTCCATGATGATTGCACCGCAGTCGATCCCCTTGGCCGCCGCCCCCTTCGACGCCGCAAAAAGCAGGAGAGCGGTGTCGGCGTTGTCGGAGCCGAACAGGACGACGGCGTTCCGATCTTTTGACCTGACCGAATCCGAAAGACCCCGAAGCTCTTCGGCGCCCAGGCCATTGAAGATATGGGAGATGATCCTCGTCCCCCTGACCTCTGAAGCGCCCGACATGATGGAATCGAGATCGGAGGCGAGCGTGCTTTTTTTAAGCTTATCGACCTCCTTCTCAAGGGTCCGGGCGCGCTTGATTATATCCTCGATCCGCTTCACCATCGCGGATTCCCCGGCGTTCGTTATCATCTCGAGCCTCGAGATGATCTCGTCATGGGCGTTGTAGCGGTCCAGGACTCCCTTGAGGGTCACTGCCTCGATCCGGCGCATACCGGCGCCTGGGGAGGCCTCGCGTACGATTTTAAACAGGCCTATCTGTCCCGTGCCCGCCGCGTGCGTGCCCCCGCAGAGCTCCTTGCTGAAGTCAGCGACCGACACGACCCTGACGACATCCTCGTATTTTTCATCGAACACGGCCGTCGCCCCGGTCTTGAGCGCATCGTCGTATTTCATGACCTCGGTGGTGACCGGAAGGTTTTCCCAGATCTTTTCGTTGACGATTGATTCAATCCTCCCGATTTCCTCTGCGGTAATGGCGTTGAAATGGGTGAAATCGAAGCGGAACCTGTCCGGGGCAACCAGGGATCCGGCCTGCTTCACGTGCGGTCCGAGGACCCTGCGTAGTGCGGCGTTGAGGAGATGGGTCGCGGTGTGGTTGGCGCGGACGAGGTTCCTGTTTATAACGTCGATCGAGGCGCTGGCCGCCTCCCCCAGTGAAAGCCGGCCCTTTTCCATGGTTCCGACGTGTACGATCGTCCTGTTGATCTTTTTCGTGTCTTCGACCCTGAACAGGCCCCCTTTGGAAGTCGTGATAACGCCCCTGTCGCCGACCTGGCCGCCGGATTCGCCGTAAAACGGGGTCTCTTTCAGAACGACCAGGCCGTCCTCTCCCTCGCGCAGCGACTCGACCGCGAATGTGCCGTTGTGCAGCGCCTCCACGGACGAGGCGCACGAGACCTCTTCATATCCCCTGAATATGGTCACGGAGGTGCGGGCCGCTTCCTCCAATGCGGGTTCGAGCCCGCCGGTGGACGCCCTCCAGCTCATCTTCCCTCGTTCGCGCTGCTTTTCCATCTCCTCCTCATATCCTTTCATGTCAACGGCGAAACCGCGCTCCACCGCGATCTCTCGGGTCATCTCGAGCGGAAACCCGAAGGTGTCGTATAGAAGAAAGGCGTCCGCGCCCGATATGGTCTTTTCACGTGCGCCCTCAAGTGACTTCATGATCTCCTCGATCCGGTCCATGCCGTTTTCGAGCGTCTCCAGGAACCGCCTTTCCTCGGATTCGATGATCTTTTTTACGTTTGCTTTCGATTCCGTCAGTTCGGGGTAAAATCCCCCCATTGCCGATGCGACCGCGTCGGTTACCGAATAAATGAAGGGTCCGGAGATGCCGAGCATGCGGCTGTAGCGCATGGCGCGCCTCAGTATGCGGCGCAGCACGTACCCGCGGCCCTCGTTCGAGGGAAACACGCCGTCAGACAGGGCGAAGGTGAGGGCGCGGGAGTGCTCTGCGATGATGTTCAGCGGCGTCCTGTTGCTTCCTTCGTATTTAATCTTCAGTTCATCGCACATGAAGCGTATGATGCCCATGAATTCATCGGTCTCGAACACGGAATCCGCGCCCTGCACGAGCGCCGCGAGCCGCTCAATCCCCATGCCGGTGTCTATGCCCGGCCTGGGCAGGGGGTGGAGCATCCCCTCCGCGTCCTGGTTGAACTGGTTGAAGACCAGGTTCCAGTATTCGAGAAAGCGCTCGCACTCGCACCCAGGCCCGCACTCCGGCCTGCCGCAGCCGTACTCCTCGCCGCGGTCTATGTAGAGCTCCGAGCAGGGACCGCACGCGCCCGTATCGCCCGCGGGCCCCCAGAAATTGTCCTCCTTGCCGAGCCGTGCGATCTTTTTTTCCGGAAGCCCGATGTCGTTTTTCCAGATGTCGTGGGCCTCGTCGTCGTCCTTATATATCGAGACCCAGATCCTGTCCCCGGGAAATTTGATCACGCCGGTGGAGTAGTCCCAGGCGAATCGGATGGCTTCTTTTTTGAAATAATCCCCGAAGGAGAAGTTGCCCAGCATCTCGAAGAAGGTCAGGTGCCTCTTGGTCCTGCCCACGTTTTCCAGGTCGCTGGTGCGCAGGCACTTCTGCACCGAGGCCGCGCGCGCGTATTCGAGCTCGACCGTGCCCGCGAACATCGGCTTGAACTGTACCATGCCGGCCGTGGTGAAAAGGAGGGTGGGGTCTTCCTTGGGCACGAGGGAGCTCGAGGGAACGATGCGGTGACCCCGCTCCCGGAAAAAGTCGAGGAAGGATTTTCGCAGATCCATGGTCGAATGCATCGCGCGCCTCGTGCTACAATGTAGTGTTCATAATGCAAAGAATCGGCGGCATGACCGCCTTACGATTTGAGGCAATTTCCCGTTATAACAGGATATTTTTCAAGGAAATATTTTTTTGCTAGCCCGGCCGAGGAATGATATTGTACGGGGAAAAAGTTTTTCAGATGGCGGTTTTTGCAATTTAGCCTTGACGGATTCATTTTTTGATTTATAAAGCGAAATAATTCACTTCGAACACCCATATATATGAAGAAAATGTATGTAAACAATATTCCCGGAAACCATG
>CAZHAD010000064.1:15261-20098 GCA_964529965.1 uncultured Leptospirales bacterium | reverse complement strand
ACGAGACTGTTTCATATCGGATCCGAGAGTTACAACATGAACGATAATAAAAAAAAGAAGGATCTCCTTGCGCCGCTCGCTGGAGGCGCGCTTCTTTTCCTGGCCCTTATCGTCCTCCTGATTGCGTTTTCCTCATACCACGCACTGATCAGGGATTCGGACGGGAACTTCTACCGTGCACAGGCACTCTTTATCGCGGGCGACGCGCTCGTGTGCGTGCGCGACACGTCCCCCTATGCCACGAGACAGGAAGCGCTCGACGGCAAAGAGGGAAGCATGGGGCTTTCCTTCTTCTCGATGAAAAGGATCGATTTCATCGAGATGGTCCAGGATCAGGAAGAGGCTGCCCTGCCGCCCGGCTGGCGGCCCACGCTCCAGGATTACGTGGGGGACTATACCGTCAACGCCGCGGGAAACCGCGGCTACCTGTCGCTCAGGGCGGGAAAGGGCGCCATATACGGCGCCATACGCTTCCCCGAGTGGGGCAAGGGAGCGACCGAGTACTTAAAGAACGTGAGGATCGCAGACGGAAAGATCTACTTCATACGGTCCGCGGTCACCTCCTACGAGCGCTACCGGCTCGGGGTGCGCTATAATTTCGTGCAGGTGTACACCGGCGAATATCGCCGGAGCGGAAACCTCATCCGGGGCTTCTATACGGTGGACGGCGCGCGCAAGCCGTGGAGCGCGGTGAAAACAAGATGATCCCGCGCCGCGGTCCGTCCGCACCGGCCTCGGTGAAATTCATCAAGTATCCCTGACGAATTTCACGATGATCTGCGCCCATTCCTCACCCTTGTCCTCCTGAACGAAATGGCCCCCGCCTTTCAGGGTCACGTGCTTGATCCCCTTGGCGCCGGGGACCGTCTTCTGGAAATAGGCGTCCCCTCCCCCGGTGATCGGATCCGAATCGCTGAACGCGGTCATGAAGGGCTTCGTCCATGCGGAAAGCACCTCCCACGCCTTCTTGTTCGCTGGAACCGCCGGGTCGTCGGGATCGACGGGGACCAGGGACGGAAATATGCGCGCACCCGCCTTGTATGAGTCGTCGGGGAAAGGCGCGTCATAGGCGGCTATCTCCGCCGGCTCGAGCGTGCGCACGCACGCGCCGGCGATGATGCGGCCGATGTCGAACTCCGGCGACCTCTGTGAAAATTCCCTCCACTTGAGGAACGCCTCCGACGGCGTCCCCTTGCCCACCGGCAGGCCGGTGTTCGAAACGCAGATGCGGCTGAACCGCTCCTCGTTTTCCGCGGCGACGCGCAGGCCGACGAGGCCTCCCCAGTCCTGGCACACGAGGGTCACGTTCCTCAAATCAAGCGACCGCATGAGCCCGGTGATCCAGTCCACGTGTCTCTGGTAGGTATAATCGCCCATCTCGGCGGGCTTGTCCGATTTCCCGAACCCGACCAGATCGGGCGCGATCACCCTGTATCCGGCGCCGGAGACTATCGGTATCATCTTCCGGTACAGGTACGACCAGGAGGGCTCTCCGTGCATCATGAGCACGGTCTCGCCCCGGTCGCCGCCCTCGTCGACGTAATGGATCCTCACCCCGTCGGCCTCGCAATAATGCGGCTTGAACGAATACCCCGCCAGTCTCTCAAATCTCTCCTCAGGCGTTCTCAGTAATTTCATCCGGGTGCTCCTCCTTTGGTTTTTCATGCTTTGAATTTTCACGACCCGGCTCCCGCGTCAGCATGAGCTTCCTCATCACGAGCCCGGCGATGAAGAGCGCGCCGAACGCGGCGATGAGCGGCACCGTGAGGCGCCAGGCGGCGATAAAGCTCATGTGCCTGGCAAAAGAGCGGATCGAAATATTTTCGATCAGATCGGGATAATAGCTGAACACGTACCGGGACATCCAGAGCAAGATGCCGCACGCCGCCAGAACCAGAAACGAGGGATACATGAGAAGGGCCTTGACTGCCGAAAGCTTCAGCCGCCGCTCGGCAGCGGAAAAAAAGACGAACAAGACGTAAAGGATAACGAGGGCGGCGGCCGCAACATAGAGATACCGGGCCCACGAGAGGACCTGCATGGCAAAAGCCGCATAATCGGCCGAGGCGCCTTTGAGCACGCGGGGGGACATCCTGATCACCCCGTCCCGTATGGACAGCCCCAGATCGGAAAGGTAGGTGCTCCCGAAATATTCCCCCAGGCTTGAATCCGAGTATCTGAACATGGCTGAAAGGAGCGCCCTGTTCCTCAGATTGTACATGGAGTCGATCTCGTCGGCGAGGAGCTGGCTCAGCACGTGCTTTGTCAACCCGCTCTCGTCGTTCACCCGGAGTCCGACCTCGATTCCGGGTATCTTCACCCTGAGCGAACGCCTCCCGAGGCCCTCGCCCTCAAAAACCCGCTCGTAGTACACGTTCCCGCGCTCCACCTGGTCGTCGTAGCCGGTAAAAAAGGTGATCATCTTTTCGATCCCGCTTCGGACCGGCCCTTCCATGAGCCTCACATTGATGATCTTCGTCAGGGGCCCCTCGATTATTTCCAGATCGTCGTAAATGGAGCTTGAGAGCGTGTTCTTATGCTTCTCGATGATCCGCTTCGCCTCTTTGTTCTTGTCCTCAAGCGTGGAAAGGGCGTCTTCGTACTCATCTCGGGATTTTTTCATCTCCTTTTCGGCGGCTTCGATCGCGTCGCGGTGCGTGTCCCGGTACTCCTCCAGCCGCTCGATCAGAGCGTCGATCCTTTGTATCTGGTCGGCGCGGAGCCGCTCAAATTCGCTTTCGTTCGGAAACATCTGCTTTACGCGGCTCCATTCGAGATTCCTGCTCTCCTTTCTCTCCCTCTTGAGGGCCTCGATCTCGTCTTCCCTGCTGATTTTTTTGTAGGCCGAACCCGCCTGCTCATACCGCCGCTTGACCGCCTCGAATTCGGACTTGAACCTGGAAAGCCCGACGCGCTTCTCTATTTCGTCATTGATGGCCCGGTCGATCTGCCAGTTCCTTGCCTCGACGAAGGCGGTGACGAGGCGGCCGTTTTCCAGGATGCCGGTATAAAATCCGGGACTGAGGAGCCGCATGACGAGGATCGAACATGCGATGACCGCCGGTATCAATACAACCGCACACGCGCTCACGATGATGAAGACAATCCCCCTCGGCTTTCGACGCGAAGGCGCAGGCTTCTCAGGCTCAGGTGGTGTATTTATAGGTTCGTCGGTCATGCAAGACACCTTATATATAAATTTTTTCGAGCTATTATCAGAAACCCACCCAAATAATGCCTCAAAACATGTAGCTTCCCGATGCGTAAAACAGATAGTTTTTCCTGTATTTGGAAAAATCCGACGCCTTGTTGCTGAACGTGAACGCGCCCATCACCCCCGCGCTGAACTCCAGGTTCTTGTACGCCATGGCCTTCACCACCGGGTTCCAGTAAATCGCCCTGCCCTGGATGTCGCCGATGACGAAGAGCTCTCCCCGCACCAGGGGATGAAAGCCGTAGCCCAGGTCTACGGACACGTAGTGCTGGTTTACGGTCAGAAACTGGTTCGCCAGCTGCACGTACGTCTTCTGGTCCATTGCGTTAAGCCCGGAGGCGTACCAGGCGAGCTTCGCGTCCTTGTTGTAGTTTATGCCCCTCTGATTGAAAAAATATTCCACAAGGATGCTCACCCCGCTTTTAAACGCATATTCGTACCCCGCGTTGGCCTGGAAGAAGACAGGGCTGTCCCCCTGCCTGCCCGGAATCCAGGTTTTAAGAACGTACAGTGTATTGTATGCATTCGTATACTCGTTGATTTTTTCCACGTATTGATCTTCCGTCTGGGTGACCACCATGCATCCGCGGAGCCTCCCTTCAATGACGGTCGCCGAAAAATCCAGCCCCACGGTCCCCCTCCGGGCGACGAATCCTGCGAGAATACCGATATCGACCCCCATGAAATCGCTTTTCGCCCGGATCAGGTAGTTGAGATCCCTGTAATTCATGTGCTCGATCTTGTCATTGCTTCTTTTCAGGTCGAGAATAACGGTAATCTCCGACTTCTTGCCGGGAAAGATGTCGAGCCTGACCGCTTCCGTGCCCCGCTGTTCGTATGCGGACTCTATATACACCGGCGATATGGGATTAAGGATGTCATAGGGGTTCCAAAGCCTGCCGCTCGTAAACCGGACCTGCTGCCTGCCGACCGTAACGGCGAAATCCTCCGTACCCGCCCTCACCGTCGCGCGATGGATTTTGGTGCGGTAATAAAGGTCTCTTCCCCGGTAGGGCTCCCAGGTCATGTGCACGAAATCGTTGTACTGCCTCGGACGCCAGTAGGCCTTGAAATCCAGGCTTTTGCCGTAGTTGCTCCAGATGAGCTCGTTGTCGTAATCGACCGCGATGGCCAGCGACCGCCGGTACTTGAACTCCGGCGATATCCTGATCCTGGTCAGGTCGGCGGACAGATTTTTATGAGACACGGTGAGGGGGTCCTCCCCCAGGTACCAGGGGGAGCGGTAAAAGGAGTAGAGGTTTTTAACCATCCCCCTTAACCTGAATTCAGGGCCTTTTCTCCTCTTGATGACGATGCCTTCTTCCCTTTGCTCCTCTGCGGGCGCCTCCTCAAGCTTTTCAACGTTCGCTTTTTCCTTTTCAGCCTCCTCTTTTTTCTCGGGGGCTTTTTCCACTTTCTTTTCGATCACCTTTTCCGTGATTCCCTTGTCCGTCATCTTTATGATTTCCTCGGTTTTCTCCGGCTGTTCTTTTTCCTCCGCCCTCAGAAAGGCGCCGGTAAATCCCGAGCCGATTAAAAAAAAGAATATAATAAAAATCAACAGGCCCTTGTGTATGCGCATGATCAATAACCTCGAATATCAGAGTTTTTGCAGACAACCGT
>CAZHAD010000064.1:9146-15161 GCA_964529965.1 uncultured Leptospirales bacterium | reverse complement strand
GTTTAGAAACGCAGCGAAAGCCCGATCCCGTATATGATCTCTCCGGTTTCAACGCCCCGCACGTCCATTGACAGGGACGCGGACTGGATCCGCCCCTCTTTCTCCAGCTTGTAAAAGCCGTAGGAAGGCCCGCTGAAAAATGCGGCCACGAGCTCAATGAGCTTCACCCCTCCGAGCGCAATACCCCCGTAGGTGATCAGCTTCCGCTTGTCCTTGAGATACACGCAGGATCCGGCCATGAACATCTCAGAAAGATAAAAGGCCCATCCCGCAAGCCGGTAACCCTTGTAGAACATCCCGCCGCCGGGAATCATGGCCGAGAGCGCGAGCGCGGCCTCGTTTTTCGTGATGAAGAAGGGGGGGAGGACCTCACCGTTCGCGCACTGGTATGCGATCTGGTCGAGGAACGAGGCGGACACGGTCAGCGGAAGGCTCGCCCAGCAGAAAATCTGAAGGTTGTTCAGGTCGGCCGTCTTGTCCCTGTCCATCACGCCGGGAAAAAAATTGATCTTGAATTTGCCCATGAACTCGGGTATCGTGAAATGCGCGATGACGAGAACGGACGACGCGACCACGCCCGGAATGCTCGGCTCCGTTTTCTTGAACCCGATATAGGAGGTCGCCAGGAACGCGCCGTATCCGGGCAGAATGAGATTGGCGCCCGGGTTGATGATGCAGAGCGCGTCCACGAACCTTTTTTCAGGATTGAGGCCCCGGTTGATGCTGGCGAGTCCGTATTTATAGCACGTATTGTACTCGATCTCGCCGTCGATTTCACCCATCACCGGGCCGAGCCGCGGATACGCTGCGATCGTGAGGCGCTTCACACCCCGCATCGCTTCGGGAAGGACCGCGATGCTTTGATA
Source organism: uncultured Leptospirales bacterium (assembly GCA_964529965.1). Taxonomy (GTDB): domain Bacteria; phylum Spirochaetota; class UBA4802; order UBA4802; family UBA5550; genus RBG-16-49-21. The sequence continues at coordinate 14,295 of CAZHAD010000064.1, read as the reverse complement.
TCTGCCGCAGGTCTGCACGATGACCTCCTCCCCCCGGGCGGTTCGGTACGTTCCCGGCGAGAGCCCCTGCCACTGGCCGGCCTCAAGGATGCAAACACCCCCCTTCCCTTCCCTTACATCCGCCTCAAGGTGAAGATTTTTATGGAGCAGGGCGACCTCGCGTGCAAGCTTCAGCGGTATGTTCAGCGATATCATGCTGCGTACGAAAATGCTCTGTTTCATGAAGGCGCACCGCCCGGACAGTGGGACCAGGGTCACGTTGCCGTACACGGTGTTTCCTTTCACCTCCGCGTCCACGACTGCGTAGCAGTCGGCCTTCAGCTTTTCCGCGGCCCTCCGGTACCGTTCGGTTTCCGGGCCCCGCGTTTCCTCAAGGGCCTTCCGCTGCCGCGTCTCGTCAACCGGCATGAGCCTGCCCAGCCGGTCGAATGCGTCCCTCACCTCCCTGGCTGACACCTGGACCAGGGCGTTGAGCTGCAGTCCCTCCCGGGGCACTGCAAACACCGCGATCGTATCCCCGGTAAAGTCCGGTCCGGCAAGAGCACGGCCTGAGAGCAGAAGGATGCATGCGGAAATGAATACAAAAAAGCCCGCGTGTCTGCATGCCGGTACGAACGGCTTGCGATGAAGCAGGTGTCGGGTGCTTGCGTTCATGAGCTTCAGAACCTGTATGAAAACCGGACTCCCCAGCTCAGGGACCGCCCGTCAGCCGCATAAACCAGCGGCTCGGCGATAAACCCCTCCCTGATGACGTCACCGTTCCTGATATTGTCCCTGAGCAGAACCGCATGCACGATCTCCGCGATCTTGACCGCGCATAACGCGGAAAGGAGGCTGTACGCCCTTGTCTTGTTGATCCTTTCACCGGAAAAGCGCCGGGTGAGGGGGGAAAATCTTTTCACGGGGCAGAACTCCCTCAGCGTAAAATAGAGCAGCAAGTTGTCGACATGAAAGTAGAGGTAGCCCCAGAGTCGGTATCCCCGGTAAAAATGGCCGGCGCCTCCGGCGACAAGGGCGAGGTATGCGGCGGTAAGAGAATTTCCCATATATCGCTGAATCCCCTCATAATTGGCGGCCCGGGACAGGGAGGCATGGGCAAACCCGTCCACGAACAGGGACACGCCGCCGACCGACAGCATATACAGGCCGAAATAAAACTGGGCCTGCACATCCGTGGGTATGCTCCTTTTTTTCTTATAATAGTTGGCGAAATAATTGGCAAGGCCGTTGATTTCCAGATACAAATACGGGGCGAGGTCGAAGCCCCAGAGCACGAGGCCCTGCCAGTCGTTGTTCCAGTAGTAGCCGAGGATCGGCGCGATGAGCGGCATGGCCGCGCTTGCCGGGCCCGTCAAAAGAACGACGGCCGCGACGTCGGCCGCGGAGGTCTTGTGAAACACGAGGCCGTGCTTGTTCTCGTATTGAGCGCGGTCGATGAGCGCCGCCTCTTCATGAAACGCCTCCAGTATGAAATCGCCGGCTCGAATGGATGCATCAGATTGTATTATCGCGCCCGACCTGCAGCGAAGGGTTCCGATCATTGTAATCGCCTTTAATGATGCGCTTTCGCCGGCGGGCGCGGCGCGGTATGCGCGGTACGTGCCGGATACGTTCGCGTCCATCCTGAGTGTGCGGCCCTGCTCCCCCAGAAGGTACACCGGCTTTTGGTAGCGCTCGAGCAGCCCTGACATGAAAATCGCCGCATGCTCGCCGGTGATGAAGCTGTATTCCTGTGTTCCGTACTTACCGGTCATGGGTATGCGCACCTCATAGGTGTAGATGATCCTGCCCTGGAAGGGTATATCCGTTCCGTATCCGGAAAGCCTCATGACGACAAACTCGTTCCGGTCGTCCAGTTCGCCCTTGATGATTACGGATATGCCCGCGTCCCTGGCGAATCCTAAAAGGCATTGGTCTCCGGTGCACGAGAATTTCCTGAGCTCCTCCCTCAGAAGTGCGGGATTCACCGGATTGAACACGCCGCTCGATTCGGAAATGGAAGCCAGGCTTTTTTCAAGATACCCGGTCATTACCAGGGTGCGGGGGCTGTTGCTCCAGAGGATGGCGATGCCGGCCAGGGGCTTGGGGGCGGCGGCAGTCACGGTGTAGCCGCAGATGAAAAGGCAGACCGCGGACGCGAATGCCGGTATCCGGCGCATCAATCCTCGATCCCCTTTCTGGGGCCGACTCCCGACCGGTAGTAGTGCTTGATCTCCCTCATCTCGGTAACGAGGTCCGCGTGTCTGATCAGCCTCCGGTCCGCGCCCCTTCCGGTGAGCACGAGCTCTGTCGTTTCGGGCTTGATTCTGATAAGCGCGATGATGTCCTCGTTCGATACGAGGCCGAACATCGCGGCGGTGACCAGCTCGTCCAGGATCACGATGCGGTATTCGCCGCTTTTAAGCACGCCCGCGGCGCGCTCATACCCGAGCCTCACGTATTCCCGGTGCTCCTCCGCGCTCTCATCGTCCATGGTGCAGAAGCTGGTGCTCCCGTACTGCTCAATCGTGATGAGGCCGTCGAGCTTCGTAACCGCTTCCTGCTCGCCCGTGGGAAGCCCCTTCATGAACTGAATGACGATGCTCCTGATGCCTGACCCGGCCGCACGCAATGCGAGCCCAAGGGCCGCGCTCGTCTTTCCCTTGCCGTTGCCGGTGTAGATGTGCGTGTATCCCTTCTTAAACATCGATTTTATTCTTTAACATTATAAGCGCCTGTTTCTTCACCTCGTCATATACCTGCTTCAGGGGGATCCCGCGCCCTGACGCGACCGCCCTGCACTCCTCGTACTCGGGAGCGACGGTGAAAACCCTGCCGCCCCGTTCAAGCACCTTCACGCTTACCGGCCCGAATGCGGTCTGTATGATCTGCGTATGACGCTCGAGCGTCACCCGCTCCTGCATCCGTATGCGCACGCCCGCGGTCGTCGTTTCGCTGAATATGACCCCGAGCAGGGCCTGTTCGCTCCCCGGGGGGGAGAGGACGGTGAGTTGCACCCCCGGACGGGACTTCTTCATGATCACGGGCGTGGTATACACGTCCAGAGCACCCGCCTCAAAAAGCCTTTCGGAGATGTGAGGGTAGAATTCCGGATTCATATCGTCGATGTTCGTCTCAAGCACCGCGATCCGCTCACACGGCTCCTCTTCTTCAATCTCACCGATGAAGACGCGGAGCACGTTAGGAATAGAAAGGTCCCTCGCTCCGGCCCCGTATCCGGTTTGATAAACCTTCATCGCCGGCAGGCTCCCGAACCGCTTCGCAAAATAAGCGATCACGGCTGCCCCGGTCGGAGTGGCAAGCTCGGCCCGTATGCCGCTCGAATAGACCGGCACGCCCGCCAGAAGCTCCACGGTCGCGGGCGCGGGGACCGGCAGGGTTCCATGTTCGGTTTCAGCGAGCCCCTCTCCCACGTTGATCCGCGAGGAGTATACCGCTTCGATGCCGAGGAGTTGAAGCCCTGCGGCCGCCCCCACGACGTCGATGATCGAATCGACGGCGCCTATCTCATGGAAATATACGTCCTCGATTTTTCTTCCGTGGATCTTGGCCTCGGCGGACGCCAGGCTCCGGAATACGGAGGAGGCATGCTCCTTTACCATCGCGTCGAGTCCGCTTGAATCGAGCATTTCCGTGATCAGGGTGAGGTTGCGGTGCGCTTTGTTCCCGGAGGATTCCACCCTGAACCTGGTGGCGAGTATGCCGTTTTTTTCCACCCTGTCCGCGTATATTTCGTAGCCGGTAAGGGGAAGCGTGGAAAGGGCCTCCCTGAGCCTCGCCAGATCGAGCCCCGCGTCGATGAGCGATCCCACGATCATATCCCCGCTTATTCCGGAAAAGCAATCAAAATAAGCCGCTTTCATCCTACGCGCCGCCCTGATTTATCATGCCCGCAAAAAAACCTGCTCCGAAGCCGTTGTCGATATTGACCGCAACCACGCCCGGGGAGCAGGTGTTGAGCATGGCCAGGAGCGCGGAGAGCCCCTCAAAGCTCGCCCCGTACCCGACGCTGGTGGGCACCGCGATGACCGGCTTGTCCACCAGCCCTCCGATGATGCTCGGGAGCGCCCCGTCCATGCCCGCGGCCACGATGATGACGTTTGCCGCAAAGAGCGTCTCCACCCTGTCGAAGAGGCGATGGATCCCTGCGACGCCCACGTCAAAGAGGCGCTCGACCCGGTTTCCCATTACCTCCGCGGTCACCGCAGCCTCCTCCGCCACCGGTATGTCCGAGGTCCCGGCCGTGATGACCAGTATGGTGTTGGCGCTCCCGACCGCCTGAGTCTCACCGATAAGGATAAGGCGCGCTTTCATATGGTAAGCCGCGGCGGGATGCATCTTTTTCACGGCTTCGTATATCTCCTCTGTTGCCTTGGTCGCGATGATCGTCCGGTGGTTTTGCGAAAGCTTTTCCACGATCCCCGTAATCTGGTCGATCGTCTTGCCCTTGCAATAGACCGCCTCCGGATAACCGGTTCTCAGGGAGCGGTGGCTGTCGGTCACCGCAAAACCGATATCCTCATACGGAAGGGTACGCAGGGCGAGCATGGCCTCGTCAATCCCGGTCTTTCCGCTTCTCACCCTTTCAAGCAGTTCCTGTATCTTATTCCTGTCCATCCTGAGCAATCCGGAGCGATTCGTTCATGCTTCCCGACCGGTACCCCTCGATGTCGACGGCGACGTAGGCGAAACCGAGCCCCTTGAATGTACGGGCCGCCGAAGAGGATACGGGCTCTTTCAGGAGCAGGCCCCGCATTTTCCGAGGGACCTCGATCCGTGCCAGGTCGCCGTGGTATCGGACGCGCACTTGCCTGAAGCCGAGCGAATGAAGATATTTTTCAGCCTCGTCGATTTTTTCAAGTATTTCTTTGGTGATGGGGGTGTGGTAGGGAACGCGAGTGGCAAGGCACGGGTTCGCGGGCCTGTCCCACGTCGAAAGTCCCATCTTTTTCGATTCCCTCCTGATTTCCTCCTTGGTAAGGCCCGCCTCACGCAGCGGGCTTCGTATGCCGAACTCAGCGAGCGCCCGCATGCCCGGTCGGAAATCGTCCGCATCGTCTTGGTGGGATCCCTCGGCCACGTGAGGAATCCTGTTGGCGGCCGCATACTCCTTGATCTTCAGGAACACCTCGCGCTTGCATTCATAGCA
>CAZHAD010000064.1:0-9046 GCA_964529965.1 uncultured Leptospirales bacterium | reverse complement strand
CTCGATTTTCTTTTCCGTTTTCCGGTTTTGCATGCGGTTGCCGGATATACAAGCGGGATTCTTCCTTCACGGCCGGGCAGGCTCCGCGTCGTATCTCCTGATATTCTCGGCTATGACATTGCGCACCTTGTCCAGTAAAATGCCGGCGTTTTCCGCGGTGTATCCGACAGAAGGAATTTCCTTGTCGAAGATTATCCTGATGGTCCCGCCTTTTATGTGGAGCGATCCCTTCGGGAGCAGGCTGAAGCTGTTGACGACGGTTACGGGCATGATCGGAAGCCCGGTGCCTACGGAGAACATGACTCCTCCCTTTTTAAACGGCTGCAGCATGCCGTCCCTCGTCCTCGTTCCTTCTCCAAAGAAGAAGGCGCTTATACCGTTCTTGAGCTCGCGCACGCTTCGGTTTATGGACTCTATCGCCTTCCTGGTGTCGCTGCGGTCGACCGGTATCATCTTGGCGAGCTGGAGGGCCTGGCCGAAGATCGGCAGGTTTGCAAGGGATTTTTTGTATACGAACTTGACCGGCGTGCGCAGAGCCAGGAGCACGGCGCAGATGTCGAGATGGCTCTGATGGTTTGAAATGAACACGTATGATTTCCTTTTTATTACGTTCTCCAATCCGTATGTCCTGAGCTTTACCCCGTTTGTCAGGAAAAGGAGGCGGGACCAAATCCGGCCGATTACATAGATCGCCCGTCCGGTTCTGTCGAGCGCAGCCAGCACGACTCCTATGGTCCCCAGTATAGCCGTGAACACGCCCAGGGTCACCATCGTGCGCAGGAATAATATTCCTCGTTTGAAATCCGGCATTTTCATGGATAAAAAAATTCAATGCATCAGTTCCTCTTTTTGTCAATAAAATTCCTTTTGCACCCTCTTGATTTGCCCTAAAAAGGCCATGAATTATTTTTGCTTGATGCAGTGTTCACAGTCAGTGCTTAGTCTTGAAACAATTATCGGTAATGGCTAACAGTCCGAAAGGGAATCCATGCGAAGAATTTTCCGAAATATAATTCACACCTCCTTAAATAGCCTCATTTCACCCCTAAAAGTGATTGACTGATCGGTTTACATAGTGTGCAGTACTACCATCACAACATAACAACCCACATAGAGGTCCGCCAATGAAAAAGCTCATCTGTGTGATATGCGCGATCGCGGCTTTTTACGGCTGCTCGAAAGAAAAAGCACCCGCAGTTTCAGCGACATCGGGAAGCATCTCCATTTCCGGCGCATGGGCGCTCTATCCGCTGGTGGTGAAGTGGTCCGAGGTGTATCAGAAGAAATATCCTGATGTGAGGATCGACGTATCGGCCGGGGGAGCGGGCAAGGGGATGGTTGACGCACTGGCCCGGGCGGTCGATCTGGGAATGATATCCAGGGAAATCAACAAGATCGAAATTGAGAAGGGCATCTGGTGGGTAAGCGTGGCCAAGGACGCGGTCATCCCGACCCTGAGCCAAAAAAATCCGCTCAGGGTAGAGCTCCTCAAGCGGGGCCTGACCAGAAATGAGTTCACGCAGATCTGGATCACCGGAAAAATCCGGACCTGGAACGTATTCGCCCCGGCCGAAAAAAATCATCCCGTTCACGTATACACCCGAAGCGACGCGTGCGGCGCGGCGGAGACATGGGCCAAATACGTGGGAGGCTTCCAGGAGGATTTGATGGGAGTGGGCGTGTACGGAGACCCGGGCCTCGTGGAGGCGGTGCGCGCCGATCCTCTCGCCATAGGCTACAACAACATGAATTTCGCCTATGACGCGAACACAAAAAAACCGGTGCGGGGCATCACGCCGCTGCCCATTGACATTAACGGCAACGGCAGAATCGACCCGGATGAGTCATTTTATGCGGACAGGGAATCGCTCGCGACCGCGATAGCCGTGAACAAGTTTCCCTCGCCTCCGGCCAGGAACCTCCTCCTGGTGTCCCGCGGGATTCCCGAAAAAAGGAACGTCCTGCACTTCCTCATCTGGATACTCGACGAGGGCCAGAGGTACGTGGCAGAATCAGGCTATATCGCTCTCCAGAAACAGGTATTGTCGAAGGGATCCGATGAGCTTCGAAAAAAATTGCAAGAACCTCGTTGAATATGGCGCGCACGAGGGTGCTCAAGGACATTATCGCATCCGGAACCATGCGCTTCGTCGCGGTGGCATGCGCCGCGCTGGCCGTGCTCATGGCGCTCGGGCTGCTGCTCAAGGCGTGGCCGGTGCTGAAGATAAAACCGATATACGACATCCTTTTTTCGCGCTCATGGAGCCCCATGAAGGGAGATTTCGGGCTCTTTTCCTTTATTATGGGAACGCTCTGGGTTACCGGGATCGCACTCGTCATCGCGGTGCCGATCTCCCTCCTTACCTCCGTGTACCTTTCTGAATACGCCCCCCGCGCCCTTAAGGAATATTCAAAGCCCTTAATCGATCTCCTGGCGGGAATTCCCTCGGTCATTTACGGGCTTTGGGGCGTCGTGATGATCGTCCCCCTCGTAAGGGACCTCCTGGCCCCTGCATGCGGCTCTTCTTCTTCCGGTTTCTCGGTCCTAACGGCGGGGATCGTGCTCTCCATAATGATACTGCCCGTGATCATTCATATCAGCATAGAGGTGCTTCAATCGATACCGTCTGAACTGCGCGAAGCGTCGCTCGCTCTTGGTGCGGGCAGGTGGGAAACAGTAAAATACGTGGTTATTCGAAAAGCCAGGCCCGGAATCGTGGCGGCCAACGTGCTCGGGCTCTCGCGCGCGTTCGGGGAGACGATGGCGGTGCTCATGGTAGCCGGAAACGTAGTGAAAATTCCCGTTTCGCCGTTTGATCCGGGTTATCCCCTCCCCGCCCTCATCGCCAACAACTACGGCGAGATGCTCTCGATCCCCCTGTACGATTCGGCCCTTCTCCTCGCGGCGCTGGTCCTGTTTGTCGTCGTCATATGCTTCAGCGCCGCCTCACGATATATTCTCCACAGGCTGAGAGTAAGGGAAAGCGTATGAGCCATTTCACCACGAGGCGATTCACATGCGGCCGATAATGAAAAAAATCGAAGAGGGCTTTTTCAAGGCGCTCATGCTCGCCTGCACCGCCGCGGTTTTTGTCTGCCTCGCCCTGATCCTCGGGACGATTATCGTAAAGGGTGCCGGCTCCGTGAATCTTGACATGCTCACAAAAACCCCCCGCGGCGGATACTACCTGGGTAAGGGAGGGGGCGTCTTGAACGCGATCGTGGGATCTTTCATGCTCAGCATCGCCGCCACCGCCGCCGCACTGGCGATGAGCCTTCCGTTGGTGCTCTACATCAACGTATATTCGAAGCACTCGCGGCTGGCGTCATTTGTCAGAATGTCGCTCGATATTCTCTGGGGCGTGCCTTCGATCGTGTACGGGGCGTTCGGATTTACGGTCATGATGCTCTTCGGTATGAAAACCTCGCTTCTCGGAGGAATCGCCGTCGTTTCGATCCTGATCCTCCCCATAATGGCCAGGGGTATGGATGCGGTGGTCGCCCTCGTTCCGGGCGAGCTCCTCGACGCCTCATACAGCCTGGGGGCGACCAGGTTTGAAACGGCCTTCAAGGTGGTCGTCCGTCAGGCGCTTCCCGGGATGGTGAGCGCGGCGCTCATCGCGTTCGGACGCGGGATCGGCGACGCGGCATCGGTCATCTTCACCGCCGGGTTTTCAGACCGCATTCCCGCCTCCTTGTTCGAGCCCGCGGCCACGCTCCCCCTGGCCATATTCTACCAGCTGGGCACGCCGTTTCCGGAAGTCCAGAATCGCGCGTACGCGAGCGCCTTTATTCTCACGCTCCTCATACTGTCCGTCAGCATTACCGCGCGCATACTGACGTATAAATTTAAAAAAACATAAAACGCCGTCTTGGACCGGAATCAAAATGCGGCCGCGATAAAAAGATTTTAAGCAAGGAATAGATCGGGATGTCTGAAAGACCTCATCTGCAGATTAAAAACTTAAGCGTTTCATACGGCTCCACGGCCGCGCTCAGGAACATAACCGTCGATATCCCTGATAAAAGAATCACGGCGATTATCGGTCCTTCAGGCTGCGGCAAGTCGACCCTGCTGCGGGCCATGAACCGGCTCCTTGAAAACGGCGATGGCATATCCATACGCGGGACCGTGCTCGTGGACAACGAGGACATATACTCGCCCGGCAACGACGTCACCCGGATACGAAAAAAAATGGGGCTCCTCTCCCAGAAGCCGTACCCGCTGCCCATGTCCATCTTCGACAATGTGGCCTACGGCCCATGGATCCATGGAATGAGGAACAAAAAGGACCTTGAAGACACGGTCCACCGCTACCTCACGATAGCCGGGCTTTGGGACGAGGTGAAGGACAGGCTCCACGAGCCGGCGTCCCGGCTCTCCATGGGCCAGCAGCAGAGGCTCTGCCTCGCCCGCGGGCTCGCGGTCGAGCCAGAGATCATCCTGGCCGACGAACCGACCTCCTCCCTCGATCCAAAATCGAGCCAGAAAATCGAGGCCGAGTTCAAAAAGCTCAAGGACCGTTATACCATTATCATCGTGACGCACATCCTGCGCCAGGCGCGGCGGCTTGCGGACTACGTGGTCTTCATCTACCTGGGAGAGTTGGTGGAGCACGGGCCCGCGCGGGATGTGCTTGAGAATCCCCGCCATGAAATGACGCGGGAGTATATACAGGGAGTAATCAGCTGATTATTTTTTTCCTCCCCCCGCTCCCGGTATCGTCTCGCCGTTCCGGGGATCCACAACGGGAAGCGAGCTGTCATTGTCCTTGAGCCGGATGTCATACGCCCCCTTGCTTATCGGCAGAGGCATTTCCGCATCCTGCTCCACGTCGGATTCATTTTTTTGCTCGGGAGTCTCCCATTTTTTGCTTTCCTTTTCAATCCGGGATCTCACCTCCTCAAGCCTGTTTTTGGAATCGACGTCGTTCGGATCGGCGAGCAGGGCCTTGGAAAAATATTTTTCCGCTTCGTACAGGTTCCCCTGCTGTTGAAAGCACATGCCGAGATACCTGTAGATTGATGGGGACTTCTCATTCTGCCTGAGGGCCTGGTTGAAATAATCAATCGCTTCGGGGATTTTGCCGATTGAAAAATACAAAATGCCCATCTGGAAAAGAACCTTGGGATGGTTTCGATTGATCCGCATCGCCTGCTGAAAATACTTGAATGAATCATCGATATCCTGAAGCGTCAAGCATAGCAGCCCCATGCGGTAATTGGCGTCGAAATTATCATTGTTGATCGTCAGCACCGCGCCATAGAGCTCTTTCGCCTCATCCCATTTTTTATTTTTTTCAAACCGCAGCGCCAGATCGTAATAATATTTTTCCTTGTAATTAAGAATGCTGAAGACATAGCCCTGTATATCTATCCTGAATTCCGCCATCCTTTTTAATTCAAACAGGTACCGGGTCTCATCATGATAATTCCCCTGCGCTTCGGCAAGCTCGGTTTTTTTCAGGAGGGTGAGGACGGTATCATACGGAATGATCTGGCTGTCGACCACCCGGTTAAGATAATACTGGTCGGAAGATTTAGGTATGAGATCAAGGATCCTTTTATTGCTTCCGATATAGTCGTCGTAAAAACTTTGCTTCAGCTGCAATCCTGCCGGGGTCGTAAGATTAAACGCGGGGGACAACCTCCCTTCGGGAATATCCGGCATCATCCCGCTCATATCGACATACACCAGATGCGAAAAAACATCCTGCTCGTTCAGGAACAGCTTCTTCAATTCTTCATGTGCCGCGAAAAACTTCACGAAACGGGCGTAATTGGTCTGGTTCAGCTCAAAGGCCTTATCATCATCAGAGGACATGATGACCAGTATATCAGAAAAAAAGAATATGATCTGCTTTTTAAAAGACCTCCGGAGATTTGAGACCGCAAGAGAAAAAATCCCCCGGCGGCAATCCGGGATGGAGAATGTCTGAACAAACACGCCGTTGTTAACCAGCCGCTTTTTGATTATGGCGTAATACTCGATGGAGAACCTGAACGGGTTGTAGTTTTGGTCCAGGATATTGGGAACATCAACAATGGTAAAATATCCCTCCCTGTTGCCTTCAAAATATAAAAGGGGGCCGGACTGGTCCGGGACGTATGTCTGGTCGCCCGTGAGGGGCAGTTTTTGGTAATCGACGTCCCTGTCCGAAAGGACATCCAGGCAGTTGGAGTTTTCAAAATAGCCTATAAGCGGATTTCTGAAAAACTTCTGGTTTGCATCGATAAACAGAATCCTTTTGCCCTCAGGATGAAAGAGGGGCACCGGCACGAGTGAACGCTTGAGATTCCGCACCACGCTGTCGGAGACATGAAACGCCGGCAAGCTTCCCATGGTAATGACCCTGTCTTTATTTATATAATCGGCGTCATAATTTACGTTGAGAAGAACGTCAAAGTTCCCGACTTTGGTTACATATACATCGCTGTTAAGCGGAATGCTGTAATATTTAACGATAAAAATAAAAAGAGGAAGAAAGACGAGAGAGTAGGCGAAATAGAGCGCCTTCCGGTATACCGCCGTCCTGCTGTTCGCCATATACACTGCGGGGACGATGACATTGACGATCATCAGTGCGCCCGAAACGACGTAGTACCAGAAATTGGTGAAATTGACGAGGAGCATCGAGATCAGTATCGATGTCGGCATGATTACTAAAGCAAACTCGATTATCGTCGATTGTGTCGCATCGTCATATTGCACCGCAATCGTACGCACCGTGGAGTTCAGCACCGCGCCCATAATGAACGCAGCGGGCGAAAACAGGAGAATGCCGGCGATAAAGTAGAGAGAACCGTACCAGTGCATAAGCAGAATCAAGAAAACAATGAATGCGGCGGGAAACAACGACCCGCCATAAATATAGAGATGCGGCATGGATAAATATCTGCCTGCCAGATATCCCGCGAGCATTACTGACAAAAGTAAAAAAATAAACGCAAGCTCCACATACGGCGAATTGCCGTAGTATTTTATAATACCCGAGAAGCCGAGATAGGAATATACGATGATATAGATGAAGTTGAGATAAATGAATATCGGATGGGCGCCTTCGTTGGCGGGCGCGGGAGGGGGCGGCTTTTCCGCCTCCTCGTCATGATCCTTTTCATATATAACCGGCCGATTACCCCGGTAATTCATTAAAAATATCGACGAGAGCAGTATAATGGGAACGACGATGATGAATTCAGCAGGGACGTTAAACGAATGAAAAATCCCGGATATGATGATACCCAATGAGATGGCGGCGAGCATGATTCCGATATACAGCTCGCCACCCCGCTTTTTAGCCGCGCTTTCTGCGCATGAACACGACAGGGAATGGTGGATCTTCATACCGATCAACAGCAACGTAACAAATATCAGGGCGGGAATTAATATCCAGGATGATAAAAATAAAAGAACGATGAGACTTTCATTATGATACCCGATTATATCCCTCAGTAAAAAAAGAATGAAAATCAGCAGATATAGGGTCTCGCACAATATGAAAATGAAGCGGTAATTCGCATAACGCGCGTGAACAAGCCTTCCAAGCAGGTTGCCGGCAAACAATCCCCCCAACCCCAGGATCAGGATTATTTTGACGACCGGATCATAAAAAAAGTAATATTTAAATACGAATGCGCAGTCGGCGAACACGATGCCGATCAGCAAAAAAGTGAAAAAATTATTATAATTGATAACCGATCTTCGGGGAATATGTACATATCTTAATTCTCGAAAAATACTCATATTGAAGTAAACCCCATCAGTATGCTGGCCCACAACCAAGATAAAGCGAATAACATATCAAATCCGGAACATTTCGCTGATTATGGTTAATATTAACAATATGAAAAGGAGCAAAAATACAAGAATTTTTCTTTTGTCGGAAAAATAAATATTCCATTGTGATGCATTCATATTTGAAACATCCTGTTTGGGAATATAAAAAACCCCGTCCCGGCACGCCATGACAGGGTTTTTTCGTATAATGTTTCGCGTGTCTCATCCCCGGAGTTCGGGATGGGGTTTTCGGGCGCTGCGATAAAAAATACAAAAAATACTCATGATAATACACGCGTATCCGACAAATTGAATAGCAGAAATATGCAAAAATATTACCTCAAGGATAATTATAATTTATATTTTTGAATAATTGCCTTTAATCGACTATAAACGTCTTAAAATGATTATAATCAAAATCAATTTACCCTCAAGCCCGGCCGAATATAGAAATGAATGGTGAACTCTGATCACGCGGCACGGACGCCGGAAAGGAGAGATTCAGGGAGGAATCTTGATGATCATCAACCATAATTTATCCGCGATTAATACTCACAGAGTACTGAAGTTTCAGAACTGGAATGTAGACAAGGCGATTGAAAAATTGTCTTCGGGAATGAGGATCAACAGGGCAGGTGATGATGCTTCAGGCCTCTCGGTATCCGAAAAGATGAGTACCCCAATGAGGGTTCTCGCTATTCAATCTTCACACGGCATCTATACGCAATCTGACCGGCAGCTCATTCAGGTCGAGGTATCCACGCTCGTCAATGAGGTCGACCGGATCGCCTCACAGGCGGAATTCAACAAAATGAAGCTGCTCCTTGGAGATTTCGCCCGAATAAACCCAAGGGCATCGATGTGGTTCCACATCGGCCCCAACATGCATCACCGCGAGGTGATACCGGAATTATTGCACTAGTTTTTTCAGGTGAGAGTTTCTCACAGGGTGGTTAATAATCATATGCCCCACAGTCGACTGCCGGGGCGCGATCTTTGAAAACTTCTCGCGCTGCAATTCAATTGCTGCAAGCATCGGGACTTATGTCGGGAAGGCCCCTATGGTTGCAGCAATGCGCCAACAGGTATTCCCTGCTAAAATTACCTGGTATATCAATTCCTGATACGGAGATCAGGAAATCTCTCAACAAAGGAGTGTGCTTATGATAATCAATCACAACATGAGTGCGATCAATTCCTGGAGGGTGTTGAAATTCAAGAACTGGGATGTCAGCAAAGAAATGGAAAAGCTGTCATCCGGTATGAGGA
>CAZHAD010000063.1:15986-20402 GCA_964529965.1 uncultured Leptospirales bacterium | reverse complement strand
ACAATATTCGGGCATTGGCGTGGGCGATTTTGACGTTACCAGGCTCCACCTCAATATCACGGCGTGCCGTTATGAGCAGGGGACATCCATGGCCGCTCCTCATGTGTCAGGAGTAGCTGCTTTGTGTATAGCGCAATATATATTTTTAAATGGCGAGTATCCGAAGACGACAAAATATACTCAATATCTAGATATCATTAATTCTATTACTGTTGGCGCTGAACAACATTATAAAGATCTAGATGGAGATATAATTAACGGTAGAATGTTGAACGCAGATGGTGCTGTTAACGCTATTCATGTTGTTCCCTGAATATAAATACATTTTTCAATTGGAAAAAAGTCCGATTTTTTAACATAATATTATACACATAAATAAAAAAAGAAGACATAGATATTGGGAATAACGTGATACACTATAAAATGATGGAAAAAATATTTCATGAGCAGGCAGCCAGAAGGGCTACCGGAGGCGTGCAGTACAGGATCTTGTTACGGCGGAGCGAGTAAAATATTTTGTCATCATTTATAGTATTACACATGCTAATATGAATTAATTTATTAAAATGCATCACTCTATCATGTATATCAATCGATTTAAGATCGTCCTTGCTCTGATATCATTATCATTTTTATTGTCCTTTCAGGTTAACAAGGCGGACGGAAAGCCGATGATTCATGATCTCGACAAAAACCAATATGTTGCAGGAGAATATATCATAACCCTCGAACAGGGCGTAGGGAAAGAGTTCATCCAGAAATATTTTTCGGATTATGAGGTCGTTTCAATCAAGCCACTCAAAAATATAGGAAAAAACGTCTACCTGATGAAAGTCCGGCGTGACCCTGGGTTTGCGGAGATTCAAAGAAAGTGCAAGGAAGCCCCCGGCAAAATTAAGCACATCCAGCCGAACTATATTTATCGGATGTCTGAGAATACGTTATAACTCATTCTTGAACTATTTTCAGATAGTCATGCGGCAATGCCCTCACCCGCGCTGCCGCGCACCACTTCGACAAGCTCAGTGCGCCGCCTCTCCCATTAAACTTGGAAATAAGGAGAGGGTTTCCTAAACATGAAGCATCGCCTTCTGCCCCCCCTCTCCTTTATTCAATTCTTAATGGGAGAGGGGGTTGGGGGGTGAGGGCAAAAAAAGTGAGTTTTTTTGGAAAGTCAGAAAGTAATTAATTTTTACCCGCCTTGACCCTTCGGACCTTCCGCACCTTCGAGTCGCTGATGATTCTCCCGTCGCGGAACACCACCTTCCGGTCCGTGTAGTCGGCCACGTCGTGCTCGTGGGTCACCATGATGATGGTGATGCCGGTCTCCCGGTTGAGCCGGGTGAACAGGTCCATGATCTCTTTCGAGGTCTGGGAATCGAGGTTTCCGGTGGGCTCGTCCGCGAGAATGATCGAGGGGCTGTTGATCAGGGCGCGCGCGATCGCCACGCGCTGCTGCTCCCCTCCCGAGAGCTTGTTCGGATGGTGCTCCTCCCTGCCCGCCAGGCCCACCCCGGCCAGGAGCTTTCTCGCCTGCTCCGTGAGGGCGGCGGCGGAATACCCCCCCTTGTAGAACAGGGGTAGCTCAACGTTTTCGAGCGCGGTCGTTCGCGGGAGCAGGTTGAAGCCCTGGAACACGAACCCGATCTTTTTGTTCCGTATTTCGGCCTTCTGGTCATTGTTTAGCATGCCGCCATCGATCCCCTCGAGCTTGTAGATTCCCGAGGTGGGCGTGTCGAGAAAGCCGAGTATGTTCATGAAGGTCGACTTCCCTGACCCGGACGCGCCCATGACCGCAATGTATTCCCCTTTTTCCACCGAGAGGGTGATGCCCTTCAGGGCGTGGACCTCCACCTCTTCGCTCAGGAAGAAGGTCTTCACCAGGTCAACCACCTCTATAAGGTTCTCTCCCATGGATGCGCTTTACCGCTCGCTTCCTTTTATGAATTTGACCAGGACCTCGTCCCCTTTATTGAGGTTCTTCGTGATCTCGGTGTAGTTGTCGCCCTGCAGCCCGGTCACGACTTTCACCTTCTCGACCGGCAGGCCCCCCGTCATGCCGCTTGCTTTTTTCCACACGATGCTTTTCCTTTCCTCCATGGGAATATTGGCCGGCGACACGATAAAGACCTGGTTCGGCACGCGCAGGACGTTGTCTTTCTTACCTACCACGATCGTCGCGGTCGCGGTCATGCCCGGCTTCAACAGAAGCCCGTCGTTTTCGCACACGACCAGGGACTCGTATGTGACCACGCTCCCCTTGGTGACGGGGCTCATCCTCACCTGGTTGATGGCGCCGCGGAAGGTCTTGTCCGGAAAGGCGCTCACGGTGAAGGTGACGCTCTGGCCCTTTTTCACCTGCCCGATGTCGGATTCGTCCACGCTTATGGTCAGGCGCATCTTTTTCAGGGTGGGGGCGATGACGAAGAGCTGGGCGCCGGCGCCCGCCGGCGCGTTTTCCTCGATGTTCCGCGAGATGATGACGCCGCTTACCGGGGCCGTGATCCTGGTGTCGGCCTTCGACTCTTTCGTGATGTTGTAGTCGATGAGTACCTGCTTGTACTTGTACTGCACGGTCTTGTAGTTGTATTCCGCGCGCTCCATCCCCTTTTCCGATATCAGATTGTCCTTGTACATGCTCTTCTTGGCTTCGAGATCCCCTTTCGCGATCGCCAGCTCCAGCTTGGCGCTCTCCAATTGGGCGCCGATCTTCGCCAGCCTCTGGTCGATGTCGGTCGAATCGAGGGTCGCCAGGAGCTGACCCTTTCTCACCTCCTGGTTGAAGTCGGCGTACACGTGCGTGACGACCCCTGATGTCTTGCCCAGCACGCGGAACGGGTCGATGATCTCTATCACGCCCGGGACGGAGATCGTTTTCTGCACCGTGCCGACCGTCACTTTATCATATACGTATACGTTGCCCTTTCTTCCATTGCAGGTCTTCACGATTGCAAAAATCAGAATAATAAATGCCGATATGATGCCTGCGGCGAGTACCTTTTTCTTAATTACCTTTTGCATAAGGATTCTTCTCCAAGTCCCACGATTCTGGACAGCTTCGCGATCGTCATCAGGTAATCGTATTTCGCCTTGGCGAACCCGAGCCGCGCGTTGATGAGCGACACGTTCGCGTCATGGAGGTCGAGCTGTGTGCCCGCCCCGCTCTGGTACGTTTTTTTCGCGTACAGCATCTGCTTGTTCGCGTTGTCGAGCATCAGCTGCGAGATATCGATCTGCTTCCTGAGCTCCTGAAGGGTCGTGTAGGAGTTTTCAACGGTCGCATGCATCGTCATGCGCGCCTCTTTCTCCTGGTATACGCTTTTGTTGTACTCCGCCCTCGCGGAATCGACCCTCGCGCTCACCTGCCCGCCCGAGTATATGGGGAGGCGAGCGAGAAATCCGAAGAAACCGCTCCATTTCCAGTTGTCGCGGTTCACGAAATCACTCCCTATGGTGGAGAGATTAAGGCCCCCGTTTTCATACGAGACCCCTGCCTGCAGCTCAACGGTCGGGTAATGGCCGCCCTTCTCCACCCCGATCTTGATCCTGCTGTTCTTTTTCTGTGTCCGGACGATCTGAAGCTCGGGGTAATTGAGCTCGCCGAGCCGGTAGAGCTCGTCCACGGTGTATTTGACTTCCGGGAGCGATTTGCTCTCCTGAAGCTGCAGGTCGGCTGCCGTGTCGCGGATCCCCATGGTCATGAAAAGCCCCATTCTCGCCACGCGTTCGCTGTTTTTCGCCTTCTCAAGCTCCAGCTCCGCGTCATGATATTCGTACCTCGCCTTGTTCAGGTCGAGGATCGGCTTCTGTGCGTTTTTGTAAAGCAATTCCGTGATCTTGAGACGCTCCTCGTTGCTTTTCATCAGCTTTTCCCTTAATTGGATGTTGTCCTTCGCCATCAGGTACGAGTAGTAGTTTTTTTTCACGTCATATATGACGTCGTACATCGACTTGCGTGTTTGATATTGTGCAAGCTCGATACCGGTCTTCGCCGAATCAATCAACCTGTTTTTTTTCTCGTCATACAGGGTCACGCCCGCGATGAACCCGAAGGACAGGCCCAAATTGTAATACTTTGATAATTCGAAGCTCCCTTCCTGCTGTTTAATCGTGCGCTGGTTAAGGTAATAATTAAACGGAAACTCGATATACGTGGCATATGGATTGCCGACGATCGTCTTTGGATACTGCTGGCTTCGTATGTCAAAATTTAAAAAGGGATACCGCTGCGCCTTGGCGACCCTGTATTCGGCGAGCGCCTTGTTCCTGTCCTCTTCCGAGGACTTGTATGAGCCGTTGTTCTGGAGGGCGATATTGATGCACTCGTTGAGCGTCACCTTGACCGGCCGTTCGGCGGCATGGCCATAGGCGCCGATTGCAAGCATTACGGGTATGAGCAGACTGATGTATTTCATA